>DXFH01000028.1 GCA_019114515.1 Candidatus Limosilactobacillus merdigallinarum
TTTTGGTAATGAATGATATTCAAATTTCTTATGTGTTACTACATAAACAGTCATAAAAATTCTCCCAATTAGAATTAATAATTATGTATTTTAGTTAATTAAAATTTAACTTTACAGTTTCTGAAAAATAAATCACTTAATTTTGTTAAAACCAGATGTTAACAATGATTTAGCTTGTTGTATGATAGGAGCTTTTAATATGATTAACCCCAGTGTATAGATAATAAATCCAGCAAAAACCTCTACACATAAATTTGGTATGCTCATATGAATCGTTAATGCCAATCTATATACAACAATAAACATAATGAAGCCACACAAAATGTATTTCCAAGTTGGGCCAAATAATTTTCTACGACTTATGGTTGTTCTTATAAAGTATAACTGTACACTGGTTACCACTAATTCAGAAATATCAGTTGCTAAAGCAGCTCCCTTTGCTCCCCATGCAGCAATTAAGAACAAGTTGCATACAATGTTAACCACAGCGCCTGATGTAACGGAAATAGTATACTCATTCGTTCGATTAACTGGCATTAAATACTGTGTTCCAGTTACGTTACTCCACGCAATAAATAATATTACTGGAGCTTCAATCATCATAAGTTCCCCAGCTGGAGCAAATGCTTGCCCTAAAAACCAAGGTGCTAATGGCTTAGCAATTGCCATGAGACCAAACATCATCGGAACCGCTAATGCAGTGATAAAATCAAAAGAATTATACAAACTTTGTCGTATACCTTTCACGTCTCCATTAGAAAATTTATTGGCAATATGAGGCAACATAACCTGACCAGAAGCAGTAACAACAGCTAGAACTACTTTTACAATTTTATCCGTATTCTCAAATTGTCCCAATTGATTTTGTGTTGACATTTTACCAAGCATTAGACGATTAACTACCAGATAAATTTGCGTGGTAATTGTAGGGACAAAAAGCAAAAAAGCTGGATAAAAATGTTTAAATGGATGCCAACTTCTTATAGGCACCCAAGAAACCTCTTTTCGTAAGTACGGCCACAGGGACAAGTTACCAATTAAGCTTGAAGCTCCTAACAAAACAATATACTTGCCCAGATCATTATGGCCTTTGACTAACGTAAAGATCAAAGCAACGGAGATTAATTTAACGATCATATTACGAAGAACCGTCTTTTGAAAGTCCTCCATCCCCATAAAGTACCAAGAAACGTCAATCCCGGCACCAATGATCCATAAAGATTGAAGTAAGAAATAGCGCTTGAAAGTAGAACTGAAAAGAAATACTGCAACCAAATATGCAATTAATGCAGCGGAAATAGTTATCGCTTGCAATACCTCAATGCCCCAGAAAATACGTGATCGATCTTCCTTGTTTTCACGATGATAAGCAACTTCACGATTCCCATATAGAGCAATGCCCATTTGCCCAAAAAGCATAAAAAAGGTCATCCAACTATTCGTATAAGAATTAATTCCGACTAAATCTGGGCCCAAAACCCGTGAAATATATGGAACTGTGATTAAAGGCACCAATAATAAGAGGACCTGGTAAATCACATTATACAAATAGTTTTTGATGACCTTCATAGTTAATCTTTAAACTCCTTATCAACTGCAATTAATGCAGCATTAAGTACTTGATCCATATTGTAATACCGATACTGACCAAGTCTACCACCAAATATTACATTAGGAGCCTCTTTTTCTGCTAATTTAGCATATTCTTTATAGAGTGAGTTATTTTCAGTGTTGTTGATTGGGTAGTATGGCTCATCACCACGATGCCAATCAGCTGGGTATTCGCGAGTAATGATTGTCTTACCCTTATCACCCTTGCCAAATTCAAAGTGCTTGTGCTCAATGATACGCGTATATGGCGTTTCCGCATCCGTATAATTAACCACTGCATTACCTTGGTGATTGTCTTCATTTAATTCTTCAGTTTCAAAATGTAAGCTCCGGTATTGTAACTCGCCTAATTTGTAATCGAAGTATTGATCAATCATCCCGGTAAAGACAATTTTAGGAAATTCACTGACATATTCATCTTTATGATCAAAGAAATCAGTGTTTAATTCCACATCAATGAGGTCACTAGCTAGCATCTTCTCAACGATCTGTGTGTACCCGCCAATCGGAATACCTTGATAGCTATCATTGAAATAGTTGTTGTCATAGGTTAAACGAACCGGCAAACGGCGAATAATGAATGATGGGAGTTCGGTTGCCTTACGTCCCCATTGCTTTTCTGTGTAGCCTTTGATTAACTTTTCATAAATGTCACGGCCAATCAAAGAGATTGCCTGTTCTTCCAGGTTCTGAGGCTTTTTCCCAGCCATCTCTTGCCGCTGCTCATTAATTTTTGCAAGAGCTTCCTTCGGCGTGCTGGTACCCCACATCTCATTGAAAGTGTTCATATTAAAAGGCAGGTTATACATCTGTCCTTTGTAGTTAGCGACTGGTGAATTCGTGTACCGGTTAAATTCAGCAAACTGGTTAACGTACTGCCAGATTTTTTTGTTCGAAGTATGGAAAATGTGAGCACCATATTCGTGAACCTGAATTCCATCAACCTCTTTGGTGTAAATATTCCCGGCAATGTGATCACGCTTTTCGATCATCTTAACATGTTTGCCACGCTTAGCAGCCTCATAAGCAAAAGCAGCACCAAACAATCCGGAACCTACTATTAAATAGTCATATTTAGACATGATTACCTATCTCCTAAATCATTCTCGTAGTTTTCTAGCATATACAGTCATAAGATACGTTGTAAATATTTTACCTTTTAGTGTGTCTTTCACAGGAGGTAATTTTATAGCTAAGCATAAGTTAGTAATTAGCGTACCTCCGGAAAACACTTTAGCATATTCACTAACATACTTTTTCTTCTTCCCATTCAGTTTGTCACCATAAACGTGCTTGAATTCATTAATCATCATAAAAGCTCCCTTTGTACGCTTTAAGTCAGCACTCTGGTGCAAAGCTCGATGTAGGTAATTTCTTACTGACCTGGTTTCATAACTTCCCATCACGTTATCACCATGTTGACGATATAGTAATGTAGCCTCATCTAAATAGACTACTTTACCAAACGCAGAAGCAATTAGCGCGAGCCACCAATCATGCATGTATACTTTGCTAAGATCAGTACGTGCATTTTCTGCTTCAATTTTTAGTGATTGATTAATCATCATAGTGCAACCAGTGACACAATTTCGAAACATTAAATGATAAAAATCATGCCACACGCGGTCGCCATTCATCCTATGCGTACCCTGTAACCTTTCATTTACTACTTTTAAATCAGAATGTATACAAATTGGCATCTGCTGATAAGGTTGTTTAACCATACATTGTAGAGTTTCAGCGATCTTATCTGGTAGCCACAAATCATCTTGATCAGAAAACATATAAAAATCTGCATCAGTCTTGTCAAGAAGTTCCATAAACGATTTTACAACGCCAACATTTTGAATTTTCTTTTCATTAAAAAATGTAATTCGATCGTCTTTTTCAGCATATGACTTAATAATATTTGTTGTATTGTCTTTGGAACCATCATCACGAATGTATAGATGCCAGTTACTATAGGTTTGGTCAACTATCGATTGAATTTGTTCACCTAAATATTGTTCACCATTATAAGTGGACATTAAAATTGCAACCTGCTTTTCCATAATGCAACCTCAAGAACCTAGTTGATCTTCTTATAGCTTGTCCAGCCAAAGGCAATTAGCATCCCAATTAAAGCACCTAAAGCTGCTCCCAAAACTGCATATTTTTTAGCTGATGGTGATGTCCTACTTACAGCATCACTCTTTCTTGCAGGAGCTAACAATTTAACTTCCGCAGAACTTGGATTCATACTTCTAAACTCATCCTTAAATGCATGGGCAACTGAGTTAGCAATTTTAGTAGAAGCATTAGGATTATCAGTGGTAACTCTGATTTCCATAACCAATGAATGATCTTCACTACTTGTATGAGTATCTTTGGTCAAGTCACTGACATTATATCTATAACGTAACTTCTTAGGTAGTAATGAATGTGCTTTACGCATAACTTGCGGATCTTTAATCTGGTCTTCATAAGTATCCATCATGTTTAAATCAGACATAACCGTGGAATTACGATAATTATTTCTATCCAGGTTATGACCAATAACAATATTTGTTCTAGCGGAATAAGACGTAGTTTGTTTATGCTTTGCATACAAGCCAGCACAGCCGCCACCTAAAATCATAAAAATTACGATAATAATTAAGTTTTTTAAAATTATTTTTGAAATGTTAGCTAGACTTTGTTTACTATTCATAATTATCTCCTTTTACGCCGTAATTAACATTATTAGCTAGTAACGCTATCAAAAATGGATTAAACGTGATTTCTAATAAGTGTTGATCTATTAAACTGCTAATAGTAATCATTAGCATAATTGCTGTAAGCAAATATTCATGTTTCAATGTTGATCTTATTGAAATAGCTATGATAACGACAACCACTAAGGCTCCAATTAATAGTCCATATATTAAAAGTAAACGCATATAAGATGAGTCAATAAAGAAGTATCTCCATGGTTGCTTTTTGGCCATTTTCAATCCACTAGATCCTCCCCATCCTCTTTCTGCAATATGTTGTCCAAAAACTGTTAATCCGTATGTGTTAAGACCACGTCTCCCTAATTCCAGTCGTCCAGACAATAATCCGTTTATGCGGCGCATGATGCCATTATCACCGGAATAGAAGTAATTGAACAGGAAATATACGTATGGAAGAACAATATTCAAAAACCAAAAGGTTTTACAAATATTAATAGATATCTTTTTCCCGCTATCAGCCCTCTTAGCAAGCAAAATAGTAATAATAAAAAGTAATATCATTAAGCCGTCTAATCTTGCATTTGTGACTAAAAACATTAACAAATCAACAATTACAATGACAAAATAATCCCGAAAAGTTAAATCCTCATAGTGATAAAAACACCAGGCAAAGATCCAATATAGCACATACGCTGCAAGGTCTGTTGGATAATCAATTCCAAGAGCTAAACGAGGAATACGGCTACGATAGTACGTTAGATTGGTAATAACGCCAATTACTGAGTATAGAAACGTCATACTAAGTAATATACCATTAACCCAAAGATACGTATGTATTATCTTATCAAAATCTACATTACGCGCGGCAATGACAAATGCAGTCATAATCATTAAAGATGTGATCTTACTTTTACGCCAAGAAATTACTGCCAGTCCAAAAATTCCAAATAGTATCAATAATTGCCACCACTGATAATGATCAAAAGTTACTATTTTTATGAGTAATAATCCGACCATTAAATAGGCAATATAGTTTAAATATTTAACCACTAAATACGACATGAAAGTGGTGTTAATAATAAAAGACACAAACAGTACCACAACAAACGCAAACATATACAAGCTTTCACCTGTAATTTCTGTGTTCATGATTGTTTGCCACTTGTTTCTCAACCTTGATACCACAATGTTTCCTCACTTAAAGTCAATCAATTTCGTTTAAAAATTCATTCAATGCTTCTTCCCAAGTTGGGATCTTAAAACCAGTTGCTTCTGCCTTTTGCAGACTCATGATGGAGTGCCGCGGGCGATATACCTTTTGTGGATACTGTTCTGATGTAACGGGTTCCACATCCACTGGTTTGTCTTTCAATATTTCTTTTGCAAATTCGTACCAAGAACAGCTATTTTCATTAGATAACTGGTAGGTACCGTAATCACAATCATGCTGAATCAGATACAGCATAAAGTTAGCTAAAGTATAAGTCCAGGTTGGACGACCAACCTGATCATTCACAACCGTTAATTTATCATGACTTTCTGCCAGGCGCAACATTGTATAGACAAAGTTATGACCGTACTGACCAAAAACCCAGGATGTACGCACAATGTAGTACTTATCTAATGTTTGGCATACTGCTTCTTCGCCAGCCAACTTTGCCCTACCATATTCGTTCTTCGGATTAGTAGCAGCATCATCAGCATATTCACCCTGGTTAGTACCATCGAATACGTAATCGGTGCTGATGTACACCATCGTAGCTCCGACGGTCTTTGCTGCAGCGACCACATTCTGTGTACCGTCAACATTGACTTGCCAGTTAAGCTGCTTCTTTTCGTCTTCAGCCGCATCCACAGCCGTAAAAGCAGCACAGTGGAAAATGACTTTAGGCCGTTCAGCCTTAATCACATTCATCGTTTGTTCAGCATTGGTGATATCCATAGTATCAGAACCAAAAGCAGCGTATTTGATTCCTTTACTATCAAGGAGCTTGCACATTTCCGTGCCTAACTGCCCTTTGGCACCGGTGATAACATAATCAGCCATTATTTAACCTCCAAAAAAAGAGGGAGTGAAGCCCCCTCCCCTTATTTTTTACTTTAACTTGGCCTTAGCTTTCAGTGGACGCCACCAATCTTCATGACTGGTGTACCAATCAATGGTCTTAATGATCCCAGTATCGAAGGTGTATTCAGGCTTCCAACCTAATTCAGTTTCGATCTTAGTCGGGTCGATACCGTAACGCTTATCGTGTCCCGGACGGTCTTTAACATATTCAATCAAGTCCGTTGAAGCGCCCAAGTGCTTGATGATCAAGTTAACAATCTCGTTGTTGTTGCGTTCGTTGTGGCCACCAACGTTGTAAACCTCACCTGGCTTGCCCTTCCGCAATACGAGGTCGATCGCACGGCAATGATCTGTGACATATAGCCAATCACGAATATTCTTGCCATCACCATAAATTGGCAGCTTCTTGCCATCCATCGCATTGGATACCATCAATGGAATCAGTTTTTCTGGGAATTGGTAAGGGCCATAGTTGTTAGAACAACGAGTAATGTTGACATTCAAACCGTAAGTGTTGTGGTAAGCCCGTACCACCATATCAGCACTAGCTTTGGAAGCGGAGTATGGTGAGTTTGGTTCGATCGGCGTGGTTTCTTTAAAGTAACCGGTCTTGCCCAACGTACCATAAACCTCGTCGGTAGAAACTTGCAGGAACTTTTCAACTCCTTCATGCTTGGCAACTTCCAGTAATGACAAAGTACCTTGCACATTAGTTTCAACAAAGATTTCGGGGTGCAGGATTGAACGGTCAACATGTGATTCCGCTGCAAAGTTCACAATGTGATCAATGCTAAATTCGTGAACTAAATGAGTAACCAATTCGCGGTTAACAATGTTACCCTTCACAAAATGGTAATGTGGATTATCTTTAATGTCATCCAGGTTGTGAATGTTACCAGCATAAGTTAACAGGTCTAAGTTAACCAGATTATCATCCGGGTGTGCCTTTAACATGTAGTGGATAAAGTTACTACCGATAAAGCCAGCACCACCAGTAACTAAAATGTTCATCTTACTTGTCCTCCTCGTAAGTAAAGTTCATTTCAGCATCCTTAAATGATGGGTGATGCTGGTCCTTTTCGGATAAGATCAGGTGGTCAGTTGGCATTGGCCAATCAATTGCCAAGTCAGGGTCATCAAAAGCAATCCCCCGATCAGCTTCAGGAGAATAGTAACCGTCAACCTTGTAAGCAACATTTACGTTTGGTGTTAAGGTAACAAAGCCGTGAGCAAAGCCCTTTGGTACCAATAATTGAAGGTGGTTCCATTCACTTAAGATGAAGCCTTGCCACTGGCCAAATGCAGGTGAGCCCTTACGAATATCGACGATCACATCGTAAATGGCACCGGTAACCGCACGCAGCAGCTTAGTTTGTGAGTACGGAGCTAATTGGTAGTGCATGCCCCGCAGGACACCTGGCTCTACAGACAGGGATTGATTATCCTGAGTGAATTCAATATTAATTCCCGCTTTTTCAAACTTGTTCTTGGTGTAAGTTTCTGTAAAGAAGCCACGGTGGTCTCCGAACACATCGGTTTCAACGATCTTTGCACCTGGTAATTTCGTATCAATAACCTTTAATGACATTTTTGAAATACTCCTTTATTTACCTTGTTCTGCTAAACGCAGCATGTACTGACCATAATCATTCTTCTTTAATGGTTGTGCTAACTTAACCAATTGATCAGCATCAATATAACCCATCCGGTAGGCGATTTCTTCGAGGCAGGCAACCTTCAAGTTCTGCCGCCGTTCGATAGTGGCAATGAAGTTGGATGCTTCCAGCATTGAATCATGTGTACCAGTATCCAACCATGCATAGCCACGGCCCATCAGCTTAACGTCCAGTTTACCTTCACGCAGGTATTCACTGTTGACATCAGTGATTTCTAATTCACCACGAGCAGACGGTTTGATTTCCTTAGCAATGTTAACCACATTATTGTCATAGAAGTATAAACCAGTGATGGCGTAATTGCTCTTTGGGTGCTTAGGCTTTTCTTCGATCGACAAAGCGTGCATCTGGTCATCAAATTCAACCACGCCAAACCGCTCTGGATCATTGACATGATAGCCAAAGACTGTGGCCCCTTCTGTCTTTTGCGCAGCAGACTGCAGCAGCTTGGATAAACCAGAGCCATAGTAGATGTTGTCACCTAAAATCAAGCAAACACTGTCATTGCCAATGAAGTCTTCACCGAGAATGAATGCTTCCGCCAGACCATTTGGCTTCTCTTGTACCTTGTAGGTAAAGTTCATACCGATACTAGAACCATCACCTAAAAGATCTTGGAATAATGGCATGTATTGAGGAGTAGCAATGATCAATACATCCCTGATGCCTGCTAACATCAGCGTTGACAATGGGTAATAAACCATTGGCTTGTCATATACAGGAATCAATTGTTTTGAAATGCTACGGGTGATGGGGTACAGACGAGTACCGGAACCACCTGCTAAGATAATACCTTTCATAATGACCTCCTCGATCATTGCAATCTATTAAACACAATTGATATTTTACCATATCCACACACTAGCGAAGCATTAAGCGTGGCCAACGAACTTTCGTTTAAGGAAATTACCACCCTTAACAAACCAATTCGTGTGTTCCATGAAGACATAATCCACTTCTTGTGTTTGGTACTGCTGGTGCTGATCCAACCACACATCCAGTAACAATTCACTCAAGAAGCCATAGACTCGCTGTTCATAAGTAGAGTAACTAGAAATATCCGTCCTGGCTTCTACTTTGCCCAGCACATCAAACATCCACGTCAGGTATTCATCGAGCGGTTGCTTTTTCATGATGAACATATTAAACATATGCGCCCAGGTACGCTTCATGACCTTCTCAAAGGAATCGGCGTATTCCGGATAATCTTCCTTAATTACTTGGCGCAGGTTCTCAAATGGCGCGTGCTCATGAGCATGCAGGTAGTGAGATTCGTTGGTTTCAATGTAATAGCGACGTTTCTGCGGCAGAATAATGTCCGCAATTTTCAAAATTTCTTGGGTCTGATCCGTCGACAGAATCGCTGACAGGTCTTTTTGATGATTCAAACTCAGGTAACGACGGTAATGCACTAATCCTAAAGCGTCATAATCCAGGTTCTTCCAGCCCCAGTACAATGCTGTTAATTCGTTATAATGTGCATTCTTCTTTGAGATATTATCGCCCGTATTGTCACCTTGAAAGGTGTGATTCACGTCCGGATGAAGATCCTTACCAACAAAAACCGGCAGATACATGGGATCTGTCGGCATTGCGTAATTCTTATGGGTTGCAACTAATACTTGAACTTTCACCGTTGTTCACCTCAATAAGCTCCAGTACTCTTAAAAATACTAATAACGTTTTTAAATACGATTTTCACATCATACCAATAGGAAGCATGATCAACATAAGATAATTCCACATCGCAGCGCTCTGGATAAGGAATATTACTGCGACCAGTTGCTTGCCAAAGACCCATAGCACCCGGCTTCACCGATAAAAACTTATCTACCCGGTCACCATACTCCTTTAGTTCTTCCTTAACAATCGGTCGTGGGCCCACAATACTCATCTCGCCTTTTAAGATGTTAATAAATTGAGGGATTTCATCAATAGAAGTCTTCCGCAACCAATGACCTAGTTTCGTAATCCGTGGGTCATCTTCCGGTTCAAGCTTGTAATTGTTTTCCACATACTCTTGGTACAGCTTTTTATTAGCATGCAAAATTTCATCCGCATGTTCAACCATTGAGCGGAACTTATACATCTTAAATGGTCGGCCGTTTTTGCCGATCCGTGTCTGTTTATAAAATAGTGGTCCTTTATTATCCCCTACATAGTCAGCAATCCGGACAAATAAAAAGATTGGGCTAAAGACAATCAATGCCAATATCGACAAAATAATATCTGTCAATCGTTTCCAAAAAAGGTACCACAAAGATTGTTTTTTGATTTGACGATCTGTCATAATTCAACCTTATTTCTTAATCTATAAATCACAGTTTTAATTGACTGTATCTTCCTAATGATACCAGCATCTCACAGTGGTGGAAAGACCTAATCGTTATTGGTATGCAATTCCAACCAGTGTTCCACGTCATCTAAGTCAAAGCCCTTACGAAACATCGCGGCCTTAAACTTCATTTTTTGCGCATATCCTTTTTGCCCCTGGTAGTGGCGCCAAGCTTTGCTAGCCGCCCGATTGAGGATAGCTGCTTGTTGGTCTGCATCCTGCTCTGGCGCAATTTCATCCTCTATTTCATCAAACAATTCACCATCAAAGCCATGGGTCATTAACCCCTGTCTTACTTTTTCGGTTTGTCGACGTAATGGCTGCTTTTGATAATGACGGTAAAGTTTCTTGGCTAATTCCGTTGCACGGTCGACCTGGCTAGCATGATCAAATTGTGTGAGGGCACGGTCAATATCAATTTCGCCAATGCCTTTCTGCCGCAGGTTTTGCCGAATTACCCGTGGGCCTTTCAGCTCAGTCCGCATAATGGTTCGGACATAGCTCTGTGCGTAATTCAAATCATCAAGGTAGCCCTGTCCCCGCAATTTCTGCATGACCGGTTCCACAAATTGTGGGGGCACATTATCTGCCACCATCTTTTGACGGACTTCTTTTTCGGTTCGTAATTGGTGGGACAAAAAGTCGAGCATTTTAGAATATGCTTTGGCAACGGCATCATCATTACTGATTTTGGCGGCCAAATCATCATCGATTTCCATCCCCCGCATTAAGCGATATTTAATTAACACACTTTCATCAACGGGAAAGGCATACTGGCCGTCTAAATAGACATTGTAGCGTCCCTTACGTTTTTGCGCTTGAATTTTACTGATTTTTTTCGTCATTTTTAAATTCTCCGTTTACATTTTTGCAGTTCAAACGTTATTAAAGGTGTAAGCAGTGATCACCACTTACCAAATAAAAATGATTGGAGCAAATTGTCATGAAACAAGCACTTAAGTCCAGTAAGTTACAAATGAAGGTTACTAATCCAGCCAGCGAAAAGGCCATCCACCGTGTAATTAACAACGTGGCCCCTGACCTCTCCGACGGCCAATTATCAGCCATCACTAGTTCCTTAAAGAGTTTGACTGATGACGACATTCAAGACATCGTGATTGCCGTTTCTTCACAAGTCGAATTGGAAAAGTAATGAGGAGGTTTTTAAATGATGAAGACACTAAACTTAACCTACAAGGGTTCCCTCGGTAAGACGCATACATTGAAACTGAACTATGCCAAGGATGGCTTGGACGAAAAAGCTGTCCGTCAGTCCATGCAGACATTAGCATCCGCTAAAGCCTTCAAGAAGGATGACGAAGAATTGTTCGTTGTGCCTGTGTGCGCCCATTACGTCACGACCAAGGAAGAAACCATTTTTGATGACCGGCAGAAAAACAGCGAGAAGTAATTAGTCATGTCAAATACGCTTGCTTTCTGCATTAAGAAGGTAAGTACATAATCCAAGAGGTCTCACCACACATAAGTGGTAGAGACCTCTTTTTTGTTATCATGGCCGTTCATGATTATTTGGTTTGCGATGATGCCGAGGAAAGCCCTCCAGCCATTGTCCTAAACGTCGCCGTTCAGTAATCTCGCCTTCGTGCATTTCCTGCAGCGTCGCATTAATGGTGGCGCCTAACATAACCAACATGCCAGAGAAGTCTAGCCAAATCATCATTGCCATAAAGGCACCAATGGTCTTGTACGAAATAATTCGTGAATTCATGAAGTAGGCATAAAGGGAAAAGATCCGTGATAAGCCCATCCAGCACAAGGTAACAACCAAGGAACCCACCAGTACAAACCGCAAGTGCACGTGTGCATTCGGGACAAAGTAATACAGCAGCGTTAAGGCGATAAAAAGCCCCATGAAAGTTACTGGCCACCGCAATTGCGTAAACATCTTAATGTAACTCATGTTGTAGTGAAAGATCGGCTGCAAGTGTGCCAAAACCGTTTCACCAATCCCGTAAGTGATGGCTAACACAAACAGGATGAAGATCACGACCACCATCCAGATAAACGACAAGACCCGGTTCATGATCGGATTTTGGTTTTCGGCCACCCCATAAGCATGGTTAACCGAACGCTGAAAGGCAGCAATTCCCTGGCTCGTCGACCATAAAGCAACAATGGCACCAGTCGTCAGCATGCCACCACTACCATGTTGCAGAAAATCATAAACAATAGGCTCAATAAAGCCATACACTGACTCCGGGATGGCTGATGCGAGGTAAGATGAGACTTCTTTAGCACCAATTCCCATCATCGGTAACAGGTTACCAACAATCAGGATTCCCGGAAAAATCGACAGCAAGGTATAGTAAGCCAGTGTGGCTGCCGAAGAAGAAATCTGGGCCATTTGAAAGTGATGCATGAACAAACACACGCTTTGTCTGATTCTTTTATCTGGTTCTTTCATGCCGTTCCTCGTTTTTTCATCGTAACTAAGTGGTTGCTTTATTTTACCATGTGTTACTCAATGCCTACAAAAAAGGAGCGCCTAATCAACGCTCCTCTTTATTCAATTTAAGAATCAATTATTCGAATTCCTTAGCTACTTTGGCAGCAATTTCGCCGTAGTGCGCTAATTCCTTGGCATAATTGTCATCGTACATGTACTTAGCATCCGCTTCTGGATTCTGAGAAGTCAAGATCTTTGGACCATCATTGGTGATCACCAAAGTGTGTTCGTACTGGCATGACCAGCCACCATCAGCAGTCTTAGCTAACCAGCCACTTGGATCACTCGTATCGGCTTCCCAAGTACCAGTGTTAATCATTGGTTCAACCGTGATGGTCATGCCGTTACGCAAACGCAGACCCTGACCGTGTTCACCATAGTGGGGAACCATTGGATCTTCGTGCATGGTTGGCTGAATACCGTGACCGACGAATTCCCGCACGTCACCATAGCCATTTTCGTCTTCCGTGTAATGCTGAATAACCGCACCGATGTCACCAATCCGATTACCCGGAACACATTGGTCAATGCCCATGTACAAGGCCTGATGGGTAACGTCCATTAACTTCTTAATTTCAGGCTTAGCTTCACCAACACCGTATGACCAGCAAGAATCAGAGAAGAAACCATCAATGGAAATAACGGTATCAACCTTTGCCAGGTCGCCGTCCTTTAAAATCAGCTTTTTACGTGGAAAGCCGTGACAAATTTCATCATTAACACTGACACAGGTAGCATACTTGTATCCTTCAAAGCCAATTTGTTCTGCTTTAGCATTGATGGCCTTGAAATACTTACGGGCAAACTCTTCAATTACCCAGCTGGAAATACCTGGCTTGATAATGTGACGCAAGCCGAGGTGCATGCCGGCTAAACCAGCTCCAGCTACTTCCATCGCGCGAATTTCGCGTGGCGACTTTAAACTAATCATTGTCTAAATTACTCCTTGTTTTCAGTCTCGACTACTAGTATAGCACTCAGACCCTTTTGTGCTATACTGTCAGTTGCTATTAAAATTCTTGAGGAGTGTTTGCCATGAAAGCTGTAGTCGTATACGCCACTATTACAGGTAACAATGAAGACGTTGCCGATATCATTACTGATGTACTAGAAGACCATGACGTCGAAGTCGAAGAAAGTGAAATCTCCACTGCCGACGTCGCTGACTTCGAACAGGCTGACCTGTGCATTGTTTGTCCCTACACCTATGACGAAGGTGCCCTTCCCGATGAAGGCCTTGATTTCTATGACGACCTCAGGGAAAGTAATCTAAAGGGCAAAGTCTATGGTGTCGCTGGTTCTGGTGATACCTACTATGGCGAATACTACTGCATGGCCGTTGATAAATTCGGCAAGGCCTTTGACGAAGCCGGTGCCACTAAAGGTGCGGAAAATGTCCACATCAACCTGACACCCGATGAAGATGACGTAAAGACACTCGATAAATTTGTGGATGACTTACTGAGCAAAGTAAAGTAGGTGGATGGTAGTGGAGTTAATCAAAAAGCTTTGGCAAAAATATAAATCGATTATCGCCTACCTCTTCTGGGGCGTTGTTACGACGATCATTAATATTGGTTCTTACCAAATTATGAGTCCAGTTTGGCACTGGAACTATGAAGTCTCCACTGTGATTGCCTGGTTCTTATCAGTCTTAGCCGCTTACTTTACCAACAAAGTGTGGGTATTCGGCTCGCATTACACGACCGTTAAAGCATTTGTAGTCGAAATAACCTCATTCTTCTTCTACCGTGGCTTAACGCTCCTGATTGATATGGCCTTCATGTGGGTCGGTGTTAGCGTCTTAGGATTGCGGTCGTCACTGCAGCAATTCATCGTCAAAACACTGGATAACGTGGTCGTAATCATTGCTAACTACATCTTCTCTAAGTGGTTAATTTTCAAAAACAACGAAAATATCGCGAGTAAATAAAATAACGGGATTCCACATATCAGCGGAATCCCGTTTTCATGTGTCAAAGCTTGCTTCACAACAACATTAATTTATTTTAGATAGCTATTTTATCTAGCATGAAATGTTGCAAAAAAACTTGTGATCTCTTGCCGGTCTCAGTAGTGAAATTCGACTTAGCATGGTAATGCTTAGTCGAAGCCTCAGTTTGAAGACCGGCGAAGACGGGCTTCAAATGATGGCCACTACGATCCAGACCGGCAAAAGCGCAACAAGTTTTTGTTTTGATTTTTAGTAATGTTCTTTCAGTAATTTAATGATACGTTCTGCGGCGTGGCCGTCACCAAACAGATCACCAGCAGACGTCATTTTCTTGTATAAGTGATGGTCGTTCAGCAAGTCGAATACTGCCTGTTGAATGCTGGTCGGATCAGTCCCCACTACTCGTGCCGTGCCAGCCTTAATTGCTTCCTGCCGTTCCGTTACGTCCCGTAATAACAGTACTGGTTTGTGAAAGACCGAGGCTTCTTCAACCGTCCCGGCGGAGTCCGTTAAGATAAAGTTGCTGCGGGCTGCCGTATTCAAAAAGTCGCCTAAGTTCATTAATGGCATGACATGAATGCGGTCGCGGCCGGCCAAAATACTGGTAGCAATAGTAAAGGCCTCCGAATCGGTCGCTACGGGACAGATCAATTCCAGGTTCTGATTGGTTTCAATGATGTCACGCAGCGTGCGGAAGACCCGCTCCATTGGCAAGCCAGTATATTCGACCCGTCCCATCGTTGCCAAAATAAACTGGTGATTCTCTGGAATCGACACTAATAATTCACTGTGGTAATCTTCACGATAATTTTCCTTCACAGTATCAACGATCGGGTTACCCGTGACAAAAATACGGTCATTAGCGACATTCTCCTTCAGCAGATTATCGCGTGCACTGACTGTGGGAGCGAAGTAAATGTTCGACAGCTCATCCGTTAAACGCCGCTGTAATTCATCCGGAAATGGCCGGTACTTATTGTCCGTCCGCAATCCAGCCTCAATGTGTGCGACCGGTAAATGGTTATAAAAAGCCGACAAACTAGCCGCGAGCGTGGTCATGGTGTCACCGATGACCAGTAACAAATCGGGCTGTGCAGCACTAATAACCGTTTGGAAATTATGTAACAGCTGTGATAAATGCTCAATCGCCCCAATTTCACGCGCAGAGCTGACATTTAAATCGAAGTCGGATTCAATATTAAAGTAGCTAACGGCTTGGTGCAGCTGCTGGTATTGCCGCGAAGCGAGGACGACGATTGGCTTAAAGTTATCGGGGTCGTCTTGCATTAATTTAATTACTGGCGCCATTTTGATAACTTCGGCCTTGGTCCCAAATAAAATCATCGTACGCAGCTGTGCCATTTTTTCACCACCTTAAAAAATATTAATATATTAATTGTAACCCATTTTATTCATGAAAATTTGATCTTTTTATGAAATTAAGTTAAAACCCCTCCTGCATAAATGAGACCTCACTACAGGCACTAATAGCAAATCACTAACTGGTAAAGAAAAGGACCCGGAAAGCATCATCACCTTCCAGGTCCCTATTTTGATGGTTCCACCCGGACTCGAACCGGGATCAGCCGCTTAGGAGGCGGACGTACTATCCAGTTATACTATGGAACCAGCATAAGAAAATTATCCCATGCTTATTAAATCATGTAAAGACATTATTGGTCGGCATGCTCACGGCGATGGCGCAGACGAATGCCCTTATTTTTCCGTTGTTTTTTATGCCGACGCTTGGTTGGTTTGCTAAAGCGGTCCAGGGTACGGTGGACTGTCTTTTGCACGCTATCTTCACGTCGATGCTGCCCTTGCCGCAATTGACGGTTGTTTTGACTGCGAACGGGCTCGGCATCCTTATTACGGCTACTCTTACCCGTGGTCAAACGGTGCGCGTTGATCGACATTGGCTCCAATTTGTATTCCGTATCAGCCAATAGGTGCTTCAGGTCACGGAAATCGTGGTCATCACCCATATTAATAACGAGACCGGGTTCGCCTTGCCGACCAGTCCGCCCCGTCCGGTGAATGTACTCGTTAACTGAAGTGGGCAGTTCAAAGTTAACAACCGCCGGCAGCTTGGGAATGTCCAATCCCCGAGCAGCGACATCCGTTGTCAGCAGCAATTTAACCTGGTGCTTGCGGAACTGCCGCATCACCTTTTCGCGTTCCACTTGCCGTTGCCGACCACCAAGAGAAGCCGCACTCACCCCATCATGCCGTAAACGACTGGCAGTGTAGTGCAAAGTCTTAATGCTGGAGAAGAAGACTAACGCGCGGAAATTCTTGGTGTAGCTCAGCTGTTCCAATACCTGTGCCTTTTGCGCCATCGTGCGGGCATATAAGAGGCCATGCTGGACTGGGCCACGACTGTGATCCTGCTTGCGAACGTCACACTTAATGACATCCTTGCCAAAAATCACCTCTGCCTGAGCTAATTGTGGTGACATAGTAGCCGAGAAGAAGGCCAACTGTGCATCCAGTGGGGTTTGACGTTCAATGTCTTCGACTACGGCTTGGGTATCATCCGTGAGCAAGTCGTCGGCTTCATCAATCACCATTGTCTTCAAATCATCTAGTTTTAAGTAGCGATTATCCAAGAGGTGCAGGACCCGTCCTGGCGTACCCACAACCACATCAGGGCGTGACTTACGTAGCCGTTCCCGTTGGCACCGTAAGTTAGCGCCGCCGGTTAATGACTGCACCTTCAAGCCAATCAAGCCGGTCCATTCCCGCATCACCCGGGTCGTCTGTAAGGCCAGCTCCTGTGACGGCTCTAAAACCAATAGCTGGATACCAGCGCCTGCTTCTAAGCGCGGCAGCAGCGGCCAGGTAAATGCCAGGGTTTTACCGGAGCCAGTCGGGGCAATTCCCATGACCGTTTTTCCTGCCGCCAACGGTTCAGCCACCGCCGTCTGAATGGTTGTTGGCTGCTGGTAGCCTTTTTCTTTAAAATGTTTTTCAAATGCTTCTATCAAGCGAATCATCCTCTATCTTTAATCGACTGTTTTATCTGAAAAGCGAACTCGTTACGCTGCGGTTAATTTGCAGCACAGCACCAGCATTCGAATTAGTTAATCTGCCGGGAATGTTAAATTAGCCGATTGACGTAAAGCATACATCACGTCGTTAACCTGTTTTGCCAGAGTTAATTGTTTTCGATAGCGCTCCTGCACCGCGTTTTCGTTTGGCTTTTCAAACATGTCTGCAAATGCCAGCATTTCGTCGAGCATGGTATTGCCATACAAGTGGTCAGGGATCAATTCATGCTCTTGCTGGTGACTGTCATAGTAGCTGATACGGCGGGTATCGAAGGCATTATCGAACACCACCGCTTCCTTTAGGCCATAGATTTCGGTTGGTAAATAAGAATTAGCGGTTTTGCCAATGTTAAGTGTGACGGTAAATCCGGCGTAAGTCAAAATGGCCACGCCCTTGCCATCGACACCACTCCTGATCATGGTCGGGTAGTAGTGAGTGGCTTTCGGCAGACCAAACAAGTCTACTGCTAAGTACACACCATAGACTCCTAGATCCATTAAGGCCCCACCAGCAAAATCGGGGTTGAAAATATTCGGCGTCTTACTCGACAAATCCAAGACCTTATCATATCGTGACGAGTACTTCATCGTTGTGATGGTGGCACCCTGGATCGTCTGCATTGACTTTACCTTATCCTTTGCCAACTGGTACAGCGGCGTGTACATATGCCGTGCCGCCTCTACCAGATGTACTTTGGGGTGCTTTTGCAGTAAATCCCGGAGCGTTTGAAATTGTTGTGGATTGACAAAAGCAGGCTTTTCAACAATCACCTGCTTATTGTTTTCAATGGCCAATTTTGCCTGGTCAAAATGGCAGCTATTCGGTGAAGCAATGTAAACTACGTCAAAGGAACCCTGCGTAAAAAACGCCTTTAAGTCGTCAAAGAATTCCGTAGCACCATAATGCTGACCAAAGTGCTTTGCCCGCTCCTTGCTACGGGAATATACACTAGTCAACTGATAGCGCTTACTTATGTTGGCTGCAGCCAACATTTGTTCAGTAATCGTATGGCTGCCAATAATCCCCAATTTGAGCATGATATGATCCCCTTTGCTTTATGTCTTATTTTACCAATTATTGCAGCTTTTTAACAGAAATGAAATTTTAGTAAGCGGATAAGCTGTGTATAATTAATTTATACAAATCACTATCGAACGCTAAAGAAATCACTAAATTTGACTTGGGGGAGATTTTCATGCGGAAAAAGGGAATGTTGTTATTTGGAGCGGGACTGTTGGCTGGGATTTCAAGTTCACTTAGTTTCAGCCACTCACGCAAGCATCAACAACACGAGGCCACTCCACTCCCCCTGTTTTACACCGGCACCTGGAAATACTTTGATGAAGAACGTAACCGCACGCATACGGTAACCATTGATCCTGACCTCAAATTAGGAATTGACCATCAGCCCATTCCCGCAACGGTCGAGCACGTCAATAACGCCGAATTGGTTTACTTAGACAAGTTTGGCTACCACATCACCGTCAAAGCAGACCATGATCGCCCGGTGAGCTTGTTCGATGAAGCTGACGATCGTTCTTACAAGATTCAAGCGGCTGCCAATTAATTAAATAGCAAATCAAAAAGAAGCCCAGTACCTGGTTAAACAGGCACTGGGCTTTTGTGTATCACGTTGTGGTAGAATGGACACAATATTGTTTTGGGAGATGAAGCTAATGATAAAGCGACTGGCAGTCTTTTGTGGTGCCAAGCCCGGAGAAGATCCTGATTATATGAAAATGGCCCAGTCATTTGGAGAAGAAATGGCTAAAAATGACATTGATTTGGTGTATGGCGGGGCAAATTTGGTCTCATGGGCTGCGTTGCCAATGCCGTTGCTGATAATGGCGGCAAAGTATACGGCGTAATTACCAACCAACTGGATGAACGGGGTACCGCTTTAAACTCGCTTCATCATCTAGAAATCGTCGACGACATGGATACTCGCAAACGCCGCATGATGGACTTAGCTGACGGCATCGTCACTTTCCCTGGCGGTCTCGGAACATTGGAAGAAGTGAGCGAGGCGGTGTCATGGACTACCCTGGGCATCAACAAGAAACCCGTCGTCATCTATAACTACAAAGGCTTCTATGATCACCTGGCGGACCTATTGGAAACAATGGACCAGCAAGGTTTCTTAGAGGAACGTTTCCGGCATGCTGTTCATTTTAGCGATAATTTCACTGATTTATTGCAATTTATGAATGATTACCAAGCACCACAACATCGGCTTTATAAGCATTAAATACTAGCCTGCATGGCCGCTAACTGCTGAGCAATCGCGTTAGCGGCCACTTTTATTTGTCCTTGTTCCAATTCATCAAGTGGTAACAGCACGTAATTGCCCACACCATTTCGTTTGAGCTGAACGGGAAAACTGACGTATCCGTCAAATTGTGGCTGATTAACCGCCAGCGGATAAACATGCCCCGAGTCAGACAAGATAGTGTTAATAACCCGGATTGCCCACACAACGACAGCCGTCCAGTCACTTTGCAGCCCCTTAATGGCGGTAAAGCCCTTCATCCGCGAGTCGATAGCTGCCTGTTGCTGATCAACTGTCTTGCCCATTACCGGGTGAGCTAACGGTTGCCCATTAACCCGCCACGTCGACCATGGCATAACTAGTCTGCCATCATGCTGGCCGTCAACGAACCCAGTAACTGCGGCAAATGACAGTCCTAATTCATCGGCAATGGTCCGCCGCAACCGCGCGGTGTCAACAACGGTGCCAATTCCCACTGTCTGCTTAGGCTGCAGACGCCATTCCTGTTGAATTAAAGCAGTGCTGGCCTCATTCGGATTAGCCAAATTGAGTACTACTCCCGGGATATCTGCATCCGCAAACTTTTGGGCTAGTCCGTGAATGGCCTGCGCGTTATATGCCAATTCGCCAAAACGGGCATCCGTCAGCATGTCCCGATTACCTAGCGCGACAACGACGACATCCGCCCGACTCACGCTGGTCCAATCCTGACTGCTGATGGCCGCATCGGGATAAGCATCACCAAGGTCTGTAGCCACACCCACTGCCCGTTCATCTGACTGGTCAAGTAAATCGAGATGATCGACTGACCGGCTCACTAATAATTGTGCCGCCAGATTGCTGCCGACCTGGCCCAATCCAATAATTGTTATTGCGCGCATAATAATTCTCCTTACTGATACTTTTAAACTAAGCTAATTTAACTAAGGATTTAACCTACTATTTTTAGTGTAAAGCTTCAATATAAATTCATAACTGTATGATTATTTTACCTAAACCCGATTGCGGCCGATGAATTAACAGCATTATCGATCCAAAACTTGTGAAAGCGCGGCGGTCTCAGTAGCGAAATTCGACTTAGCGAGAATTCGCTTAGTCGAAGCCTCAGTTTGGAGACCGACGTAGACGGGCTTCAAATGATGGCCGCTACGATCCAGACCAGCCGCAGCAAAACAAGTTTTGGTTAATCCAACAAAAAAACGTGACTTTAGGCCCTCAAGCCAGCGTCACGCTTAGTTTTTAATCTGCAGCTAATTGTGGAAACATCCGCTGTAATTCACCCAGCGGTCCGTGAGGCATTTCCATTTCCAATGTTGGCTCAATGGACTTAGTTTCATCCTTGTACCTGAACAGAACTTGGTGGTTTTCATATTCCACTTCCACCCCGGACACAATTGCTGCCTTGATCATATTTTGAATGGACTTAGAGCAAACCTTGCCCATGACTTCCAATGGTTGACCAGATTGTACCTGCATGGTGAAACGGTCATTGGCCAGCTTTAAGCCAAACGACATGAAGTTGCCGGATTCAGTATTAGCAACCATCTGACCGGCGATGGTCAAGGATGGGTCTTCAATCCGCCGCTGTACAAACTTCAATGCCATCCGATATTGACGAGGGGCATCGTATTCATCACAGAACTTATCCAATTCATCCGTGAGTTTAGTGGCGGCTTCCTTCAGCCATTCCGGTTGTTCCAGCGGATCTTGCATCGCAACTTCTTGGTTACGGGCAATGGCTTTTTGCAGGTCATCCTGACTATACTCCTGCGAATCGCTTAACAGAGAATGAACCATTACGAGTTCAACAAAGTTCAGGGTGTCTTCGCTCATGCCAGTTGGTGCAAACGGATCAAGGTCAAACATCCGCAGTGAAAGATAAGTAGCACCACCCTGCTTTAAATCATCCGTCCGGTTATGCAGGCAAACGGGTCCCTGGAATTCCTGGATATTTTGGTAGGTGCCGTCCTGCAGGAATTGATTCAGGCTTTGTTCATATTGATCAAAGGAAGCGTAGTTAACTTGTTCATCAGGTAAGTTGCCATAACCCATTGAACTATTGCGCAGGCTTCGAATTTGGTGGTCAAGCTTTGGTGCAACCACATCTTTGCACATTGGTGCGACTGGGCTAGCGCCAAACAAGTAAGTAAACAGCCACTGCCACAGAACATAATGCTGCCCTAATTTGAAGTACAAGTCATTGCGGAAGGCTGCTTCGTCTTCGTACTGATCCTTACCAAAATTGTCATAGATCCACTGAACCAGCTTGTGGTCAACACTATAGCCGACGTGTACCCCGGCCATTAAGGAACGGATCTCACCATATTTCTGCGTTAATCGGTGGCTAAAATCCGTAAAGTCAGCGCGGGTGCAGTTACTGCTCAAATAATCCATATCGTGCAGGTAAACTGCCGTTGGCGCCAAGCTCAGTGGCCATAGCCGTTCTTCAGCGCTTAAATGGCTGTCGACGATCTGTTGTAAAACGGCCAGTTGCCGGACAGCAGATTTAGCCCCTTTCACGATGATGCCGTTAAATTCCATCGTGTTATCAGAGTAGCCACTAGTTAAGTACGGGTTCGTTGCCCGGTCTTCTAAGCCTTCTGGATAGCCGTACTTGCTTGCCCGACCAGTGGTTAATACCCGCAGTGCCTGCATCCGCAAGCCAAAAGAACTGTTAAACAACCGTTGACCCATTGCAGGAGTTTGCTTTAATGCTTCCCTGAGCTCTTGCTTTTTCATCATTTCACCTTCATCAATCAATATTTCTTTTATCTTTCTTATATCTTTAACCAGACCATTATATTCATCTAAAACGAATCGGCAATCACGATCACCAAAGAAAGTCGGCAATCCAATTGTCCACCAGCTTACTCTTGTGCAGGCCTGTATGCGTGGCCTTGCTGCTCTTCCAGCATTTATTTTTAACGGGTGTCTTCTGGTGCCGCAACAAGTAGTTGACCGATAGTGACGAAGCGTTGGTAACTAACGTATCAGAGTTAGTACCGTCACCGATATTGCCATAAATGTTTAATACCTTAACTGAACGGGGAAAGGTGCTGCTAAGCTGCATCAGTCGTTCATAGCTCGGATAGTATTCGTTGGCCGGATATTTAATTGACGGATTGTAGTGATTCTTAGCACTGACCTTATTCTTATTCGGTTCATCGTTTAACGACAGGACACCGTCGAACGGTCCCGCTAAGATCACGAACTTCTTCACCGTCGGAATTCGCGTTGATTGGTAAGCCATTGCTTGGTAAGCTGCTACGTTACCTGCCGAATGAGCGACGATGTTCACGTTTTTCACGTCTGATTTATTCTTCAGATAAGCTAAGGCCTTAATCAACCAGTGCGCATTCTTAGTAGTGGTTGCTGAATTATTCAGGAAGTTCACCTGGACCAGCGGGTGGGCAACATTTTTCATGTGACCATGAACCACCACGTGACCACCAGTGGTAATATTAATCGTCATTACTTTCTTGGTTCCGGGATAACGACGACTCAAATCGCGAATCATCGTATCCGTCGAACCATGCGTCCCTTGCAATCCATGCACAAATACAGTCGGAGTGCCGGGGTGACTACTGGCCTGTGCTGTCAAACCAGCAAATGTCAAAATAGCTAAACACAGGCTAGCTATGAAAAGTGCAAATTTTTTCATAATGAATCATTAATCCTTTTCTAAAGTAACTGGAAATTAAAAACATTCCCCATGCTCAAGTGCAAAACACATCGCTGGTCATTGAATCAACGCAACTCTGACAGTCAAAATTGTGAGCGTGCACATTCAATGTGAATGCTCTTAAGTTCCAGTAAAGTAATTACAAACTAACCATAACACAAACCACCGTCTAAAGGTTGATGTTTTTTAATGCATTTTCATGGATTTGTACCTATTATTATAGGTTAAATGAAAGCGATTGCAATAATTGCTCATCAGCAGCCGTTATTACCGGGATTCATATCCGTTTTTGAGTAATAATGAGCCGCTAATAATAAAGCGGCTTGTTCGCTATTTGCTTGCTTATTTTGTACTAAGCGTGCACAGTAGCGTAATTCATTAGCGGCTAATCAATGACCCGCCACCAAACTTTGCTCAACACGTGCATGGGCAGGCGGACCATACCCTTTACCGGCCTTAACCCGGTCTAATCGCCAGCTGGGCCATGTTACCAGCGTGGCGCCAGGCACAGCTTCGTGAAAACGCGCTTCGTAGGTCCGGTCTTGCCAGCAATATTTAAACTACCGATATCCCTTGGCTTTCTGCTTAATCGTAAACGCTGCCTGTTGTGGGATGTTAAATGGGGCCATGGCACGCAGACGTTGCTCTAAATTAGGACCGTCAATTGGCATTTGATTCCTCCTTGTCTTTTAAGGTGAGCAAAATTAGAATATAACTAAAGAAAAAGGTGGTGGCAATCATGGCACAAAAGAGTCTGCTTATGCTCTCAACGGGTGGCACAATCGCATCCGTTAACACAAAAGAAGGCCTTGCACCCGGTGAATCCGGTAAAGACCTGCTTTCATTTATTGGTAACATGCCGTATCAGATTACGGTTAAAGACATCTTAAATCTTGATTCTTCAAATATCCAACCAGAAGAATGGCAATTAATTGCCCAAAAAGTATACCAATACCGCAATGACTATGATGGCATCGTAATTTCGCACGGTACCGATACGATGGCTTATACCGCGTCAATGCTCACTTTCATGTTGCAAAACATTAACTTACCGGTGGTACTAACCGGAAGTCAGATGCCCATTACACAGCCACTGAGTGATGCACCAGATAACTTAAAATCTGCTTTTGCCGCCGCAGCCGAATGTGCACCGGGAATCTACGTCGCCTTCGACCGCAAGATCATCCGCGGCTGCCGGAGCGTCAAAGTAAGAACCACCGCCTTCAACGCTTTTGAAAGTGTCAATGTGCCCCCAGTTGCGGAAATTACTTCCGACGGTCTGGTCATTAATGAAGCCCCGAAGCAGTTGAAAAACGATTGTGTATTAAACACTAAAATCGATACGAATGTCGCCTTGGTAAAGCTGTTTCCCGGATTTGATCCAAAAATCATTCACGCCATGGCGCAAAATGGCATCCATGGGATCGTAGTCGAGGCTTATGGTATTGGCGGAATGGCTTACATCCGCCGCAATGTGGCCGCAGAAATTGGTGAATTAAGCCAGGCCGGCATCCCGGTCATCGCCTCCAGCCAGGTTTTATATGAAAAGAGTGACTTCACCCGTTATGAAGTCGGTCGTCAAGCATTACTAGCCGGTGCAATTTCCGCTCGTGATATGACTAGCGAAAGTGCCATTACCAAATTAATGTGGGCACTGGGCCAAGACATGGATGTAAAACAAGTCAAAGCGTTTTTTGCGACCAATGTTGCCGGCGAAATCACCTTAAAATAGTCAGCCACGACACGCTTATGCACCACAATAACCACCGCTTGCTGCTCTACAGCAGGCGGTTTTTTGATTCATCAAAAAAGATAGGAAGTGTGGCTCTAAAGTCATACTCCCTACCTTATTTATCGGCTAACACTAATTTTTGTTAATTTATGCGCTAAAAAGGTTGCTCACATCCACTGACCAGTCTCAATTCTACCAATCGTATTCCTCTGGATCTTTCAGGCCCATGCCCGTTGCGTGGTACAGCATGATCCGCTGTTCGTAATGAGCAACGTTCCGTTTCGTAGTCTTAACCATGTCTGGGTTGACGGAAACGTAGTCGATACCGTGCTGGATCAGGAAGTTAGTAAATTCTGGGTATTCAGATGGTGCCTGACCACAGATAGAAACGGTCTTGCCGTCTTTGTGAGCGGTCTTAATCAAGTGAACAATGGCCCGCTTTACGGTTAAGTTACGTTCATCAAACAGGTGGGCAACCATGCCGTTGTTCCGGTCACAGCCAAGCAGCAGCATTACCAAGTCGTTAGAACCGATGGAGTAGCCGTCGACGTAACGGTTGAACTTGTCGGCACAAATGATGTTGGATGGAATTTCGGCCATCATGTAAACCTTGAAGTCATTGCCCCGAACAAGTCCTTCGCCTTCCATGATTTCGGTAATCCGCTGAGCTTCCGCAACGGTCCTTACAAATGGAATCATAACGTTTAAGTTCTTCAAGCCATACTCATCACGAACCTTCTTAACAGCATCCAGTTCGAGCTTGAAGGCTTCAATATACTTCGGGTCGTAGTAACGAGAAGCACCACGCCAGCCTAGTAAGTCAGACGGTTCATGCGGTTCGTACTTTTCGCCGCCCTTCAGCTTCCGGTATTCACTGGACTTAAAGTCGGACAGACGCAGGATAACCGGACGTGGTGACATTGCCCGCGCCACTTGTGCGACCCCGTTAGCCAACTTGTTAACCACCGTTTCTGGGTGACCTTTTTCAATCAGGTAAAGTGGGTGTTCGTGAATATAGGTCGTCCATAAGAATTCTTCACGCATCAGGCCAATCCCGTCAGCCGGCAAACCAGCGTAACGGTCAACTAAGTCAGGGTCACCTAAGTTCATCATGACACCAGTAGCCGTCGGTGGGAAGTATTCAGCGGCTGCCGCTACCTGCTGAGTTGACTTCTGCGGTTGTTCCAGCATTTCTTCAACTTTGCCTTGGTAGACAACCCCGTTCTTGGCATCGACAGTTACGACATCGCCATCTTTGAAGACATCGGTAGCTGCCTTACCCTTACTCTTGGTCCCAACGATACATGGAATCTGCATTTCACGAGAAACAATTGCTGCGTGGCAGGTCATCCCACCATTATCCGTAATAATTGCCTTAGCCTTCTTCATTGCTGGTACCCAGTCTGGTGAAGTCATTAAGGTAACCAGTACTTCGCCCTTCTTAAATTGGTCAATGTCTTTTGGACTGTGAATCACGTGAACAATCCCGCTGGTCAGGCCTGGACTAGCTGGTAAACCTTGAACGGCGACCTTGGTCTTTGCAGCTTGCAGCTTCAATTCACCGTTTTCTTTGGTTACCGGGTTAGCAGCTTCTTGCTTCTTGCGCTGTGACCAAACGGTTTCTGGCCGTGCCTGGACAATCCACAGCTTGTTAGTGTTGGAGTCTAAAGCGAATTCCATGTCCATCAGGCAGCCATAGTGGTTTTCAATCTTCCTGGCATAGCCGGCCAATTCAATGACTTGGTCATCGGTCAGCACCTGCTTATTCTGCAATTCAGCTGGTACTGGTTCTTCCTTAGTACCACCACCTGGCAGACGGGTTAGCTGCACGGTTTGGGCAGTGATCGTCCGGTCAACAATCTTCAAAGTCTTCTTATCGATGATGAAGTGGTCCGGCGTCACCTTGCCCAGAACAACATATTCACCCAGACCATAAATCGGGTCCACCACAATCTTTGAGGTATCACCATTAGCCACGTTAACGGAGAACATAATCCCAGAAGCCTTTGAGAAGACCATCATCTGAATGGCAGCAGACAGTGCCACCTTTTCATATGGGAAGTTCTGCTTGTGACGGTAGTAAGTAGCCCGGTCCGTGAACAGAGAGGCATAACATGCCTGAACCTTTTCTACTACGTCGTCGGCACCCTGAATGTTCAAGTAGGACTCCTGTTGACCAGCAAAGGAAGCGTTTGGTAAGTCTTCAGCCGTCGCAGAAGAACGAATGGCTACGAATGGGTCTGGCTGTCCTATCTTCTGTGACAGTTGTTGGTAAGCCTGCCGAATATCCTTCGCCAGGTCTTCTGGCATCTTAGCGGCGGTAATCATCCGCCGAATTTTCTGGCAAGCGGCATGCAATTCGTCACTGTTTTCGTAGTCCTGAATACTGTTCAAAATGTATTTAACTTGCGTGTTCAGTTCAGTGGCACTCATGAAGTAACGATAAGCGTGTGCAGTAGTGGCAAAGCCATATGGAACTGGAACATCCATTTCCGAAGTCATTTCACCAAGCGATGATGACTTTCCACCGACTAAATTGACATCGGAGCGGTGCAGTTCGTCAAACCATAATACGTTGGCTTCATTGCGATCAGTCATGTGATTACCTCCTCATAAATCTTGTAAGCGTTTCCACCCGCCTCTATTCTAGTCTATTTATGTGCTAAATGGTCGAAAGTTTTTAATTGTTAAGCACCATTTGTTTCGTAATGAGACACTTGATTAAAACAGTAGTAGCAAGCGATCAATAAAAAAAACGGTCAGGCCACAAATGATGTGAACTAACCGTGTCTAATAACTAATTTAAAACGATTACTTTGCCTAACAAGTGATGACTAGCCAAATACTCATGCGCCTTTGCTACTTCCTTCAATGAGAAGATCTTTTCAGGATGAGTGGGCACTTGATAGCGAGCAACGAATGTTAACATACGATCTAATTTTTCTTGATCCACATTGCCAGAGTAAAAACTCGTCAAATAAGCATTCGGCGCCAAATCCATAATCGGGTCAAATTCTTTTAAGTACCATTGGTTACCGAGTTGACCAGTGCTGCAGACAATACCGCCTTCATGTTAATCCCTCCTTATTTTGTTACTGCTTAATTAAATGATGTTTCACCAGGTAACGGTGAGCAACATGGGCAGCACTCTGCTTCTTGACCGTCACATCATAATTCATCTGCTGCATATCTTCCGTTGAAATCTTACCCGAAAGCTTGTTCAGCGCCTTCACCACTTGGGGGTTCTTCTTGGCAAACGATTCTTTCATTAATGGAGCCCCTTGGTATGGCGGGAAGAAGTGTTTGTCATCTTGGAGCATCTTCAAGTGGTATTGCGGGATTTGCGGGTCGGTCGTGTAACCGTCAACGACATTTACCCGACCGTTAGCAATTGCCTTGTAACGAATCGTTGGCTCCATCGTTTTGACGCTCTTAAAGTTGTAACCATAAGGGCCCTTCAATCCCGGATAACCGTCATGTAGCTGGTAGAAGTCTGGATCAAAGCCAGCCTGAACTTGGTCATTTAAGCCGGATAACTGACTCATCTTCGTCAATTGGTGTTGACTGGCAAACTGCGGGCTAACGACTAACGCATAGCCGTTTTGATACTTCATTGGCTTTAAGTAGCGCATCTGATAGCGACTCGCCAATTCACGACGAGCAATTTGGTAAGTCTCCTGCGTGTCCGAACTTGTCTTATTCTTAAGCTTTAAAATCTGCTGGTTAACCGTCCCCGTAAATTCCGGATAGATATCAATCTGATTGCTCTGCAAAGCCTTAAAAAGAAAGTTCGTCCCACCGAAGTTTGGCTTCAAGGCAACTTCCACCTTTGGATCTTCGTCTTTGATAAGGTCCTTATACATGTGAATCAAGATGTCCGGTTCACTGCCCATCTTACCTGCAATCACAATCTTAGTTGGTGCCGGGCGCAAGGCTTGATAAGTTTTGAAACCGCCAAAACCGAGAATGGCTAAGGCAATGACCACTAAGCTTGCACGCAGCCGCTTAGTATTACTGCTGATAAATTTCAAAAGCCAGCTAAAGAAGAAGGCTAAGATGGCGGACAGTACCGCACCGATGATTACGTAATCATTGTTGTTGGACTGAATCCCGGTCAAGATGAAAGTTCCGAGTCCCCCGCCACCAATCAAAGCTGCTAAGGTAGCGGTACCGATAATCATGACCAATGAAATGCGGATCCCCGACAAAATCATAGGCATCGCCATTGGCAATTCCAACCGTTGCAACTTTTTCCACTTGGTTAAACCAAAGGCCGTCGCCGCTTCTTCGAGATTCGGGGAAATCTCCGTCAGGCCCGCATAAGTGTTCTGAAAAATGGGCATGATCGCATATAACACGAGGGCAATCACTGCGGGAACCGTCCCAATGCCGACAATGGGGATTAAAAGTCCCAAAATAGCGAGGCTCGGAATCGTTTGAATCCCACCAGCAATCTGCAAGCATACTTCAGCCACTTTGCGGTGGTCTTTCAATAAGATCGCCAAGGGAATCGCAATGACCATCGCAATTAGTAAGGAAAGCAACGAAATGCCAATGTGCTGTTCCAGTGCTTTCATAATTGCTCCCTGCTGATTCTGCAATGTATTAAGCATTTTCGTTCTCCTTTCTAATTAGGTAATTCCACACAGCGTTTTGTTCGATCACAAAATCGCCGTTAGCCAGTCGGCAAGTGACTTGATCTTCGTCATGGTCGCGGAAGTACGACAACAATTCGGCCAAGCTGTGCATCTCGACAATTGACGATTCATTTGCAACATCAACTGCTTGGCCCAGCACATCTTGCACCAAACTGGTGAAATCTGGTTGAATGCCATGTCCTTTAAAGAAGTTTCGGACAAAGTCATTGGCCGGGTGCAAGATAATATCGTTAGGCCGCCCTACCTGCTGCAAAACTCCATCTTTAAGGACCGCAATCTTATCACCCATCCTTAGGGCTTCACGCATATCGTGAGTCACAAACAAAACGGTCGTGTCATTTTGCTGATGGATCTTCAAGACTAGATCCTGTAACTGCTTACGCACGACCGGATCCAAGGCACTAAAGGATTCATCCATTAAGATGACGCTCGGTTTCGCAGCCAAAGCCCGGACAATCCCTACTCGCTGCTGCTCACCACCAGATAGCTCGTTGGGCATCCGCTGAGCATAGCTTTCATCTAAATCCACTTTAGTTAACAGGTCACGGGCAATTGCGTGTCGTTCACTCTTGCTGACTCCTTGTTGTTCAAGCTGAATGCCGATATTATCTTCAATATTTAAATTTGGAAACAGGCTGCTGTCTTGCAGCACATATCCCGTATGCAAGCGCAGGTCTTGCAAATCATAATCTTTAATTTTCTTATTATTGAAATAAACATTGCCATCGTCTGGCACCATTAAGCGGTTAAACATCTTTAAAAGAGTGGTTTTACCGCTACCACTAGGCCCTACTAAGACAAATAGCTCACCCTTATCAACGGTGAATGAAACGTCTTGGAGGACCTGCTGGCCAGCAAAACTTTTAGCAATATGCTCATATTTAATCATTTACTCGGGTCCTTTCTAGTAACTTAACAAGTTACACGTATCGTATTACTATCTCGTATTATTGTCAAACATTATCTAGAAACTGTAACTTGATTAGTTACATGTAGGCTGATATAATCGAATCAGCAAGGAGGAATTAACCATGGCAATTTCTACTCGTTACAGCGATGCTATTCACATCATGGCTTACATCAACATTTATCAAAACACCAAGCTATCTAGTGAAAACATCGCGAAAAGTGTGATGACCTCACCGGTGGTCGTGCGGCGGATTATGAGTGCCTTACAAAAGGCAGGTTTGATCAAGACTACCGCCGGATCAGCCAACCCCATGTTAGCTAATGATGCTAGTGAGATTACTCTTTTAGATATTTACTTGGCAGTCGAAAAAGACAAGCCGCTATTCACGGTAGATCCAAAAACCAACCCACTGTGTATCGTAGGCAGTCAGATTCAAACGGTACTCGAGCACCACTATCAAGAAGTCAAGTCATCCGCGCTTGGCAGATTAAAACGCATTACTCTGCAAGATATTATTGATGAAATTCTAGTCAGCTATAAAAACAGAAAAGAAGATTAACATGAAGTACTTAATTACTGGTGCTAGCGGTCACTTAGGACAGAAAGTAGTGGCAAATTTACGGACAATGACTGCTGAAGCAAACATCCGCTTAGGCATTCATAATATGAAAAAACGTGACCTATTCGAAGGATTCGGCGGTGAAATCAGTCATTTGGATTACCATGATCCCGATACGGTCAACAAATCATTTACTAACGTGGACGTTTTAGTTTACATCCCCAGCATCACTTACAATTTAAGTGACCGGATTGATGAATTTGAAAATGTGCTAGCCGGTGCTCAGCGTAATAACGTTGGTTCATTTATCTTCGTGAGCTTCTTTGCTGACCAAACGAACAACCCCTTCCAGATGTCGCCATTTTATGCCTATGTTCCCCGGCGTCTTGCTGGCAGCGGCCTTTCCTATGCTTATGTCCGCAATTCTCTTTATGCCGATCCGTTGGCCCCATATCTTCCAGAATTAATCGAACGGGGCAATGTAATCTACCCCGTTGGTGATTCGCCGATGTCATTTATCAGTCGTGATGACAGTGCTAAGGCCATTGCTAGTTTAGCGGTGCAAGCGGTCATGCGTGATCGTGGGCAAAGCTACCTTCTTTCCATGCCCCATAATTACAACATGGTGGAATTAAGCAAAATCATGTCCAAAGTTACTGGCAAACACATTGGCTACCACCCCGTTTCCTTACAAGAATTTGCCGACATCTATGCCGCAGAAGGTGACGGCAACGAATTAGCATCCATGTATGCTGGTGGGGCCATGGGATTGCTTGCGGAAACTTCTCATGATTTCCACCGTCTGACCGGAGAATACCCAATGGAAATGGAAGAATACCTAAGGAAGAATTACCAGCCAACCGACTGATCACAATTCTGCAATACCTTAACACAATCCCCAGTTTTGCTATTCAGGCATCAAAATAGCCTTCAATGCTTGATTTAATGGTCAAACATTGAAGGCTTTTATTTTTTAATTTTCTAAATTATCCAAGGAAGCTTCCATTAATTTAGCCGGCGTGGGACCAATATCTGCATAATTAAGATTCAAACTCTGGCTGACTTTGAAGCCTGCCCGCTCATAAGAACGCTGTGCCGGCATGTTACTGGCAACGATATCCAGATGCACCACGCGGGCGCCATTCGCTTTCGCCTGCTGCAAAATATATTGTAGAAACTGCTTTGATAAGCCATGACCACGGTATTGCGGTCGCGTTGCAAATAGGTGCAGGACACGGACGGTATCTTGGGGATAGGTCTGTAACCAATGACCTTGGTCATAAATATCATCGTCGCCAGTATATAAGACACCTGCTGCTGCAATTCTTGCCCCATCGACTGCAATCAATAACATCTCCTGTGGATCATTGATCGCATCTGTCAGCATCGCTTCACTCGGATGGATTCCCCACTGCCAGTCAGGACTGTATTTGTCTTCATTCTGGTGACCACATACTTCTTGGTAGAAAGAACACAATTCAGGTATATCACTTAGTTTCGCTAAACGGTACTCCATAACACCACTCCTCAAAAATTTAGGGTTAATTATATACCGGACTAGTCACGGTGAGATCAATTTATTATAAATTGAGCACGCGTAATGTATTTTGCCATTGTGTAATAAAGTCCGGCGCTCGCCATTCGTTAACGCGCCGATTACGAACACCTACTGCCTGGTGTAAATAGGTAACATGGCCCCGCTGCAGGGCACGGTGAACATTATGCAGGTGACCATAAGCAACATAGGAGACGTTCGGGTAAGACTCGAGTAATTCACCAAGACGATCACTACCGAGCATTGACTGCACCATCTGGAAAACAGTTTGGCGACGGGGTGTGTTGACTAGCGCTGGCCGCTTCGCCAACAATTCATGATGTGGCGCGAAGTGTGTAACATACAGCACTTGCTTACCATCTGCCTGGGCACGTTTTAGTTGTTGGTCAGTCTGTTTCAGTACCAGCGCCATTCGTTGCCGATCCGTCATCGGTTGTTCAGTTGCACTGTCTAGCCAGTAAACCTTCTTCCAACGCGCAATTCTTGCTGGGTCATTATTAAACTGTGAAAAGCTATAGTCATACCAGCCATTATTCCCAATGACCCGCCAGTTAGTACCTGGTAAATCAATAAAGCGATCATGCAAATAATGGGCGTCTGGCAAAGTTTCCAATTGGTGAAAACTAGCATGGTTCATCATGTCATGATTGCCGGCCAAGTAATAGACACGGGTAGTTTGCCCAAGCTTATTCTGTAATTTATTCATATATGCCTGGATTTGGACAAAATCATTGAACAAGTCGCCAATGTGAAGGTAATAATTAATTTCCGTTGTTTTCAGGTATTGTGCTTGTGCTGCTAAGGTTTGTTCAATATTTACTCGATTGACATCCAGATGATTATCACTAGAAATAGCAACTCTGACCATAATAAACTCCTATTGATCCTGCATTATTTTCTGAACACGCGTCTTCAAATCCGGTAGCACATCTTTTGCAAACCACGGATTACGGCTCATCCACACTCGGTTACGTGGCGAGGGGTGGACGATTGGGAAATACTGGGGTAAGTAATCCTGATAATTCTGCACGATGGACGTTAACGATGTCTTTTGATCTAGGTGAAGATAAGCACGACTAGCATAAGCACCAATGAGAATTGTGAGCTGGATATTAGGCATTAGCTTTAACAGCTGCGGATGCCACTTACTGGCAAAATCCGGTCGTGGTGGTAGATCACCGTGCGGACTATTTCCCGGGAAATAAAAATCCATCGGCATAATAGCAATTTTCCCAGAATAATAAAATTCGTCCCAACTGATGCCGAGCCAGTCACGCAGACGCCGACCACTGCGGTCATTCCAAAACATACCCTGCTCTTGCGCTTTTTGCCCTGGCGCCTGCGCGATTAGTAATATCCGTGCATCTGGTCCAGCATAATATAAGGGTTTGATCCCCCTCTTTGTATACTGTTGGTTACTAGGATCAGCAATGATGGCTTGGTAAATTGTCTGAAAAGGGTCTGCCATGAATCCACTCCTCCTCATCCGCTAAACAGCGAGCACGATTAAAAATTGTTTCCATTTTATAAATCAGCGACGACTTGTGCAAATAATTAACTTAAAGTCAGGCAATTACCCTTGAACATATATCATATTCCGTATATATTATATGTAAATTCTGAACTGGGAGGATTTATTATGAATTGGCTCACTATTGGGATGACTTTTATTGCCGTTAACTTAGACTTCTTCTGTATTCTGATCATCCTGCTGCAAAAATATAGCTTACGATCCGTTATTACTGGCTACCTCGCCGGGATCCTTATCTTAGTGACGGCTAGTTTTGCTGCGGGTAAATTTCTCGCTGCCTTTTTACCTGCATGGCTGTTAGGAATTCTTGGCATCCTACCTATTTGGATGGCCTTGCATGATGACGATGACGTAGATAATGACAAGCAAGCAAGACAACATTCATGGTCGGCAGTTTTACTGACCTATTTATCAGTCTGTGCCGGCTGTAACCTCTCCCTTTTCCTACCAGTATTAACATCCGTTTCACTTTTGCAATTTGGTGAAGTATTGTTATTACTTAGCGGATTGACCATTTTGCTGGTATGCTTATTAAAAGTAGTCGGTGACCTGCCAGCCGTGAATCATTTAATGAAGAAGGATGGCGATCTCTTGACTAAAATCATTTACGTGGGTGTCGGTATTTACGTCTTCTTTGACAGTGGGTTAATCAGTCATTTAGTGGCACTCATCTGAAAGGATTGGTAACTCATGAAAATTCCTAACGATCTCATTGATGAAGCAGCCAAGATTTACGGTGTCTTAAGCAATAGCACCCGCATCAAAATCCTGTATTTTCTTTACTATCAAGAAAATGACGTGCCGGTCAACGAAATCGTGCAGAATCTAGGAATGGCGCAACCAGTTGTTTCACGCCAATTAGCAATCCTCCGCCAATACCAATTAGTCCGCTTTCACAGGGAAGGCAAGCAGGTTTTTTACGTCGTTGACGATCCCCACGTTGTCGAGATGATCAATGATATGCTTAACCACGTTAAACACGAGATTAAGGGCCTGCCGCACCCCAAAAATTAAACTACAAAGACAACAAACGCTCCAGGCGTCAATGATGACATTTGGAGCGTTTTACTATCTTTACATTTATTTACTGCCTTCAGAAGCAGCGATTCCTGCACGCAGGCTCTTTAAATCAACTCGACCTTGCCGGAAAGCCTGGTCTTCGATTGGCAGGTGCTGTTCCAACGTATCAAACACCTGTAAATCACCAGCCAGATGATCCGCGCTGAATCCCAGTAAGTGGCCAGCAAACTGCCGATCGTCACTGATAAAGTGCAGATGCCAGCCAGCCGCAGTAATGCTGCCAAAGACATCGGGTGCATAATAGCCAAGGATCGTGCCATCAATATTTTCTCGCTGAAACTCTGGTTGTCCCTGTGCTACTTGTAATAGACTCGGATATGGCGGCTCCTGCTTAGGGGCAATTCGGGTATGGACCTTTTCAAAATGCCCCTGCAGTTTTAAGAAAGCAAAGACATTTGCCAACTGGTGATCCTTGACAAATTGACCGTTCAACAAGTCAAAAGCGACTTTATCGAGCTGAACTGGAGTTGGGTGATCAGGAAAATGTACAGAAGCAAATGGCATTTTGGCATCACGGGTAGTTACGTGATTGACATGGCCATCGCTGACTGCTTGGTAAACTTCGCCATCTAAGATAATCACTTCACCATTAAGACCATCGAAAGTCCCAATACCGTTATTCCCATGCTTTAATAAATCCGCTACCGTAATGGTCCCGGCCATGCTGCCCGTCATCAATGCAGCCAACGTACCGTGTTCATACAATGTACTCATTGTTTGACCTCCTTAGCCTAGTTGCGAACTAATCAACTTAGCTGCCAGTTCCCGATTATGGGAGTAATCAACCGGCACATCAACCACTACCGGACCATCCGTCTTGAAGGCCTTCTGCAAAGTATCCTTCAATTCGGTTGGCTTGTTAACCCGCAAACCTGTAGCTCCACAACTTTCGGCATACTTAACGATGTCGACCGGGCCAAACTTGATTCCGGCCGCTTGTGGGTACTTCATTTCTTCTTGGAACTTAACCATGTCGTAGTGGCCACCGTCATTCCATACGATGACAACGACGTTTAGGTGGTGCTGTACAGCAGTTGCCAATTCAGCGCCGGAGAAGAGGAAGCCCCCGTCACCAACAACGGCCACTGCTTGGTGTTCAGGATGCAGCATTGCGGCTACCATTGCCCATGGCAAACCGACACCCAGCGTCTGCATACCGTTACTAATAAGCAAGTGCCGTGGTTCATAGCAACGGAAGTGCCGCGCCATCCAAATGTAGTGCGAACCAACGTCAACCGCCACCGTCATATCGTCGGTCACGTTCTCTTGGATGGCCTGCACGATTGCTAACGGGTGGTTAGCACCGTGTTCTTTAGGAACTTGCAACTGCTTGTCAGCATCCAGCTGCTTCTTAAACTTAGCCAGCGTTTCTGCAGCACCTTCCGGGTATGTGAAGCCGGCCAGCAAACTGTCCATTTCTTGTAAACTAGTGGCAATATTACCAATCAGCTGCATAACTGGCGTGTAATGGTTGTCGATTTGGGCAGGTTGCGTATCCAGGTTCACAATCCGCAAATCATCATTAGCGTTCCAGTTACGCGGTTCATATTCGATCGCGTCATAGCCGACTGCCAGCACTAAATCACTAGCTGCGAGCAATTGGTCACCAACCTGGTTACGGAATAGACCGACCCGGCCAAAGTAGGACTGGTGCTCCAGATCACGTGAAACCACCCCAGCCGCCTGGTAAGTTTCGACAACAGGGAAGTGGTAATACGTCAGCAGTCGACGCAGGGCACCCGTAATTTCTTTGTCCGCACCTCGTTGACCAACCAGGATAACCGGCAATTTAGCACCCTTGATCAGGTTCACTAACTTCCGCAGGTCTTCCGGATCAGCAGGACCAATCCGCGGCGTCTGGTAAATCGGCAATGCGGGTTCCGTGACGGTCGCATCGTCAACGTCTTGTGGCAGACTGACAAAGGACACACCCTTGTGGCCATTCTGACTAGCTTCAAAGGCATTAGCCATAATTTCTGAAATGTTGTCAGGATCTTGAATTTCGGCGCTGTACTGCGTAATTGGTGCCATGATATCAGTTGATGGCGTACTTTGGTGCGTGGCACGGTGCAAATCTTTTCGCTGCACTTGCCCACCGATAGCCAATACGGGGTCACCTTCTGCGTTGGCGGTCATGATCCCAGTGGTCAGGTTGCCGACACCAGGACCGGAAGTGGAAATAGCTACCCCAGTTTTCCCGGTTAACCGTCCGTAAGCTTGGGCCATGAAGACCGCATTTTGTTCATGACGGGTCACAATCAGTTTCGGCGCATCCTTGCTGTCCTTGCCATCGAGCGCTTCAAACAGGCGGTCAATTTTGGCACCAGGAATACCAAATACCATATCGACGCCATGTTTGCGCAGGCTATCGATAACAACATCCGCACCAGTCATCTTCTTCATTTCAACACCTCATTAATAATTGTCTAATAAAAATCATCTATTACAGATTACGCCTCTTTGTTCAATTTCACAAGTATGTATTCCTGTTCACATGTTGGCATACTAGTAATGTTATCGTGTGCATTAATTTGAATTCTTATGATTTTCACAAAGTTGTGGCAGTTTGCACAAAGTCGTCGATGGCTTCAATGACTGCTAACATAAATCAAAAACAGGCCGATTGCATCCGCTTCTTGTCGGACGTAATCAGCCTGTGTCATTATTCATTGCTTTTATTTAAAGTAAACCTTCGCTACTTGACCGGACAAAGCATCGGTATCTTTAGAAGACATAGAGTTAGAAAACAGCATCATTGTCTGCTTGCCGTTGGTAAAAACATTACAGGTGTAGCCTTCAACGGTCCCATTGGAATGCAAGATACCATCACGGACATAGCCACCCGCGAAGTAGTGACTGTCGGGGGCCACCTTGGCATGCATAATCTCCTCAAATAACGGTCGGTGCGTATTAAACGCCTGGGTCACAATAACCCAATAATTAGCCGGACTGATCAACATGTCCCCGGCACCCAGGTACGTGGATAGCTGTCGCTTGATATGGTGCCAATGACTTTGTTGGTTACCAGCTAACATCCCGGTACCCAAAACATCCTGCGGGCTTTGCACTTGATAGTAGAACTTCGCCTGGTGCAAATCGTTAGGCGCAAGGTAGTAGTTATTCACTAACTCAGCGTAGGATTCGTGATAGACCTTGGATAAAATACCGGCTAATAAAGCATAGTTAACACTGGCATAAATCCAGCCATGACCACCACTCGATGACAAGTGACTGATTGAATAGTTTAACTGCGCCTGTTGGTCAGATAATGGTTGATCGGAAAAACGGCTTTTATCCGCCAAACCACTCGTATGCGTTAATAGTTCCCGCACCGTAATCTGCTTACTGTTCGGCACCTGCGGATAATATTTGCTTAACTTCGTATTAAACGATAGCTTGTGCGCCTTAATAGCCCGCAAAACCAGCATCCCCGTTAGCATTTTTTGCGTCGAGCCAATCGGGAACAGCTTATTTTCAGTGATGTACTGTGGCGAGTCTTTGGCCACCGTACTGTGCTGAATACGGACCGGTTGCTTACTGTGTGGACCGTTGACTAACACCATTACATTAGCGTTTGACTTGTTAAGGAACGTTTGGATTTGCTTTTTCTCCGTCCTGGTCACTGCTGTACTAGCCAAAGCAGCCTGATTAACATTCATCAATAACAGAAAAAAGGTGATTAACAATGTCGCCTTTTTTGATTTATACCATTGCATCTTTCTTTTTACAGCAAATTAGCCGTAAATCCTCCCAAATTAATTAATCCCAAAAATTATATTATTTCTTGATTATTAGTATGTCAATGCTTGTTTGTAAGTCAGTCCACTAGTCACCCGCTCACCGCAGCGCATGCCTGAATTGACTGTTGTAAAGCTTTGCATAGAAACCATTCTTTGCCATCAACGCTGCGTGACTCCCTGTTTCCACGATATGGCCATGATTTAAAACGATAATCTTGTCAGCATTCTGCACTGTCGACAACCGGTGTGCCACGATGAAGGTAGTCCGGTTGGCCTGTAAGTCATTCATGGCCTGCTGGATTAAGGATTCAGTCCGTGTATCGACTGAACTAGTGGCTTCATCTAAAATCAAGATTTCGGGGTTGGCAACAAAGGCCCGAGCAATCGTTAGCAACTGACGCTGACCAATCGAAATTTCCGTTGACCCTTCGCCTAACACCGTTTGATAACCATCGGGCAAAGTACGAATAAAGTGATCAGCATGGGCTAATTGTGCAGCCCGGTAAACCTCGTCTTTCGTCGCGTTCATACGGCCAAACGAAATGTTATCCATAATCGTGCCATGAAAAAGCCATGTTTCCTGCGGCACAATCGCAAAGTGCGACCGTAATTCTTGTCGTGTCATGTCTTGGATGTTAACACCGTGTAAGTAAATCTTACCCGCATTAACGTCATAAAAACGTTCTAGCAAATTAATCAGTGTCGACTTGCCCGCACCCGTGGGTCCAACGATGGCAATCGTCTGCCGCGGTGCCACATCTAAATTGAAGTGATCAATTAATGGTTGGTCAGGCTGATAACTAAACTTGACATCTTTAAAACTGATAATCGGAGCCGCTGCCTGTGGTTGCTCATCCTTTACTGGCTGATCGGTGGTCATCTCGGGTTCATCCAAAATGGCAAAAATCCGCTCTGAGGACGCAATCGTTTGTTGAAAAACATTGGCCAGGTTAGCCAATTGCGTGATTGGTCGGCTAAATTGCTCTTGATACTGCAAAATGGCCTGAACGGCACCAATAGCTAATTGCCCTTGCGCTACCAAGAACGAGCCCACCACGGCCACCATCAAGAAGCCTAAGTTACGAACAAAATTCATGGATGGAAATACCAAAATAGAGAAGAATTGGGCCTTCCAGGCAGCATTGAAGTACTGCTGGTTCTTCTTTTCAAAGCTGTCCTGCTCGCGCTTCTCATCGCCAAACAATTTAACGACCTGCTGTCCCGTATAGGTTTCTTCGACTTGATTATTAATCGTGCCCAACGTAGCTTGCTGCTTGCCAAACAAGCGTTGTGCTTTTGGCGAAATGACACCGACGATCACAATCCCAATTGGAATCGTAATTAGGGCTACTAAGGTCAAGCGCAGACTGATGGTCAGCATTAAGAACAGTACCCCGATAAAGGTAAAGGCACTCGTCACGATTTGAATTAGCCCCTGTTGTAAGGTAGCAGAAACGTTATCCATGTCATTGACCATCCGACTCATAATGTCACCATGGTCATGATTGTCATAAAAGGAAACCGGTAACTGGCGCATTTTTTGCTTTAAGTCGCGCCGCAGCGTGTAAACCACTTTTTGTGCTAACTGGGTCGTCAGCAACTGTTGCAGCAAATTAAAAATCGCCGAACAGCCATATAAAATCAAAACTACAATCGCGTAATGACCGACTTTGTGGAAATCAATCGGCCAGCGGCTCATGGTGATGCCCATGGCACGGCCCTTTTTGACGCCAGCATAAATGGTCGTGGTCGCCTCACCTAGAATCTTAGGTGCGGAAACGGAAAAGATGACTGACGCAATGGCAAAAATGATGGAGAAAAAGAGCAGCCAGTGCCATGGCTTGAGGTAGCGTAAGAGCCGCCAGGTAGTTCCCCAGAAATTCTGTGCCTGTTCTGCTTTACTGCGTTGCCGCAAATGAGGTGCAAATCCGTTATGCATGACTGCCACCTCCTTGTTTCAGTTGTGATGCCATAATCTGCTGATAGGTTCGGTTGTTTTGGGCTAATTCATCATGAGTGCCCCGACCAACCAGCTTACCATTATCCAGAACAAGGATCTGATCAGCATTTAGAACGGTTGCCACCCGCTGTGCGACAATCACTACCAGTTTGCCTTTCATCTGGGGATCTTCAGCTAGGGCCAGCCGCAAATTAGCGTCAGTCTGAAAGTCTAGTGCAGAAAAGGTGTCATCAAAAACATAAATATCAGCATCGGCCACCAAAGTACGGGCAATCGCTAATCGTTGCCGCTGCCCGCCAGAAAAGTTATGACCGCCCTGTTGCACTTTCGCGTCTAAACCACCGGCGGCTTGAACAAACTTGCTGGCCTGTGCCACATCCAACGCGTGCCACATTTCCTCATCACTGGCATCAGCTTTGGCCTTTTGCAGGTTTGACCGAACCGTGCCAGAGAAAAGAACCGTTTTTTGTTGTGCCACCGTTAAGTAACGATGCAACTGGTTAGCGGGAATGCTGTTAACGGGACGGCCCTCAACTAAAATCTGTCCTGCAGCAGGTTCGTACAGGTGGGCTAGCAGATCAATCAGCGTTGATTTACCGGCACCGGTACCGCCAATCACCGCAATCGTGCTATCACGATCAGCGGTAAATGAGATGTCATCCAATGCTAAGCGCTCGGCTCCCGGATACCGAAAGCTAACGTGGCGAAATTCGACGGCGGGTACCTGCTTTAGCTGTGTATTCGGTCGCTTGGTGTTTTCAGTAACCGCACTCTTGGCTGGCGGAGTTAATTCATACTTCACTGAGGATGGCGTCTCTAAAATATCGTTGATCCGCTTAGCTGAGGCCGAAGCCCGCGGCAAACTGACGAACATCCGTGACAGCCGCATAAAACTCGTCAGAATCTGCGTGGTGTATGTGATAAACGCAATCAAGTCACCAACGTTGAGCGTTTTAACCGCAATCATTTGACCACCATACATGATGATGCCGACATCCGTTAATGACAAAACAAGGGTCATTGCTGGGTATAAGCATGCCACCAGTGAATACGCCTTAACACCAGTTTGCGTATAATCACGGTTCACATTATCGAAGCGTTTCTGTTCGTGATTTTCCTGGTTAAAGGCACGGCTTACCCGCACACCAGTCAGTCCTTCACGAAAGATTTGGTTAATCCGGTCGGTCTTGCCTTGAATACTGTGGAATAGTGGTGTTGCATAATGCAGGACTAGTAGGCATAAAACGGTCAGGATCGGCAAGGTGATCAGATAAATTACCGTTAACCGTGGCGCTTGAATGTATGCCAGCACACAAGCAGTCACCAAAATCATCGGTGACCGCAGCATTTGCCGCAAAACTTGAAACATCACCGTTTGTACTTGGACAACGTCATTCGTCGTCCGCGTGATTAAGGTAGAAGTACCAAACTGCGTCATTTCTTGCCCGGCAAAGTTCAATACCTTCGCGTACAGTTTACTGCGTAGCTGCGCCCCAATTTTCATTGATTGTCGCGATGCTAAAAAAACATTAACCGTGGCTGCCATCAGTCCTAACCCGGCAACAAATAACATCCGCCAGCCAATCTTCATAATGTAGGCAAAATTCTGCTGCAAAATTCCCTTATTCACAAGACTTGCCGTAATTGTTGGTAAATACAGGTCACAAACCGTTTGACCAAACAAAAACAGGACGGCCATTGTAGCTGGAAACCATGCCATGTAGCGATGGATTATTTTAAACATTAGTCGTCATCTTTTCTAAAAATACATCGTGAGTTGACAGTTATCGTAGCTCACATTTACTTATTAACCCTTTATTGACACACCTTCATTGTAAGCGTTTCACAATCGTTAAGAAAGCATTTTGCGCATGTTTTTTCACGTGCACATTCCACTAGTCGTCCAGTGATCAGTCAACAAGAAAAAGTACCCGTTACTGTTTAAGCACACTTATTTAGTCTGCTTTACTTACTGTAGCGAGTACTTTTGTTAATTTAGTCAATAAAATGTTCTTGATTATATTTATGCACAAATTCCGCAAAAAACGGCAATGATAAGCAGACAATTCCACGTTGCGGTGAAGTGATTAACTGGTCATTTAACAAACGTGCACGGTAAACCGAAATATAATTAGTTGGTTTGTTTAAAATCGCTTTGAGCTGGCTAGTAGATACTGCCGGCGTACCAGCCTTGACAATGGCATTGATAAAGACACGATCCGTGTTGGAAATGTCCATATACATTCTTTCATAGGCATTTCTAAACAAGTCTACTTTAGCGGCATCAAAAGTCTGCTCCATTACTTGCTCATCAATAAGCAACGATTTCTGACTAAAGCGCCATGCATAGTAACCAATCGTTTGAAATGCATATGCATAACCTTTAACTGCCTTACAAAGTTTATCAAGGACAACATAATCAATTTGTCGTTCTCCTGTTTTAAAGGTTTCTTCATAGCTTCTTGATACAGACCATTCGTCCAATGGCGTTAAGTAAACCCGGTGACTCCTTAACAAAAATGTCAATGTATCATCGTTCTGTACTTCAGAAATACGACTTGGCAGTCCTGTCATTAGTAACGATATATCGTAATCCTGTCCAATAAGCGTCTGATATTCAGAGCCAAAAGCGCGTACATCATCACTGACCGAAATCTCATCAATACCTATCAGAACAGATTTACCTCTTTTTTGAGTTGCTCTAATAAGACTGGTAAGTAATCATCATAATCAATTTGACCAGACTGTTCTAAAGTCTTGAAAGTCACGCCACTCCCCATAATGTTAATGCCATTAATCTTTGTCAAAAGATCCACTAATGATACCCCAGTTGCGCGTTGTAACCCGTGTAACAGCTGAAAGAGCAGGTTCCCTTGACCATTACTTAACCGAATAAAGCACCAGTTATCTAGCTTTTCTAGTGACCGTTGTACATTGAGTAAAAAGACCGTTTTTCCTGCGCCACGTGTCCCATACACCAATGAGGTCTGGTATTTCGCATCATGAGTTTGCAAACCAGTCAAATAGTCAGTTAACGCTTCTTTTTGACTAATTACAATTTTGGGAAAGAGACCAAAGCTTGGCATGAACGGATTCAGCATTTCTTTATTCATCATAGCTCACACCTCTTAATTTATACTTTCTTTATACTATTTTTATACTTTGCTGTCACTGTTTTATACTTCTTTTATACTTCGCTATTCTCGTTTTATACTTCCTTTATACTTACCTGATAAAAAATCCGGCTAACCAACGAATTGCTTGCTAGCCGAATCATTTACTTCTGCTGCGCTTCAAATGTCAACAGCAACTTCTTGCGTTCAATGCCACCACTATAGCCAGTCAGGCTACCATCTTTGCCCATCACCCGATGACAAGGGATCATCAATAAAACATGATTTTGTCCGACTGCTCTACCAACAGCGCGTGGACTGCTACCAAGGCCTTGTGCCAGTTGACTATAAGTAACGGTCGTACCGTATGGTAATTTTTGTAATTGATGCCAAACCCGTTCTTGAAATTGTGTGCCAATAAGATGCAATGGCGGTAACTCCGACGGTTCTTGGCCCATAAAATACTGGTCCAGCCAAATAATGCCCTGTTGAATAAACAAATTATTTGCTTCTGCTTCAGACACTGTATCTTCACTGAACTTTACTTTGGTAATTCCTTCTTCATCAGCTTCAATAACGATGTTGCCTAAAGGAGAGCGGTAATTAACGCGTACCATCAAATCATCTCCTGTCATTTCGTGAATAAAATATCATTTTTTAATCTTTAAAAATTTTTAGAATACAATAAGAATTGTAATTAAGCTAAAGGAATCATCGATCAATAGAACAGTACCAAGCTGATTCAGCAAAAATCAAGAAATTATTCGATGAAACGCCGATGGGCAACCAAGAGATTGCTCGTCACGTGGGAACAACTAGAATGACGATTTACAACATCCGGGTAGGTCATTCTGAAATTGGCAATATTAAACTCAGTTTGGCGGCTGCATTAACTCAGCTATATGATCAACATACTGCAAATCACCAGCATTAAGTTCAAGCTGATTCTAGTCTAAACACTCATTAATCACTCCGTATGTTAAAATGATGGCTACTAAATGATTTGCAAAGAGTGGGAGTATGAATCAATCGTCTAATCGTGAGGATAAGCTGAAACAACTTTCACCTGAAGACCAGCAAGAGCTGCAAAAGATGCACGACACTTTCATTGACGCACGAAAAAATGAGCCTGAGCGATTGCATGACCACCTAGAAGCTTTTCATGACGCTATTCTAGCCATTGTGGCAACCATCATCGTGCTGGAAATCACCCCACCTGTTCATGAAGTTCATTATGGCTCCTTCATTAGTGATTTAGCCGTTTTCCTGATTTCTTTTATCATTATTGTAAGCTTCTGGTATGACTTGCATAGCTTATTTTCATACTTTGTCATACGTCCGACCAGTATCACGGCCATCCTTGAACTATGTTTATTAGCAGACTTGTCTTTGCTGCCAATGATGACTAAATGGATAATGGCAGAACACTCTGGTTTTGCGGCAATGAATTACGATGTCATTTACCTCATTGCCAGTATTCTGAAAGTACTAATCCAACGCTCCGGAATGCCCATAATGAGTCAAAACCTACAAAAGATATTGTTCCGTCACACCTTGTGGCAAACCATCTTTTTCATCGCGCTCAACGTTACACTAATTGTCTTGGCCTTCTATTATCCCCGGGTCATCATGGTGCTTTACCTGTCTTTGCCAATAATTTCAGAGTTGTTCATGTACTTTGAACGACGCACCGCTTTAAGATTAAGAAATTCAGCTAACTAACAAAAAAGCATCCCGCAAAAAATTCGCGGGATGCTTTTATTATGTGCAATCAATTAGTTCCAACCAGCTGGTACGTTATCATCAACTGCAATACCAGAAAGGTCAGCCAATGACTTCATTGCACGCTTGTAATCAGCACTGTTCTTCAAGCTGAACTGGTCAGCTTCCATTTCATTGAACTTCTGCACCAGGTAGTAAGCACTCAGGTAACGCATCAATGCCTTCTTGCTGGCAATCGTGTCGTTTTCATCAGTTAAGTTAGAACCACTAACCACTGCACGAGCAAACTTATCTGGATTAATCTGCATCTTTTCGTCTTTCTTAGCCATTATGAAACATCCTTTCTATTACAAACCCTCTTATCCACCTCTTATGATAATCATAAATGTTCACGTGTGCAACTGTTTTTATAACAAGGTTTATTAAAAGTAACGAATAGAAAAGAGCCTTGCCGAAAGAAAGTGAAAAGAGTAAATTGAGTGCAAAGTACTCTTGCATACAGGGATGAAAAATATGACTAAAAACTTGCCAGAGCCGATTGTTTTTCCGACAAAATACAATCAAGAAGAAGCCAGTGAATTAGATACGATTATCAAAAGAGACGTGTCTTCAGAAAGCCAAACATATTTAAGTGACTACCCTACTGTGTATATCATCGACCACGCTGGGCCTAACCAAAAGCCCCAATACACCGTTTATGTTGGTGAAACAAATGATATTCAACGGCGTACATTACAGCACTTAGACTCAGATCCAGTAGTCAGACAAGATTGGCGACAATTAAAACATACAGCGAATGCCTCTATGTTCATCATCGGTCATCGTCATTTTAATAAATCGCTGACCTTAGATATTGAAAATCGCATGATGCACTACCTATCCGGCGTCAGTACGGTTATCCGCCTAAACAATCGACGGGATAATGCGCAAAAAGATTATTACACCGCTGATGAAATGGTGCCTATTTTCAATAAAATTTGGCGGAAATTACATAAAATCAAACCTGATTTATTCCCTTTGCAACGGATTGTCGAAGATTCTGCCCTTTTTAAGGCATCACCTTTTTATAAACTAAACGCTGAACAACTACGAGCGAAAGATCAAATTCTGAATGTAGTGCAAGAGTACCTTAATACTGGCAAAAAGAATCAACTTATTTTGGTGAAGGGTGAAGCCGGCGCCGGTAAAACTGTCCTGATGAGCAATATTTTCTATGCATTAGCGAACTTGAAAAACGGTGAACGACCACTGTCGCTGGCAATGATGGTTAACCAAAATGAACAGCAAAAAGTCTACGAGCAAATCGTTAAAAAATTGGCTATCCCTAACGCTAAAGTAGAAAAAGTGGTTACCTTCATTAGGAAACATCCTCCGCTTACTGAAAATAGCGAATCTAAAAATGCAGTTGACATTGCCTTTGTAGATGAAGCACACCTGTTACTAACCCAAAACAATCAAGCATTTACCAAAAAATATGGCAATAATGAACTCCTGGATATTATTAAACGCGCTAAGGTAACAATTGCCGTTTATGATGACCATCAAGTGCTGGGCTACAATCAAATCATCGAAAATGATGATCAAAAAAAGATCCAACAATATCATCCGTACACGATTACGCTGAGGAATCAGATGCGGATCCATGCATCGGCAGCAATGCTTAATTGGTTGCGTAATATTGTTGATAATCAAACCATCACCAAAGCACCCCAGGATAAGAATTATGATTTAAGAATCTTCGACCACCCTGCCGCCATGCAGGAAGCGATTAATAAAAAGGCTAACGAAGACGGTAAAAACGGTATTAGTCGAATGATCGCAACCTTTGATTGGGATTATTCTAGTCAGAGCAAGAATAACGACGATCCTGATGGTTTATGGCAAGTATCAGCAGACAATTGGCATATGCCATGGAATAAACAACTTAGTCCAGCAAAAGACGATAAGAGACAAATTTCAGGAGTGAAATACTCTGACTTATCCTGGGCCGAGCAACCACACACCGTCAGAGAGATTGGCTCTACGTATACGGTTCAAGGATTCGATTTAAATTATGCGGGCGTCGTAATCGGTCCATCCGTTAAATATAGGAACGGTAAAATCGTTTTTGATCCTTCCGAAAGCAAAGATAAAAAAGTATATCAGCGCAGGAGCATGCATGACGGATCGAAGCAGGAATACGGTACTACCCTGATCGAAAACACATTTAACGTTTTGATGACCCGAGGCGTCAATGGTTTATATCTCTATGCTGTTGATCCTGCTCTGCAAGCAGCGTTGAAAAAGGCGGTTCAGTAGTCATTTACTTGTTACTTTAGTATTACGGTTACCTTGTCATATATATCCAGAAAAAACATTTGCTTTATTTATTTAAATACCTAGTATAATGTAATTATTATAAACATTAGTCAATTATTGTATTATATATTTAGGTAATTAAGAATGAATAAAAAATCAGAAAAATCGACAATTGTAGTTATTTTAATCGCCATTATTGCATTGGTTGTTGTTATTGGAGCAAGTAATCAATATTACGGCAAGCCAAATAATACTAGTCATAAAAATTACACTAGTTCTAGCAAAGATAATAGTGTAAGTGACGACGAAAAGGACGCTACTCCAGGGCGAGATAAAGGAATAACTGGATCATATCGAGATGATAATTTAGGATCGGCAATGCTTCTTTTTTCCGACGGAACAGGTAGATACGTTTTTTACGACCCCAAAAACGGTAACACTGATGATAGACTAACATGGAAAAAGATAGGTCTTAATGGTACAGGTCATATGCAATATAAACTTAATTTTCACGATTCTGATATAAAGTCGTCAATTATAGCGACAGTAAAAGATGAATATACAATTATTCTTACGAGTTCTGATACTAACTGGAGAACAGAGACTATGCATCAAACACGGGGACGTTTGAATTTAAATAAGTTTCTTAAAAACGGTCCCGATAATAACATGGCGCAAATAGAAAATCACACTACTCCTGGAGAACAAACAACTGATCAAGTCCTTAGTAATGGTATCAGTGAATCTGAAGCAAGAAAAAAGTTAGAATCTTCAGGGATTTCAGCAAATGACATGAAAGCTACCAGAATCCAAAATGGCTGGTCATTTAGAAATCATGATGATCCTTTCGGAGTTGGACGTTATACAGTTCTTGACGATGGAACCATTAATAAGAATTAAGATTGTAATGATTTCAATTTAATTAGAATATTAGTTCAAATATATTACTCACCTTTAAGCATGAATCCTTTAAAACCGGCATCAATTAATGCCGGTTTTATTTTTAAAGACTCAATCTTTCTTTTAAAGCTGAAGTCATTACTTCACTAAAATTGATGCCTTTTTCTTTGCCAAGTTCATTTAAATAATTAGGAATGATAAAGGTCTTTTTAACCACCCGATTGTCATTCTTACGTTTGTACTCTGAGACATTAACAGTAACCAAGCTAACAATATCTGTACCCTTTGTTTTTGGTAATCGCGTATTTAATCTTGGCAACTTATTTTCTAAAGAGTAGGTGCCAATATAGTCCTTCGCCATTTCCATCGCGTCAGCAATGCTTGCCCCCTCAGTCATGCCATCAATATCAGGAATTTCAACGAAGTAGGGATAATCACTGCTTTCATTATTTTTAGAAATGATAATCGGAAAAACTTTAATGTCGTCCATGATGACCTCCTATTGATTTGTCGTAACATTAAGGAAAGTGACTAGTAACTGTTAAGACTTAAAAACGGTTAAAAGAACAAAGAAGGATATTCAATGAAAAACAAGTGGAAAAGCTTTTGGGATAGCATTTGGGCACCTTTGATTTGTTTTGCTATTTTATTTATTGTTGTTGAATGGTTTCTTGTACATTTCAACTTACTGCCCTTTGCTTTAGTAATTCTTATCCTGATTATAATGAAGCAAGGCAAATCCGATCTAGCTGCCGCCATCTCGTCGGCTCAAGCGAAAACAGGGCGCTCAACATTACGAAACGCTTGATCCCATTTTTAGCGGCCGCCTGCATCAGTTTCACCGCCCCGAAGGCATCCGTCTGTAGCAAGTCCTTGGCGCCCGATCCAGCGGTAAAGTAAATCGCGTCAACGTCGCCGATTGCTTTCCGCATCTCTTCAACACTCTCGTGGAGATCAAACTTTACCGGAGTGACCCGCCTATCCTTGACCACCTTCTCCAGGTGACGGGCGCCCGCAATAACTTCATAACCATCGTTAATTAAATCACGCGTTAATTTAGTTCCAACGCGACCGGATGCACCAGCAATAAAGATCTTCATTTTAATTTCACCTACTCATCGCAAAGATTATTTCACTTACAAGTGCAGGCGCGATCCTATAATTACGGTATTACTTAATTGTAATACTGCTATACAGCGAACGCATGGCAGGCGGCTAATATATTCTTAACCAAACTGTCCCAGATACTAATCATCTTTCAGAGTGAAAGCACTTCACACAAATGATTCCACGGTATTTCGCACAATCCATTGTGACTGCTGCGCAAAGATGGTAGATTATTTCCAACAATACGAGGAGATGGTCTACATGTCACAAGCAAACACATTATTCGTCATGATTGCTAGTATTCTGGTGTTACTGATGACGCCAGGGTTAGCATTTTTCTACGGTGGTCTAATCAATCACCGGCATGCCAATAATATGCTGCTCACTATTTTTATGATGTGTGGATTGGCCGTCATTCTGTGGATTACGGTCGGTTACTCCCTCTCGTTCTCCGGCAACCACTGGGGGATAATCGGCAACCTGCATAACATACTGATGATTAACGTCTCCATTAACGCAGTCACGAAAACCGGGATCCCGATCGGTGACTACACCATGTTTTTTATGATGTTCGCAATCATTACCCCGGCGATCTTTTGCGGGTCGGTGGTTGGTCACGGACGGTTTAACTTCCTAATCATCTTCACGATCTGCTGGTCGATCTTCGTCTACTACCCGCTGGTCCACATGGTTTGGGCAACGCACGGCTTTCTCGCTAGCCTCGGGGCGGTTGACTTTGCCGGTGGCTTGGTCGTCCACGTCAATTCCGGGATCACCGCCTTGATCCTTTCCGCATGGGTCGGCCGCCGCAAGGAAGTCTACGCCCACCACAACAACCTTTCCTGGGTCCTAATCGGGACAGCGCTATTGTGGATCGGCTGGTATGGCTTTAACGCCGGATCAGCCTTGGCCGTGGATGATACCGCGGTTCAGGCCATGTTCACAACCACGATTGCCTGCTCAACGGCAATGGTTACCTGGATGCTGCTGGACCGCTACCGGTTGAACCACGTTACCCTTGCCGGTGTTTGCAACGGGGCCGTCACCGGGCTCGTCGCCATTACTCCCAACGCCGGCTATGTTACACTAGGTGGTTCGATAATCATCGGCATGGTCGGGGCTATAATCAGCCAATCGTTTATTACCCAGGTTAAGCCACACTTAGCGATCGATGATGTTATTGACGCATTTGGCTGTCACGGAATCAGCGGCATCTGGGGAAGCATTGCGACCGGTATTTTTGCGAGTCACCAGATCAGTGGCCAGGTCCCCAACGGCCTACTATTCGGCGGTGGCTTCCACCTGTTAATCATTCAAACGGCGGTTACATTGTTAACGATCACCTTTATCACCATCATGGATATAATCCTGATCAAGGCCCTGACAATTGCGCTCCCCGTCTCGATTGACAGCAGGAAATTAGCCGCGGTTCAAAGTAAGAATGCATAGAAATAAGGCACTAGCGCCAAATTCATGAAGCTAGTGCCTTATCTTTATTTCACCGGCTTCTTCAATAAATCATTGAAGCCTTTGCTTGACCTGCGCGCCGAAGCTGGCAAACACCGCCACAAATTCAAGACCAATATAGCCCGCCCCGATAATCACCAGCCTAGCGGGTAGTTCCGGCAGTTCCATCGCGGTTGTTGAGGTCAGGAGTGCTTGACTATCCTTCAGGCCGGGAATTGCGGGGATATTCGGGGTCGCACCGGTATTGGTAAAGATGCGCCCGCACTAATATTCTTCGGTTCCGGTGGCCGTTTCAACTGCGATCGTATGGTTGCCGGTAAAGTGAGCGGTCCCATCCAACACCGTGACCGTCTCCTCGTCCGCCAGCATATGGTAATTCTTATTCCGTAATTGCGCGACCATCTCTATTTTTCCCTTAATGGCCGTCGCAAAGTGGTTCCCCGTGCCGGTTACGGTCGGTCAGCCGGTCAAGTAGATCGTTACTTTGCGGAACACTATGCACAAGCTAAAGCAGCTGGGTTACAAGTGGGCGCTTATTAGTACTCCTACCAATGTCAGGAAAAGATTAAACAGCTTACTGTCCAAAATACTGATTCAGCAAATGACTTTGAGGGTGTTCGTACCTTATTACGTTGGTGCCATCAAGGGAAACAGCTTACTGAGTTTGATGAAGGTGTATTTCAAGAATTTGTTCAACAGATTGTGGTTAACAGTTCAAACAAAGCAACGTTCATCTTGAAATGTG
>DXFH01000029.1 GCA_019114515.1 Candidatus Limosilactobacillus merdigallinarum
AAATCTTGGCTTGATAATACTTTGAAACTTTGCACTAGTAATGGCAGCTTCTATCGACTTGTCACGAGCAATTTTCTTCATTTTAGCAATTTGCTCACTATAAGGGATATGGTCAGCATAGACGGCATGAACCATCATTAGGTTAAACTGCATCAAAATAAAGTTATTCAATGAAGAAGAAAAAACCACTCTATTCTTCACGTCTCCTCTAACCTTATCAATTGCCTTCAGATACCCTCTTACCATTCCAGCATTATGGCTATGCACAGCGGAACCACTAGTCACGTTATATCGATACGTAGTGGTATTAAAGAACCTTATTGTCTTACTCCGCACAAGGTATCGTATCAGGAATTCGGAATCTTCCGAATAGGTAAGGGTTGGATCAAAGCATATATTGTTCTCTTTAATAATACGGGTACTGTAAACCTTATTCCAGACTGTTAGGAGCTTGGTCGGGTTATCCAACATTAATGATATCTGATCATCAGTGCTACTTACTGATTGTGTTAATGAATACAGGTCTTGGATTTTTTCGTTAACCTGATAGTTATATACTGCAAGATCACTTTTTCGACTTAGATTATTCAAAAAGGTTTTCGTGCCATTTTGCATATAGACGTCATCCGCATCTAAGAACGTTAAGTAGTCGGTATCAGTTAATTCAATCCCTTTATTGCGGGCATATGAAACACCCTTGAGAGATTCAGCATACTCTATCCTGCTACAATCAAGACATAGCTCTTTTACTATACTTTTAGTATCATCGGTAGAACCATTATTAACTACAATTACCGCTATTTGATTATCATTAAAAACGTTTGTACTTACGATTGCTTTTTTAATTGTACTTGCACAATTATATGCGGGAATAATCACCGTTAACTTCATAGTCTTTCACCATTTAGTTTTTTCATTAACATATCTGAATATGGCTCAACAAATTTCCTACCCCAAAAGTAATTTTCAGCCTTTATCTTATCGTAGTCACTTTCGTCAAGAATTGCTGGATAGCTATCATGCCGGTGTTCCCAAACAATGTAACGATGAAAATCAGTACAAATCTGTTTTCGATACTTGGAATTACCGATAATCGTCTGCATCCAAAACTCATCTGAGAAGCAACCTGTTTTTAGCATCTTCAGCAATTCTGGATGGCTGTCCAAATAGGTAAGTGCATAATCAGCAATCTCTCGCGGAAGATCGCACCAATTAGAGCCGGAATAAATCTCCAAATTAATCCCTAACTTCTTGAATTTATTTACTCTAAAAAGCGTTTGTAGCGCAAGCGACACCCGATGGTATAACTTGCCATACAGGGAACGGCGATTCATATCGTCATAGTGGAAGTAGTATTGTTGCCACCAGATAATTGGCTCTCCTGACTTCTTTGTTCCCTTGGCCTTAAAGAACTTCATAAATGCCTTATCGCTATGTTCAAAGAAATCATAAATGTTATCAACCGGTTGTAGCGGCCAATCCTGTCCAGAAATCACATGGACATAGGTAATCTCAGGATTTTTCAACGCTTCTTTCATGAGGTTTACCGCTACCTGACCAATCGACCAACCACCCCAGCGAACATCAATCTGCTGATAATAATGAATACCGTCAGCTTCTAACTCTCTCTTTATTTCACCAGGTATGTTCATTTTTTTATCAAAGTGAATATACACTTCAAATCTTTGATGCATGATTTGCGCCAGATCCAATACCTGCCGGGGATCACGATGCGCAATTATTAATACTGCTTGCAAATTGTCTCCTTTATAAATCTATTTTAATCTTTACTATTTTTTGCTAAACCGTTCATTACAAAAAATAAAATGATAATAAAAGATACCAAAGTTAATACATTAGTTAGCACATACGTTGGATAGTAGTTAATTCCCATTGTAGAATTCCTAGGAAGAAATTTAATAATAACCTTCGTAATCTCCTTAGCAGCAATCAAAATAATGGTTAACCCACCAATAATAACTTTCGCAGTCTTAGGGTGCTTTTCTATCTCCGTTAATACTGGTACATTCTCTTTAAGAGATGAATATATAGGAAGTGTCTCACATTCATTACTTGCGATCCAATCAACTATTGGCAAAAACAAAAGCGAAAATAACATTAGCATTGTATTCTTAGATGCAAAAATTAAAAATAAAATTACTAAGAAACCACTATATAATACCTTCTTTGTTGTTCCTGTCGCAGTTAGTACTATATTAATTTCAAACTCGATTAATAATAGTAATACAATTGCTTGATAAGGATGAATTAATTTTGGAATATAATGATAGCCTTCCATAGTACCAAATAAAATGAAGAAATGGATTATCAAGGTACATAAAAGATAATGATTTGAAAGTATGGCATAGTTATGCGATCCCTTTTTATTTACCATAAAAGCTTCAGAAAACGTTCTTAACTCAACACCAATTGTAATTAAAAGGACTATTATCATTCCAATATTTATTTTATTGGCATTCATAAAGGACGACATTATTATCCATAAAAAGAACAAGCAAGACGGTACCATATCAATATACTCTTCAGAAAAAGTAAAATACATATTTTTTGCCATAATATGACTTCGCCTTTACAATTTCGCCGTCAGCTTCACATCCGGATACTTTTGCTTAAACCAGTTCTCGGCAAACTGATTTTCAAACAGGAAGAGCGGCTGGTCATGAATATCCTTAACCAGGATATTCCGAGATGAAGACATCTTCTCGTCCAGCTGTTCGAGATCGATCCACCGGGCGGTCTTGTGGCCCATTGGCTCCATGATGACATCGGAGTTGTACTCGTTCTTCATCCGGAACTTAAAGACCTCAAACTGTAGCTGACCAACGGCCCCCAGGATGTAATCGTTGGAGGTGTAGCTCTTGTAGAGCTGGACAGCCCCCTCCTGGACCAGCTGATTGATCCCCTTGTGGAAGGACTTCTGCTTCATGACGTTTTTGGCAGAAACCCGAACGAAAAGCTCCGGCGTAAACTGTGGTAGCTTCTCGAACTGAATATTCTTCTTGCCAGTGTAGATTGAGTCACCAATCTGGAAGTTTCCGGTATCGTACAGGCCGATGATGTCGCCAGCAACTGCCGTCTCGACGTTCTCGCGGGTGTCGGCCATGAACTCGGTCACGTTAGACAAACGTAGTGGCTTCTGCGTTCGCGCCAGGGTAACGTCCATCCCCCGGTCAAATTCCCCGGAGCAAATCCGGACAAAGGCAATCCGGTCCCGGTGCCGCGGGTTCATGTTGGCCTGGATCTTGAAGACGAAGCCGGAGAACTCCTTGTCCAGCGGCTTGACGACCTCACCATCCTCGGTCTTGTGGTCACCAGGGGCCGGGGCAAACTGCAGGTAGTTCTCCAGGAAGGTCTGGACCCCGAAGTTAGTCAGAGCGGACCCGAAGAAGACCGGCGTCTGGTCACCACGGGCGATCTTGTCACGGTCGAGCTCGTTTCCGGCAACCTCGATCAGCTCCATCCCGTCGAGAGCATCCTGCCATTCACCGGAACCGGCCAGTGGGTTATCCCCCTTGACCTTCCCATCATCATCCAGTGGCAGGTATGGGTTGTCCGGATCGGCCGGATGGGTCAATGCAACACGGTGGTTGAAGCGGTCGTAGAGACCCTTGAACTGGTGACCGGAACCGATTGGCCAGTTCATCGGGTAGGTCTCGATGCCCAGCACGTCCTCCACTTCGTTCAACAGGTCCAGCGGTTCCCGGGCATCCCGGTCGAACTTGTTCATGAAGGTAAAGATCGGGATACCCCGCATCTTACAGATCTGGAAGAGCTTCTTGGTCTGGGGCTCGATCCCCTTGGCGGAGTCGATCACCATGACCGCAGAGTCGACCGCCATAAGGGTCCGGTAGGTATCTTCAGAGAAGTCTTCGTGTCCCGGGGTATCCAGGATGTTGATCCGCTTACCCTGGAAGTCAAACTGCATGACGGAGGACGTGACGGAGATCCCACGTTTCTTTTCGATTTCCATCCAGTCGGACTTGGCGAAGTTCCCGGTCTTCCGCGCCTTGACCGTCCCGGCTTCCCGGACGACACCCCCGAAGAGGAGGAGTTGCTCGGTGATCGTGGTCTTCCCGGCGTCAGGGTGGGAAATGATCGCAAAGGTCCGTCGCTTGTTTACTGCTTCAGCGAGTTCTTTAGTTGATTTCATCGATAAAATCCTTTCATATAGTATTCGCGAAATATCTCTACTATATTAATATACTTTTTTGTCAAAGTCTAACTTTCCAAAAAGTTACGGAAAGGTTAAACTATAGGTATTACGTTGAATTTATAGCGTTAATTTTGCTATATTTGTACTGTTAGAATTAATTTGGTCGAGGTATTAATCTTTATGGATAATAATAATCACCGCGAATCCCGCGAGGAATACCGGGAACGGATGGAAAAAAGGATTCGCAAACAGGTTAACGAAAACCGCCAACGCGAACTTGAGGAACAGCGCAACGAACAGCATGTTCGTCAAACGCCAAATGCTGAGACGGAGCCGCCTACCAAGCATCACTACAAGATGCCGAAGTGGATGAAGATCCTCATCTGGATCCTAATCCTCCTGGTGGCCCTTGGTGGTTTCTACGAGTACCATAAGATTCACTCCGCCGCCAACGGGATGTTCACCAATGGTGACGGGAAGATCAGTAAGAAGCTGCAAAAGGGTGAACCGGTATCCGTCCTCGCGATGGGTACCGACGTCGGTGCCCTCAACCGTGGTAACAAGGGTGGTAACACCGACTCGATGGAGCTGTTTACGATTAATCCGAAGACCAAGACAATCACGATGACCAGTATCCCCCGTGATATCCTGGTCCGGGTCAATACCGACGACGGCCCCGACTACGTCAAATTAAACGCTGCCTACGCGATCGGCGGACCTAAGCAGTCGGTCAAGCAGGTGGAAGAGCTCCTCGACGTGCCAATCGACTACTACGCGGTCATCAACATGGGGGTCCTCGAGAAGGTCGTCAATTCCGTTGGTGGCGTCAATGTTGATAACCCCTTCGCCTTCGACTATGAGGGTCACCACTTCAAGAAGGGTAAGCAACACCTTAACGGCGCCAACGCCCTTAAGTACTCCCGGATGCGCTACGACGATCCAAACAACGACTATGGTCGGCAGAAGCGCCAGCAACAGATCCTGCGTAACGTCATCCAGAAATTCAAGACCTCTGGATCGATTGGCGCTGCCAACCAGATCCTGGATGCCGTCGGTGATGGGGTCAAGACCAACATCCCGATTGATGACATCGCCACCCTCTACGGTAACTACCACGGCGCCATGGACAATATCAAGACCTACCACTTCCAGGGACAGAACGCCACGATCGAAGGCGTCTCCTTCCAAATTGCCAGCCCTAAGGAGATCAACCGGGTCTCCAAGCTGATCCGCAAGCAACTCGGCCTCAAGCCAAAGACCGTGGTCAACCACGAGACGAAGATGTACAAGTCACAGCCAAACTATGATGGCTACAACAACACCGACTTCATTCTGCCCGGCGGTGCTTCCTACAACAATCCGGGCAGCGGTAACGGTAGTGACGAGGTTACCGGTAGCGGTCATCATTCCACACACAGTAACGGTTCCTCAACTATCGGCAGTGCGGAATCTAATTCAACCAGCGAAAGTACAATTGAAAGTGTCCCTGCACAGAATGAGGCACCGCGAACTCACTATGGTAACAGCAACACCTCACGTTACCGCGGTAATTACGGTGGTACAAGAGCCTACCAGCAGGGGCAGCCTCACACCTATTATCACCGGTCCACCCCGGCTTACTCCAATAATACCTACCATGCCTATCGGCACAATTATTAACAAAAAAGATCATAGCCTCACATGAGGATGATCTTTTTTTATAAACTGATTATCAATAATTGGCTTAAACTAAGACGTTTGACCATAACATTCTTTACAGTAATGTTTCAAAAGGGTTACAATATAAATGATAAGAGAATATAAATTACCTTTCTTGAAAGGGGTGCTTATCATGCTTAAGACTAAAGTACAAAAGATATTATTAAACTCTACTGTTGTTTTATTACTTTTAGGTTTAGGTGGCTGTGCTACTTCTACCAATACTAAGTCGGCATCATCACACCATTCAGCAACCAGCGCACTCACCCCAAAGAAAACGGTATCTACCTCAACCACGATGGCAATGGCCGGTTCAGTTAACTCCCTGCTCTACCAAAATCAGAGTGTTTACGCCACGGCACCAACCAGTAAGTCAAGTAGCCGGCAGCTGGGGCTGAACGACATTGCAACTTGGACCGATGAGCAAGGTATCCACCACCACGTCGACAGCGACGGGATGGATCGCCAGACAATTAGTGGTAGTCAACAGGTTAATTACCAAGACTGGTCTGGAGCATTACCACAGAGTGCCACGGTTATCCATAATCAAGGTACCAATCAACAACAAAACCAAGAGATTCAATTAGGCTTAGGGGATGTCGCAATGTGGACAGATGGACACGGTATTAACCACCATGTCGACAGTGATGGGATGGATCGTCAGACAACCGATGGCAGCCAACAGATTCACTATCAAGACTGGTCTGGTAGTCTACCGCAAAACGCAACGGTTCTCCACAATCAAGGTACAACTCCACAACAGGGTCAAGAAATCCAGCTGGGTAATGGCGATGTCGCAACATGGACCGACGAGCATGGTATCAACCACCACGTTGACAGCGATGGGATGGATCGTCAGACAACCAACGGCAGTCAGCAAATTAACTACCAGGACTGGTCAGGCTCCCTTCCAGCAGACGCCACGGTAATTCACCAGTGAAGAATTAATAACCAAGCCATACAAAAATGAGCAATTGATGATTTTATCAACTGCTCATTTTTATATCATAGATTTCTAAATTATAGATACAAGTCACTTAGAAGATTCAAAAATTATAAATCACCATTGTTAATATTAAAATGGTATACACGTCCGTTAATTGTCCGCGTCCCGTGGGCCATCCGCCCTTGCGCATCATAGTAAACGTGACGACCATCTAGTAAGGTCGTGAAACCAGTAGTCATCCGACCATCGTTACCGAAGTAATACCAATCGTTACCGATCTTGTGCTCACCACGGAATTCATCACCGTTATTGGTTGCAAAGTAGTAGTAACTACTACCGAGCTTCGTCCAACCGTGTTGCATCCGTCCCTTGGCATCATAGTGCACGGTCCGACCACCAGCAATTCTGGTAAAGCCGGTTGACAGCTGACCATTGTTTTCCGCAAAGTGGTACCAACTACCATTCAAGTAGCGTTCACCATGAGCCATTTGACCATTGTTGTCATAGTAAACAGTTCGACCATCTGGTAACTTAGTGAAGCCCGTTGCCATGTAACCATCCTTGTCAAAGTAGTACCAGTGACCATTGAGTTGTGCCTCACCATGGTACAGACGACCATTACCATCGTAGTATACGTAGTGACCATTAGATAACTTAGATAAAAGAATTTGCCCGTTATTAGATGCGAAGTTGTACCAGTTACCATTAATCTTGTGCCAACCATGGAGCATATGACCGTTATTATCGTAGTAAACGTGGCGGCCATCCGGCAACGTTGTAAAGCCGGTGACCATCCGGCCATTATTGCCAAAGTAATACCAGTCGTTACCGATCTTGTGCTCGCCACGGAATTCATCACCGTTATTCAAAGCAAAGTAGTAATATGCGTCGCCGAGCTTTTTCCAGCCGTGCTTCATCTGTCCATTAGCGTCATAGTAAACGGTCCGGCCACCAGCAATTCTGGTAAAGCCGGTTGACATCTGCCCATTGTTTTCCGCAAAGTGGTACCAGTGGCCATTAATATTTTGTTCACCATGGACCATCCAACCGTTACCGTTGTAGTAAACATGCCGGCCGCCCAGTAAGGTCACAAAGCCGGTCTTCATATCGCCATTGTTAGTAGCAAAGTAGTACCAGTGACCACCAATGTTAGCCTCACCGTTTACAAGCTGCCCGTTGTTATTGTAATAAACGTGGCGGCCATCCGGAAGACGAGTAAAGCCTTTAGCCATGTTTCCATTATTGGGTGCAAAGTAATACCAGTGGCCATTAATCTTAGCTTCACCATGGACCATCCCATTATTGTTATAGTAAACGGTCCGGTTACCCGAAATATGTTGGAAACCGGTCTGCTTAACGCCGTCCTTGTAAAGGAACCAATGACCGTTCTCGTTCTTCTCAACTAAATTGCTGGTCGGCGTAAACAGTCCAGCGTAGTCAACCGTACAGTCGATGGCCCCCTTGTTGTTGATGTAACCAGCACTGCTAAACTGCCAGGCACCGTAGTCCTGGTGGGCCAGGTAACTGGCACGCGGGTGATATGGATATTGAGCAATCCAGGTCTTCTTCTTACCAACCGTATTACTAAATCCATAGGACTGGTCAAAGCTCAGACTGGTGTAGACAATATCATCATTATAGCCATTAGCCCGCAGAGTGTTCCAGAAGGCATTGAGGTTACCGGCACCGTAACGGTTATTGACTTCAGTAGATTCCATATCGGCAATCACCGGCGTATTGGCGCTGATCCCATAACGCCGCATGGCACTAATGAAGTAATTGGCTTCATTAACCGCACTCGCCTGATTGCTGAAACGAGCAAAGTGGTATACGGCCAGTCCTAAACCAGCATTCCGCGCATTCCGGATTTGTGCACCAGCCGCCGGATTTTGATACCAGGTTCCTTCGGTCAGCTTAACAATAACCGTCTTTACACCCCGTTGCTTAAGCGTCGTGTAGTCAGATGGCGTCAACCAATACTGATAATTCGAAACGTCAACTGCATCGGTCCATGGAAAATCCTTATTGCCAATCGTGAATGAATCCGGGTAGACCGCCGCTACAGCCGCATAGGCACGTGCCGAAGGGGTAGCCGTCGCAGTAGTGTTACTATTACTTGAATTGGTAGTTGTAGTTGATGCTGAGGAGGCGACGGCGCTTGCACGTCCTTGCCTTGAGGTTGAGGCAGCTTGCCGGGCATTATTAGTATCCATTGAAGTGGTTGCACTAACTGCACTGGCACTGCTTTGCGGAGCGGCACTGTTGGCTGTGGTTGCGACCGGGGAGGATGAGGAAGCTGAAGTCATGCTCGTTGACTGGCTAGCCGCATTTACATTGACCTGCTGATCAACCGGATTGTCAGCCGCCTTAACATTATTGGTACCAAATCCCAAGGATAAGAGAAGTAAACCAGATGTGGTGTAAATAGTTCGCTTTAAATACTGATGTTTATTAATAGATTGATTATTTCTCACCATTCGAAATTAAACCTCCCGTATTTTTAAGTTTTGATTAACATTATTAACTATATCATAATTATCGTGATAAGGGTATATGACTTTCTTTGCCTTGAATAATTTTTATAGTAAAAAAGCCCAGAAGCGTGAATCCACTCTTCTTGACTCTCAAGCCTTAATATAAAATTATCTTCTTATTAGTTTGGTCCATGTAGTAACAGTAAAAGAGATAATAATCCCCACTAAGAAGCCAACCGCCGCTCCCTTTATAGCCAACTTCTTCGTGGAAGGAGAAGTCTTGCTTTGCGCTTCACTAGCGGTAGCCTTTGAAAAGAGTGAAATATTTCCTGCTGAAGGAATCTTATGAGGAATTGTTTTAGCTGCAGCCGCCGTAACCGCATTGACAATTGCTGCAGAATCTTTAGCAGAACTGGTTTGGGCGCTAACCTTAATAATAGTTGTCTGGGGTACCGGATCAGCATTTACTGCAGAGCTAATCTGCTGGGCACTGTATTTTTTCCTTAAACTATTAGGTAAAGTTTTACGAGCCGACTTAGCAACATCATCACTTTCAATTATTTTCGCATAAGTTTCCCCTAAACTCATATCAGCTTGAACTTCTTCGTTAGCAGCTGCTCCGTTATATGACCGACCAGTCACCATGCTTCGAACGGATTCATAATTAGTATGCTTTTCGTGTTTTGCATATAGGGCACCAATAACACCAAATATAAGCGTCGAAATAATTATAAGAAAAAGGTTTTTCCATACTATTTTGGAAATATCATTCATGCTAACACTCTTACTCTGCATTATTATGTTCCTCCTGAAAGCTGTAAAAATATGGTTTAGCTAATAAAGCCAACAAAATTGGATCATAAATGATCTTTATAATATTTGGTTCAAACATGAAATTTAGCGATGCAATTAAAATGATTGCAGACATAATAAACGTTCTATGGATAGTTGACCTAACCGCAATATATGTAAAGCAAAAAACGATTAGGATAAACATCAATAATCCCCATAGTAGAAACATCCTCATATACGAAGAATCAATATAAAAATACTGTTTCCCCGCTTCATTAACTCCACGTGCTAATTGAAGGCCCTTTGTACCTACAAAGGAGTGCTCCACGATAGTATTTCCAAACAAACTAACTTGACACTTATGAAAGGCATCATATCCTAATGCAAGTCTTCCAGAAGCTAAAGAGTTTAGTTTAGCAAAAATATGATTGTTTGGATCAAAGAAGTACGAACTAAATATCGTTACTATAGATAAAATTGGTACCGCCATCCACCAAAATGATGCAAGGATTTGCGACCATCTATCCCCCTTAAAGGCGCGTTGAGCAATTATCATTATTGGAATAGTAGCTATTGTGGCAATAAAATCTAAGCGTGTGTTTGTTATTAACATGCAGGCTATATCACCTACACAAATCATAAGATAATCAAACCATTTTAACTTGCCAAATCTGAGATAGCAATAGGCAAGCGTCAAATATAAATAGTGTGCTGCAATCTCGGAGGGATAATTCATTCCAAGCGAATATCTGGTTGGCCTTGTATCAGAATAAAATATCAAATTAGGAATTATACCTAATAATGAGAAAACGGCCACTGCTAACATTAATATTGCACATAGGTAGACATACCAAGACATGATATCCCTTAAATAGACATTCTTTGCCCCAACCACAAAAGGAATAATCATTAGCAATAGGTTATCCTGTGCTGCCCGCCAACTTATTAGGCCAATTAAGAATATAGCTAAAATTAGGAATAATTGTTTTTTATTCCACCCATCTAAAAATAGAATTTTGAAAAGAAGAAGCGGTAAAGAAATATACGAGATCAACCTTAACCAATGATCACCAAGGGTTACTGAAAAAGTTGTGTCAATTAAAAAAGTTGGTAAAAAATAAACAATAAAAGCAAGAAAGTAAATTTGACTACCCTTCATTTGATAATTCCAGATACTCAAAATCCTTCTTTTAAACATTCTCTTCGGGCCTCCTTTTGGAGATTGATGCTTAACTTGTAAATTACGCGCTAACAATGTTCTTTTAAGCTATCACAGCTGTAACAATTGTCAATCATAATTAGTTAATTCTCCACATGACTTATACCTAATATCAGTTTAATGATTAGCTAAACTAATATTAGTACTAGTGGTATCGATTGATACATGCTCTATCTCAATATATCCCAAATTCAATATTGTAAAGAAAAAATTATTCCTTTGCAATACCAATTTAAGCGTTAGCTTCAATAATTAACTACTTGGCAACGAAAGAAACATTAGTTTGTTACATTGTTAATGTTTTTTCGAGATATTAAAGCTCGCCAAGCTCCCTGTACAATAAGCAATACCCACGTTAATAGGCTAATAGCAATACTAAAAATATCAATTATAGATGGAACATACTTGAGGACAACCCTATTGTTGTGGTTTGGTAATTTAACCTCAACTGTTCCACGGGCACTCACCCAACTTTGTAAGTGCTGTCCATCACTAGCAAAGGCCTGAATATTACGATAAGAGAACATCGGTAAATCAACATTTTGTGATTTGTCTTTCATCTTAGGAAGAACATATTCGATTGCGTTAGGCCTTGAAATAACCTGCTTATTCTTCAGACTTACCGTATGTCTATCAAGACGCGCTTGGTGCTTTACCACACCTTTCAAATACTTCTGTCCCCGTTGAGGAGTGTATTGTTCGATGTACATTGGTCCCCAGATACCACTCTCCCTGTTTTCTGGAGTATAGTGCCAAATTCTGTAAGAATTAGCACTGTTCTCGAAGCGGTTAACACTCGAAAGCCATACCGCTTGTACGGTTAGAATAGCGAGAAGGATTACGGAGTACTTTACCAATCTACGTTGGTTGCCAATATAAATTTTAAACAGGTATCCACCAACTAATGCTAAGCATAAGGTAGAGATAGTAAATAAACGTGTTGGATATTGAATCGGTTTTAATGGACTGTGGTTCATTAAAAACCACGGAAAGACACTCGTACTACAGATAAACGTGATTGCCCCGACAAGGAATACGCCTTTAACTTTTACAGAAAGCTTACGGTACACAAAAATGCCTACAAAGAAGATCACCAACATTGATAAACCGATGTTATAGGAATTCTTATCAACATAGTTTAGCATGTTGTTGTTAAGACTTTGCATAAGGGTATCTGACAATGATCCAGCGGTCTTCCCAAGATCATACTGGGTCGGCAATTCAAAAGCCTGGTATAGCTCCTGCTCTAAAAATGGAAAAACGAACACAGCTGTACAGAGAATAAACAGTCCGATACTCTTAGCTAGTGAAAGTAACCGTTTCTTTTTATCGTTTACAAACCACCATAATATTAGTGTTAGCAGTACAAAGGCATTAATACAGATCCATGTCGTCAATACATGAGATAGCATAATTAGGGATAACCCAATACTTAAATACTTCCAATCACGATAGTTACCAGCCAACACAGCATAAAAGCCATAGAAGGCAATTGGCAGGAACACCATCGAAACAAATTCACCAATATCGAATCGCGTGTAGGTGTTGATGGCAAAGTAGTTTGAAAAAACGTATAAAACAGAAGAAACATACGCAACCAGCCGACTTTGACTAAATTTATAACTGGCAAGATACATGATTACGAAAGCCAGGAACGCATATAGCATGAAGCCAAAGTAGATGGCGTGAACTGGATTATGAAAAATATTAAACAGGATTGCGAACGGGAAGGTCGTAATCCATGGATAGAATAGGTTTAGTGGGAAGCCAATTCTACCAAACTGTTGTGTATTAGTGTAAATCCAGGTGAATAAGTGACCACTTCGTAAGTTAGCCGCCATCTCAGTGATCCGCATGATGTGGTAAGGCAGGTCATCACCAAAGTAGATTATGTTACGATGCCAAAAAGGTGCTACAAAAAATGCTGACATAATAATAAAGCTGCATATTACAGCAACATAATATACAGCTCTATTATTCTTAAAATAAGAAGTTTTCATTGTTATTTAGAACCATTACGAATGATAGTAAGTGGGTTTAACCAAGTTCCATTATTGATAAAGGAACTTGCCAATGCAGCGTTGAAGTTATGGTTCCGGGTAATACCGATGTGAACGTGAGAGGTATTCCGAATACCAATTACGTCACCGACATTGATCTTCTGACCTTCGTGAACCCGGATATTGGAACGACTTGCAAAGGCTTCTTGGTAAACAACCAGGTATTCACCGGTATCAACAACGGCGTACCAGTCCAGGCCAGAGCCGTAACCAATGATCTTTACGGTACCACTGTGAATAGCGTGGACTTCACTACCCGGGTGATCGTAGGAACCAAAGTCAAGGCCATCGTGGAAACCATTCAGACGGAACTGGCCACCTGGATTAACCCCGAATAACTGGGCACCTGAGAAGTGACCCTCACCGACGTTAGGGAACGGCCAAGCCCAGGTTTCGTCAGCAACCCGTTCAACGTTCCCGTTGGCAGCGTTAGCGTAGATAGAGTGGCCGTCAACCGTTACATGACCATGGACCATTTGGCCCTGCTGGTTATAGTAAACGGTCCGACCGTCAGCCAACTTGGTAAAGCCCTTAGCCATGTCACCATTGTTCTTAGCGAAGAAGTACCAGTTACCGGCAATTTTTTGCTCACCGTGAAGCATCCGGCCCTGATTGTTGTAGTAAACGGTCCGGCCATCTGGCAGCTTGGTAAAGCCCTTAGCCATGTCACCATTGTTCTTAGCGAAGAAGTACCAGTTACCAGAAATGTTTTGTTCACCATGCAGCATTTGGCCCTTGGTGTTGTAGTAAACGGTCCGACCATCAGGTAACTTGGTGAAACTAGTCGCCATGCTACCACTATTTTGACCAAAGAAGTACCAGTTATTGCCGATCTTCTTCTCACCGTGCACCATCGCCGCGGTTGTAGGATCGTAGTAAACGGTCCGGCCATCTGATAACTTCTTGAAGCCAGTAGCTACAGTATTATTGGTGTTAAGGAAATACCAGTTACCATTGATCTTAACTTCGTCGGACTTGCCAAGGGTGAGACTACCAGTCTTTGTGTCAAAGGTGTAAGTTTGATTACCCACTTTAACCTTACCTGACTGACGAACGCCCTTAGGATTAAAGAACTTGAAGGTCTTACTAGAAGCATCGTAGGTCAGACCATTACGTGACATATCACCGTTGTTCTCAGCAAAGTGGTACCAGTTGTTATCAATTTGAACATCACCATGTTGCATCTGACCCTGGTTGTTGTAGTAAACGTGACGGCCACCCGCAATGTCGCGGAAACCAGTCATCATCTTACCATCCTTACCAAAGTTGTACCACTGACCCTTGAGCTTCATTTCACCCTTGGTCATGTCACCGTTGTTCTCAGCAAAGTGGTAAGTATCATTGCCCACCTTAGTCAGACCATGTTGCATCTGACCCTGATTGTTGTAGTAAACGTGACGGCCGCCTGTAATATTGCGGAAACCGGTCATTGCCTTACCGTCGTTGCCGAAGTTGTACCATTGACCATTAAGCTTGGCCTCGCCCTTGGTCATATCACCGTTGTTCTCGGCAAAGTGGTAGGTATCGTTACCGACCTTAGTCAGACCATGTTGCATCTGACCCTGGTTGTTGTAGTAAACGTGACGGCCACCCGCAATGTTGTGGAAACCAGTCATCATCTTACCGTCATTACCAAAGTTGTACCACTGACCCTTAAGGTTTGCTTCACCCTTGGTCATATCACCGTTGTTTTCAGCAAAGTGGTAGGTAGCGGTAGTGTTGTTAGTCTTGTCTTGAACCTGAGTAAAGCCATGTTGCATTTGGCCCGCATCGTTGTAGTAAACGTGACGTCCATCATTCAGGTTCGTGAAGCCAGTTGAAACCTGACCGTTGTTTTCGGCAAAGTGGTACCAATTATTGTTGATTTGCTTCTCACCATGAGCCATGGTGTTATTAGCAGTATCGTAGTAAACGGTCCGGTTATCATTCAATTTTTGCCAACCGTTGAGGTTCTGGTTCTGGGAATTCTTCAGGTACCAGTTGCCGTTTTGAGTGTATTCAGTACCGTTGTTGTTGGTTGCACTCAGGGCACCCTGGTCCGTTGCTGACTTTTGACTTTGATCGTTTTGTTGAGCAGCAGGTTGAGCAGTCGTAGCCGCGTTTACGTAGCTGGCATTAGTCCCTACTTGTTGGGTTTGAGTTGGTTGAGCTACAGTCGTATCGGCGTGAGCGTCCTGTGCGCTGGCAGCCATAATCCCCATCGTTGCTACCGCACCAACTAACCATAACTTACCTGCCTTGTAGAGCTTAAAATGTTTCTTAACTTGTTGTTTATTGACCAAAATAACTAATCTCCCATAGTTTGATTCCGTGTTTCATACATTTAATTTCTAATAGATTAACTTTTTCTATTATACTTTATAAATTTTTTAAGTATAGGGGCACCTGGTATTTATTAATAAAGCGTAAAATAGATGTCATATTCCTGTAACATAAAAAGGGCCTCGTAATTGAGGTCCCTTTTTTACTAGTTTTTGTGTTGTACGGTTGCATTGCTTGGCAAATCACCAGACCAGTCTTGGTACTGTACCTGTTGACTACCGGCGGTTGTCTGGCGGTCCATCCCGTCACTATCAACGTGGTGGGTAATACCCTGAGCATCGGTCCAAACAGCTTCGTCCCCAAGGCCAAGCTGAACGCTACTACTGCTCTTGCTTGAACTAGAACTTGAATTGTTGCTAGATGACTTCGGTGCTTTTGAAGCAGATGAACCATTCTGACCATTGGCATTGTTTGATGATGAGGCTGAATCATCGTCATCATCTGATTGGTTACCCTTGTTAGCCTTGGAAGAACTACTTTGGTCCTGGTCCTTACTATTCTTCTTAGCGCTGCTCTTAGAAGTACTGGTCTTCGAAGAACGAGTATTATCTGAAGAACTCTTTGAAGCAGATTGCTTGCTGTTACCGCAGCCTGCTAAGCCAATGCCCAACACCAAGACAGCTAAACTAGACAATACGGTCTTAAAAACTTTCTTCATTTTGTCAATTATCCTCCATTCAATATAGATAATCTAATTATATCAAAATAGTTAGTTAAGTATAAGGTCTATAACATTTGTACATTATACATTGTTAATAAAGAAATAGCTAACTTTTTGAGGGATTTTACCTAATTGTAAAAAACGGTACCTTAAATTCTTTAAGCTAAATTTTGGTTATGGATCGTAGCACACTCAAGTAAAAGTGTAATATAATGACGAAGTACTTTTTAACCTAAGGAGCAAAACATGAATAAAGTTGTAATTACTGTTTCAGACTACAAGAAAAACAATGCTGGCCCAAAGGCTAAGTTAGATATTGAAAATATTCTAAGTAGAAGAGGATTTTCAAAATTAAACTTAAACCTAAATGTTAAATCTAAGCTTTTAAAAATTAAATATATGCTTTTCACTATTCCTAATATCTTTCGAAAGAGTAATTATACTGAAATTATTTTTCAATATCCCGCCTATTCCAGTGTTCTGATGAACTGCTTCGTTAAAAATATCCGAAAATATACCAACGCAAAGCTTTTTTTCCTTGTTCATGATATTGAATCATTACGTAAGTTCAAAGATAATTCTCAATTCATCAAAAATGAGTTACAGATTCTAAATAATGCCGATGGATTAATTGTTCATAACCAGCATATGAAAAACTGGCTTCAACAGAAAGGCATTACAACCCCAATGGTTAATTTACAAATCTTTGATTATCTTAACCCCCAACCACTAAACGATTCTTTCGCTTATAATCAAACTATTTGTTTTGCTGGCAATTTGCGTAAATCACGTTTTCTCAAAAAACTTAACTGGATAAATCATAAGTTAACCGTTTTTGGTCCCAATCCATTATCTAACTATCCAGCAGCAATCGATTACCAAGGTCAATATTCCCCCGAAGAATTACCAAGCCACCTTAAATCAAACTTTGGACTTGTCTGGGATGGAGATTCACTTGATACATGTAACGGTAGTTTTGGTGAATATATGCAGTACAATGCACCACATAAAATTTCACTATATTTAAGCTCTGGAATTCCAGTCGTAATTTGGGAAAAAGCAGCAATGGCTGATTTTATAAAAAATAACAATGTTGGACTAGTAATAAATAATTTAAATGACCTTGAAATTCAGTTGTCCCGCCTTACTGATGAAGAGTATTCGATAATTAAACAAAATGCAATCAATGTCGCCGAGAAACTTCGTGTAGGTTACTATACTAATAAGGCAATTGACCAGCTTGAAAAGGAGATTACTCATGAATAATTATGTCTTAAATTGGCACGATAGCGCTAAAAACACTGGTGGCAGTAAAGCTAAAGCAGATGTAATCACCTTTCTCCTTAAGCGAAACTTTAAGGTCATTGACACCCCCTCAAGTAACCTGGGTAAAATATGGTCATCTATTACTTCCTATTCAAAGTTAAAGAAATTAAACGGAACCCTACTCATTCAATATCCATCTGGGAAACCGCTGTTAAGAAAATTATGGCTTACGTCGGCTCGCCGTTGTTCTAATCTCAAGGTTATCTTCTTGATTCATGATTTGGAATCAATACGTTTCCATAATAACGAGGAACACACTAAAGATCAAAATGAAGAAATTAGGTTTTTGAATAAAGCGCACGGGCTCATTTCATTAAATCATAAAATGACAACTTTATTGAAAAGTCGAGGTATAACTATCCCCATTACTGATCTTAAGGTCTGGGATTATGATAATAGTCAACTATTTAACAATAATTTTGAATATGATGGTTCAGTGTGTTATGCCGGAAATTTGATTAAAGCCGACTATTTGACTAAGTTAAATATTGATACTCCCCTACACGTTTTTGGCCCAAATGCCAACTTAAAATTTCCAAAAAATGTTATTTATGAAGGGCAGTATTCCCCACAAGAGCTTCCTACGAAATTAAAACAAAATTTTGGACTTGTTTGGGATGGCATATCCCCAGATACTTGTACCGGGATTTATGGACAATATATGCGCTACAATGATCCTCACAAGGTTTCTTTATATTTAAGCACCGGTATTCCTGTCATCGTATGGAAAGATGCTGCTATTGCAGATTTTATTAAAGAAAATAGAGTAGGAATCTTAATCGATAGTCTTAATAAGCTTGATGACGTTCTTGACAGTGTTAATTCAGCAGAATTTGCCGAGATGAAGAAGAATGCGCAACGAGTCGGCTTACAGATGCGACAAGGATTTTTCCTTAATAATGCCTTCGATCAACTAGCCCAATTAATTTAATATAACTGGCTTAAGAAGAGATCTATAAGTTTAAATACAGTAAAGTGCCTCATAATTGTTAGGGTCGTTTAACAATTATGAGGCACTTTAAGCTTGTCTGCGTTTTTTCAACAATCACTATTTATCTCGATGCAACAATATATCCTTAGCTTGTCTAATTATTGGTGCTCGCATAAAAAAAAGACAAATAATATATATAACTATTCCCAAGGCAACCTGAAGTGCCAAATTAATAAAGGTCATTCGCATGATTCCATTGATTCGGTAGACAACGATGTACATAAAAAGGCCACTCAGTAAATAGCGCCAAACAGGGGCAAACAGTTGACGTCGACGAATTGTTCCCCGAATATAGAACAGTTGAACCGCAGTAACTGATAGTTCAGAAATCACGGTCGCCACTGCAGCCCCGTTTGCCCCATAACGAGCAATCAGAAACAGGTTAGCAATAATATTGACAACTGCTCCAACGGTTACTGAGATCGTAAATTCGTGTTCTCGATGAATTGGCATTAGATATTGAGTTCCCGTAACCGTGCTCCAAGCAATCATCAGAATCGCTGGTGCCTCGTAGAAGATCACGCCGCCAGTTGGAACATACTGATCCCCCAAAAACCACGGGGCAAATTTATAGGCAATCGCCATCAAGCCAAACATCATTGGCACCGAAACCGCCGTGACAAAGTCGAATGACTTATACAGACTTGTCCGTACCCCTTTGATATCACCCGCAGCAAACTTGTTAGCAATGTGAGGCAGCATTACCGTCCCGGTTGCCGTCACGACTGCCAACACCAACTTGACAATCTTATCACCAAAATCAAACTGGGAAACAGCTGCCTGGGGAGCCATTCTCCCCAACATGATCCGGTTAACCACTAAATAGATCTGAGTAGTAATCGTTGGTACAAACAGAAGTAGGGTCGGATAAAGATGCCTAAATGGCCGCCAATAACGAACCTTTACCCATTGAATCGACTTACGGAGGTATGGCCATAGGGTCGCGCTCCCTGCTAACTGCGCAAAGCCAAGCAGGAAAACATACCGGGCCAGGTCGTTTTCATTCCGTACCAGGATAAAGATCAGTGCAATCGAGATCAGCTTAACGAACGTGTTTCGCGTAACGGTCTTCTTGAAGTCCTCCATCCCCATGAAGTACCAAGAAATATCGAGCCCATAGGCAATGATCCAGAGGGCCTGCAGAAGAAAGTAGACCTTGAAGGCACTACTGAATAACATAACTGCAATCAAGTAAGCGACCAGCGACAGAGAACTAGTCATAATTTGTAAAGAGATGATCTCCCAGAAGATCTTAGAACGCTCATATTTATTATCCCGATGGTAGGCAATCTCCCGGTTACCATAAAGGGCAATTCCCAGTTGACCGACTAAGTAAAAGAAGGTTACCCAACCATTCGTGTAGGTATTGATCCCGTTGTTATGGGCCCCTAACACCCGCGAAACATACGGGGTGGTGATGACGGGAGCCAGCATCAGTAAGATCTGATACCCAGCATTGTATAGATAATTTTTGATGACTTTCATACAAATCCTCTTTTAGTAGTTAAAATTCATATAACAAACTACTATTTTACCATTGTTGACCGTTGAATTAACGCTTGTTATGCAAACTTAATAAAAAGAACTGGTACTCACATGGAAATACCGGTTCTCTTTATTATGCGAACTCCTTATCAACCGCCGTCAATGCAGCGTGTAATACCTGATCCATGTTGTAGTAACGGTACTGGCCCAGGCGACCACCAAACAGAACATTCGGTGTCTGTTCGTTAGCTAGTTTAGCATACTTCTTATATAGTTCATTGTTCTGCTGGTTGTTTACCGGGTAGTAGGGCTCATCACCGCGGTGCCAGTCAGCCGGGTATTCGCGGGTGATGATGGTCTTGTCCTTGTCACCCTTGCCAAACTCAAAGTGCTTATGTTCGATGATCCGGGTAAACGGCGTCTCCGCGTCGGTGTAGTTGATGACTGCGTTCCCCTGGTAGTTGCCGACATTCTTTTCTTCGGTCTCGAACTTCAGGCTCCGGTACTGAAGTTCGCCGAGCTGGTAACCGAAGAACTGGTCGATCATCCCGGTAAAGACGATCCGTGGGTACTCACGCAGGTATTCATCCTTCTTATCGAAGAAGTCCACGCCCGTCTCCACGTCGATCAGGTCACTATCCAGCATCTTCTCTACGATCTGGGTGTAGCCACCGATTGGGATTCCCTGGTAAGAATCGTTGAAGTAGTTATTATCATAGGTCAGCCGAACTGGCAGCCGGCGAATAATGAAAGCCGGCAGCTCCGTGGCCTTTTGTCCCCACTGCTTTTCGGTATAGCCCTTGATCAGCTTCTCGTAGATGTCACGACCAATCAGCGAGATCGCCTGCTCCTCCAGGTTCTGGGGCTTCTTACCGGCCATCTCCTGCCGCTGCTCGTTGATCTTGTCCAGGGCTTCCTGCGGTGTCCGGACACCCCACATCTCATGGAAGGTGTTCATGTTGAAGGGCAGGTTGTACATCTGGCCCTTGTAGTTGGCCACCGGGCTGTTAGTGTAGCGGTTGAACTCCGCAAACTGGTTGATATAGTTCCAGATCTCCTTATTGGAGGTGTGGAAGATGTGCGCACCGTACTGGTGAACCTGGATGCCATCGACTTCCTTGGTGTAGATGTTACCGGCAATGTGGTCACGCTTCTCAATCACCTTGACCCGCTTGCCACGCTTAGCGGCCTCATAGGCAAAAGTGGCGCCAAAGAGACCGGCACCGACTATCAGATAATCGTACTTACTCATGAGTAATCCTCGTTTCATTTTCGATTTATGATCATTCGTACATTTTAGCAGAATTTTACCATTAAAAAAAGGGATCCAACGAGTGAGGTGAATCCTTTTTTTTAACTCCCGGTTTGTAAAATTAAGTTAGAAAAACAAAAAAGCCATTTGTGATAGACTTTTGAGTATCCCTAATCAAAAGAAAGGCAATCACAAATGACCTACAAACATCTTACCACACGTGAATTAACTCTCATAGCTGAATTTTATCGTCAAGACACTCGAGCTTATCAAGTTGCTAAATCACTAAAGCGTAGTGCTGAAACAATTTATCGAGTTTATCGTTACTTGGATACGGGTAAGACAATTACGCAGTATTTAAAGCAGTACCAACAGAATAAGCGCCGTTGTGGTCGTAAACCAATGACGTTACCTGATGATGAAGTAAGTTACATTACCAAGCAAGTTAGCCAAGGTTGGACGCCAGATACCATTATTGGTCGGTCAGAGGAGAAAATCAGTTGTAGTATGCGGACACTTTATCGCATGTTTGCCCGTGGTCAATATGACTTTGATGTTAAGCAGTTACCAATGAAAGGTAATCGTCATCCAAATGGCTACGTTGAACGACGTGGGAAAGCTGGCCATCTTGGTCGCAGTATTTACCAACGTTACCGCGATTTTCCGCATTACCAACATGAATTTGGTCATTTAGAAGCTGATACAGTTCAAGGGAAAGCTCACCATGGCGCTGTGATGACCCTAGTAGAACGAATCTCAAAAGTTGAGATTGTCTTGAATGTCCATCACAAAACGGTCGAAAGTGTGAACTATTATTTGGATCAGTGGCTATCAAAACAGCCTCGTCATCTTTTTAAGTCCATTACCTTTGACAACGGTAAGGAATTTGCGGGCTGGCGTGAGATTGCCAATAAGCATGATATCCATACATACTTTGCGGAAGTCGGTGCGCCTAATCAGCAAGGGTTAAACGAAAACACCAACGGTATTCTTCGTCGTGATGGTCTGAGTAAAAAGAAAGACTTCCGTAATTGCTAGGGCTTCTTTTAGTAATGACCAATTACCAACAAGGTTACATTCTGCTTTATCCATAAATTTGCGAGAATACCCCCACTTCTATAAGTAGGGGATGAATCGCTCTCTTAAAGGTTAGTGTAAGATTTTCATAGGTTGGATGAATAATTCATCTGGTCGTGGAAATCTTTTTTGTAGACCAATTTACTTATTTACAAAAAAAGAAAAGACCAGTAGCCTTTAGTGTGTCGAATACTAAG
>DXFH01000030.1 GCA_019114515.1 Candidatus Limosilactobacillus merdigallinarum
AGCCAGTGAGGCAGTAACTGCTTTTCAAGATGAAGTAAAAAGAGCGATTGCTCGTTTTCAATTTAAGTCCCAGCCACGACTGGATAAAATTAACGAGATCGTCAAGCATTTAAATAAATAGTCTCCTGAAAAATTAAGACCCAGCGTTCACTATTTTGTGAATACTGGGTCTTTTTTATATGACCAATCTAAGCACCCTATAATATCAATGCTTTTGGTTGTTCACTTACTTAGAACTAGAACTGCTGGAGTTGGAATTGCTGGTACCAATAGAACCATTAGTACGTGAAGAACTAGGGTTCAAATAGCCATCTAGGATATTCTTCAGGTCCTTATCCTTAATGGAGACATTCCCCTTCTTCAATACCTTGGAAACCACATTAGCCATGAAGGACTGCTTGTTCATGTTTTCTTCCACGATCTGGTCCTTCAAGTCATCAATGTGTGCACTCTTAGCACCCTTAGAGGGGTGTTTAACCATGTAGATAACCTGGTAACCGTTATCGGTCTTGACTGGGGCCTTGGTATATTCACCCGTCTTCAAGGCAAATGCAGCCTTCTTATATGCAGAGTCGACGGATGAGCTGGTGTTATCGAATGCTGGTACCACACCACCAGCTGCCTTGTTAGAGCTGTCAGTGGACTTAGACTTTGCCATCTTCTTAAATTCTTTGTACTTATCCCCATTCGTATTGTCTAATTGGCTAATGATGTTTTGTGCATCTTCCTTAGAACCAACAAGGATTTCCGCCGTTTGTACCTTTGGCTCATAACTCTTCCACTGCTTGTTGATGGCCTGGTTAGAGAAAGTTGAGTAGTGACGAACAGCTGCTTCCAATAAGAGACGTGAACGGATTTGGTTCTTGAAAGTCTTCGTGGTGAGGCCTTGCTGCTGCAGTACCGCACTAAATTCGGAACCATATTGTGACTTGTAGGAATTGTATTCCTTGTTTACCTGTGAATCCGTAACCTGCTTACCATACTGCTTTTGAAGCACCTTATCCAAAATCATTTGTTGCAGCACAGCCTTTCCTTGAGAGGTCTGCTTCATGCTGCTGTAATATTCACTTTCGGTAATCTTACCACCACTGGTAGTTGCTACGGCTTTGTTGCCACAAGCAGCTAAAGGCAGCATAACAGCAACGCCGGCAATGATAGCCAGTAATTTCTTTGATTTCAAACTGTTTCACATCCTTATAAATAGTTACCCATCTAATATAACACAAGCAAATTAGACAACCATGTTGATTATAAAATATTTAGTATTTCTTCACTCATTTTTCTTATTCAGCAACGGACGGTAGAAAGAACGGTTATCTAAGGCAAAAATACAGTCAGAAAACTCGCCCGGCGCTGTCTTCCTCAATGCCGTCTGCATCATCATGATGCTGGCATCCAATTCATCTAAATGATGTAAAATTTCCGCCTCCATTAACTGGGGCCTGATTGGCGAGCCATATTCCTGCAATCCATGGTGAGACAAGACCATATGCCGTAGTAAAACCACTTCGGGAGCATCCTGATCAAGATGAAGCTCTTCACAAGCAGTACAGATCTCCCCATCAATTAATGAGATATGACCAATCAGTTTGCCGGTAACCGTGTACTGGGTACCGATCGCTCCTGATAGTTCAATGGTTTTGCCTAAATCATGCAGTAATGCTCCCGAATACAGCAATGACTTGTTAATAACGGGATACAGTTCACAGACTGATTGGGCCAATCGTAAAATAGACAACGTATGATATGACAAGCCACCCACGAAGGCATGGTGGTTGGACTTGGCAGCTGGTGATTTAAAAAAGGCTTCACCGTGTTGACCAATTAGGTAATAAACAATTTTTTGCCAAACTGGGTTGTCGATTGCTTTCAAAAAGGGGCGCAGCTCATCTTTAATTTGTTCTTCGCTTTCTGGTGCCCGTGCCACATAATCGGCGGGATCATTAGGCTCATTGTCAGTGGCGACCCTCACACTATCAATATTAACCTGCGGATTATCTTTATATGAAGAGCGCGTACCTTCTAAATAGACCACCGTTCCTGGAGTCAGGGATTGTTCTTGCTCTTCATTTACATCCCACAGATTGCCCATCAAGTCGCCAGAACGATCACTAAAGGTCAGTGATAAGTAATCGTCACCCTTTCTGGTTTGACGAATTTGGGCATCTTTAATCAACGCAAATAATTGGACGTGATCGCCATCTTGCAAGTCTGCTAACTGTTGATCGGCCATTTTACCGCTCCTTTCCATGAAAAAATGGGGCTAGCGATCATGCGCTTTTGCCCCATTTGATTCAGAAATTAATTATTGCAGTGCTTCTTTGTACAAATCTTGGATTGGCTTCGTGATCGTATCATTCAGCTGCTGCAACATGTTGTCCATCTGCTTTTCTTTTTCCATCAAAGCGCGGACCGCATCCTTTTGTGAAACCTGCTTAGCCAGGTCCTGAACATTTTTGATCTCTTCGTCACTCAGCTTTTCGCCCTTCATTTGCTTCTGCTGAGCTTGTGCTTGGGACTGCTGGAACTTCTTAAACAAGTCAAATGCTTCCGTATCAGCCTTTAAAGCATCAAAGGACTGCTTCAAAGCTTGAAATTCCTGTGTCTGACTCATTTGTTGTTCCAATTCATTTGCCGTGTCGTAAATATTTACCACCATGTGATAAACCTCCTCAATAATGCTGTCTATTATTGTAGCATGTGGGGAAAATTACCGAAAGAGTGAAGAGATGCCATTCCATAAGTCCTTTGCCTTTTGGCCGATGTTACCCGCACCCTGACGAACCTGGTTGGCAAAATCGCCAGCATCGGTCCAGAAGTCGCTGCCATTATTCTTAGTATCCTTTTGCGCCTTTTCCTGAGCGTCTTCAACTTTAAATTTAGTTCCGGCCGTATGCGGCAAGAGACTACCCATCTCAGCTTTAAATAATGAGTTTACGTCATTACTTTGGATATTAGTTTGTTGGTTCTGCTTGCTGTCATAACCTTCCCAGGTCACCACAACGACATCAGGCGTGTAACCAATTATCCATTGGTCACGATCACTTTGATCATTCTTGATGCCTGTATCCGTAGTGCCAGTTTTACCAGCTAATGTATAACCAGTTGGTTTCGCTGTTTTACCAGTACCATGCTTGTATACGCCAATCATCATACTCGTCATTGTGTCAGCGTTTTTCTTGGAAATCACCTGTTTGCTGGTTAAGCGCGCTTTTGATTTACGTTTAATGGTATGACCAGTGGAATCCTTAATCTCGGTAATTAAATGCCCCGTTGGCAATTTACCATCAGCCGCAAAAGCTGAGTAAGCCCGTGCCAGCTGTTCAGGGGACACTCCCGTCGTCATCCCGCCTAATGCAAGTGCTAAGTTCTTATCACCCTTTTGAACGGGCAGACCAAATTTTTGGGCCATCGAGTAGCCATCATTCACGCCAATCTTATTCAACAACCATACCGCTGGTGCATTCAGTGACTCATACAATGCCTTATACATTGGCACGCTACCGCTATATTCATTATTGTAATTGTGTGGTGTGTAATGATTGGTGCCGTATGACTGCTTCTCATCTTGCAAAGAAGAATCATAGTAATAACCGTTTTCTAGGGCAGGTGCGTACACTGCAATCGGCTTCATCGTTGATCCTGGCTGCCGACGCATTTGTGTCGAACGGTTATAGCCCCGGAAGACGTGTTTGCCACGGCCACCAACAATTGCGGTCACCCCACCTGTCTTCGGGTTCATCGCAATGGAAGCAGATTGAGCCATTGCACCTGTGGACTGTGGGAAGTTATCGTCATCATCATAGGTTCTTTGCATTGCTTTTTGCTGACCCTGATCGAGTGTGGTATAGATCTTATAACCATCGTTCATAACTTCTTTTTCCGTCAATCCATAGTCGCTAATAGCCTCACTAATCACGGCATCAAAGTAATACGGGTAACGGTAAGTGTCTGGTGCGTGGTAACCATTATCAATGGTCAGGGGTTCGTTTTGATAACGTTTGGCTGCTGACTGTGACAATTTGTGGTTATCAACCATGAGCTGCAAGACCACATTCCGTCGCTCACGACAAGCCTCTGGATGAGCAATCGGATCGTATATTCCTGGAGAAGTCAACATTCCCGCCAAAGTGGCAGCTTGAGGCACAGTCAGATCACTGGCGTCAGTATTAAAGTAACGCTTAGCGGCATCTTGCACACCCCATACCCCATTGCCAAAGTAAGCATTATTCAAGTACATCGTCAAAATGTCGCGTTTGGAATACTGATTTTCCACTTCTACCGCAATAAAGATTTCCTTGGACTTTCGGGAAAAGGTTTGCTGCTGCGTTAAGAAGGCATTCTTAACTAATTGTTGGGTAAGGGTACTACCCCCACCAGAAATATAGTTACGGTGCAAGATTTTATTCTTTACCAGTAAGAAACTGGCACGCATGATGCCCTTTACAGAGAATCCATGTTCATGATAAAAATTGCGATCTTCTGTCGATAAGACCGCATCAGGCACGTTTTTAGAAATGTGGTCCAGTTTAACATAGGTGTCCTTTTGGGAATATAAGCTGCCCGCTGAATCTCGATTGCGATCATAAATCATGGTCGGGCGCTCCAAGCGTGACTGCAAATTTTTTACATCCGCTGTCTTGGCAACGAAAGTTAAGTAGATGCTAGCGATCAAAAATAAAGACAGAACAATGACAATCAACCAACGTGTAAGCTGGTAACGATGCCATTTTTGCTTCAACCATCGCCATGCACGCGAAGCCCAGGCAGAGATTAATTTTTTCAATCGTTCGGTCCATAAGGACTGATCCTGTGGTGCACGTTTCATAGTATGCTCCTGTTTAAAATACTGAATTTAATTTTACCACTGCAGGGAAAAAAGGCATTTCAACTAGCCACTCCTTAGTTAATTCTTCAACATTGTTTCTCTTAAAAATAGCTTGCAAGCTGACTTTCTCAGTCAAAAAAGCCCTAACACTCTGTTTTTGGCGAGTGTTAGAGCTTTTTAAAATACTCAATTGCAATTTACGCTACATTTCATCAGGTGCCTTAACACCTAACAGTGCCAAGGAAGATTTAAGGATTTCACTAACCGCACGTACTAGTGCTAAGCGTGAGTCGCGTTCGTCATCCACAACCAAAATCCGGTTGTGGGCGTAATATTGGTTGAAATCTTTTGCCAAAGCCAGCGCATATTTACCAATCAGGGAAGGATCGTATTCCTTGGCAGCCCGTTCAATTACTTCGCCGTATTGCCCCAATCGTTTAATAATTCCCCAGGCCTCGTCGCCTTCCAGGTGGATATCAATATTCGTCAAATCTGATTGACCGGCCTTACGCAAAATACTTTCTGCACGAGCATGGGCATACTGAACATACGGACCAGTTTCTCCTTCAAACTTCACCACGTCGGCTAGCTTGAAGTCAATAGAGTTAGTCCGTTCATTCTTCAAGTCATGGAAAATCACGGCACCTACACCGACTTGCTGAGCAACCACGTCCGCATTCTTTAGCGTGGGGTTCTTTTCAGCGATCTGTTGACGAGCCAACTTAATGGAATCATTCAATACGTCCTCAAGTTGGACAATATTTCCCTTACGCGTGGACATCTTTTTACCATTTAAGCTCATTAAACCAAACGGGATGTAGTGAATTTGTTTCGACCACGTGAAGCCCATTTCTGCCAAAACCGCTCTCAGTTGATCAAAGTGGTTACGCTGTTCTGCACCAACCACGTACAGGGCCTGGGCGAAACCATACATCCGCTTACGGAACAGAGCAGCGGCAAGGTCACGCGTCATGTACAAAGATGAGCCGTCTGACTTAGTAATCAAAGCTGGGTTCAGGTTGTACTTGGTCAGGTCAACAATCTTTGCCCCACGACTCTCTTGTAACAAACCTTTGTCTGCTAACAGCTGGTCGATTTCAGGCATCTTATCGTTATAGAAAGCCTCACCATTGTATGAATCGAAGTGGATGTCCAGCATCTGATAAATCTTCATAAACCGAGACAATGATGCTGCCCGGAACCACTTCCACAAACGACGAGCTTCGGGATCGCCGTCTTCCAGCTTCTTAAACCATTTACGCCCTGCATCCGAATATTCAGGGTGTTCGTCTGCTTCAGTATTAATCCGCACGTAATACTTTTGCAGGGTATTAATCGGGTCCTTTTTAACGGCCTCTTCGTCGCCCCACATTTCATAAGCAGCCATCAGCTTACCAAATTGGGTACCCCAATCGCCTAAGTGATTAATGCGGATTGGATTGTAGCCAACTTTTGCCAGGATGTTGGCAATGGCATTACCGATAACGGTTGAACGCAAGTGACCCATCCCCATTGGCTTGGCTATGTTTGGCGATGACAGGTCGATCGCTACATTGGCCTGGTGACCAATATTTTGTGAACCATAGTTTTGCGGATCGTGCAAAATGGTTTGCAAAAGATTAACCGCGACTGCCTGCTTATCCAGGTAAAAGTTAATGTACGGTCCAGCAACGACAACTTTTTCAAAACCATCTTGGTCAATTTGGGCAACTAAATCCTTTGCAATTAACTGTGGTGCCTTGTGCAAAGTCTTAGCTAAGAAAAAAGTAGGAAATGCGTAGTCCCCATTTTTTTCGTCTTTAGGGCGTTCAATTTTGCCCAAAATGTCTACCATACTTAAATCAGGTAGTGCTTTTGCTAGTGTCTGCGCCACTTGTTGACGTTCATCCATGATTAAACCTCCTAAATAAAAAAGTCTCTAATAGGCCGTTACCTATTAGAGACGAGAATTCCCGCGGTACCACTCTAGTTGAATTTTCATTCCACTCAAGTCTAATTTAAATAATGATTTACCAGCACGCTTTCCGTCCCTTTATCAATTCGTCTCCCACCAAATACGAACTCGCTGAATGAATTCAGGACTTACTACTCTGGCAAATGACCGCTGTTAAAGAAAAAAGCATCATCAACTGACGGTGCTTAGCGGCTAAGCGGGTAACGAGAATCGAACTCGCGACTTAACCTTGGGAAGGTTATGTTTTACCACTGAACTATACCCGCAAAATAAATGAGTAATATCTACTCATTTGATAATACCATATTTTTAGTCGTTGTCAGCAGCTTTTTTAGTCTTTTTGCTTTTAGCTTTGCTGCTCTTCCGCTTGCGTGAAGTCTTGTTAGCCTTGGCAGCCCTTTCTTCCGCTTCCTTTTCTTCCAAAGCGGCCACTTTACGGTCTTCATCAGTCCGCGGAACTGCCTTAATCATCTTGGCTTCACTCTTACGAATGACGGCGCGGCCGTTTAATTCGTTAACGCTGGACTTATCTGATGAGTTGAAATCATCAATCGATATCATTAATGAGTTATCGTAAACCTTTTCGACCACACCAGAGAAATTATGCTCCAGCTGACCAAACTTTTTACCTTCAACAACGTCGCCAACCTTAAAGAAAGTCATCCAAGCCACCTCACAAATAAATGATTAAACAGTAATAAATATTTTACTCTTTTTATAAGGCTTTCTCAAGTAATCAATATTTTACTATGACGATGGCTTAAAATGATAAGATATGAATGTAACTAATGGCTTGGAGGAGCAAAATGCTAGTTTTCTTGTACTTTTTAGTTTGTGGTTTGCTTTTTCTAATATGTTTGCATTTGGGGCTGCATGCAAATGTTGAAAAGCACGTTTCAAAATGGCTGGTCTGGGACCGCATTTTTATTTCCGCCCTACTCATCGGGAAAATTGTCCAATCCTTACGTAATCTCAATCATTTTTGGGGAATCAACCTCGTGCAGATACTGATTTTAATCATCATTATGCTGCTGGTGGAAATGAGTTTCCGGCGCAAACGACTCACTTTTGGTGATCCCCACCTCAATTCAGTGGTCGAAGTACTTTCCTTATCTGCAGTAATTGTGATCTTAATCTGACTAAACTAACACAGTACTAGTAGTCTTCACCGTCAAGCCATTATCTTTTAACCAGTTGGCAACGGTCAAGAGCAGACAAATATTGCGTAATTGCTTTTCATCTGGATAATCAGCCAAAGCTAATTTAAAGTGCTGCCGTGGGGTGGCAACTTGCAAACATGCAGGTTGTTGCCCCTCTTTTTTTATTGTCAGCGTTACAAACTGACTGCTTTCAATCACCTTTACTCCTTTCTTCTTGACAAAATTAGCAATGTTTTTATGGAATTCTCCCTTAATTTCGGGGCCGACAATGACTGCCTTTGTTCCTCTCTTCACCACTCCGGCTTTGGCCCACGCAATTTGTCTGATTGTAGTTCCCAATTTACGCCAGTGATCCATACAGCAACTAGTCACGATCACTAAGTCGGGGATACTAATTGCATTACTTATATCACCAATGCCACCCATCCTAGCCGACAAAATTAACCAATCAACGTTTTTTGTTGCAAAATAATTAATTGCAATCAAAAATGTCCATTCTTCTAAAGTTAATGAGCTTTCAGCCATATCAAGCGGTAAATGACAATATATTTGCCAATAATTACGCACATAGTCTGCTTGATTAATCGCTTGCCCATTAATTTGGATTTGCCTGCACGGGTCTAAAGATTCATCACGATGAAAGCAAGCAATTTTTAACTTACTCTGACCCATGAGGGGTAACAACGCAGTGATCAAATATTGTTTGCCATGGGTACCAACGACGTGAATGATCCGGAAATTCTGATCAGGATGATTTAAATTAAATAGCACTTGGCGAACACGACCTACCCGATCACAATTGGTATTAATACATGAATTATTTTTTAAAGAGTGCACAAGCTCTTTATAGTTATCTACTATCATCTTTCTCACCACATTTGGCTAAAATCATTTCCAGTATTAACATACGCAGTCATACCGAAAAAATGCGAAAAAAGTCTAAATGGCAATAAAAAAACCGCTAAGCAATCAATGCTTAACGGCTAAATGATGCCCCAAACAGGATTCGAACCTGTACATGGTTACCCATACAACGACCTGAACGTTGCGCGTCTGCCAGTTCCGCCACTGGGGCATTTTTCCAACACAAACTAATATACGTTATTTTCTTGATTTTGGCAAGGACAAATTAGAAATATTCTGGCGAATTTTATTTTAACTAGCATTTGACTTATAATGAAACTGTTCGGCGTCCTTAGTGTAACTGGATAGCACATGAGATTTCGGTCCTCATACTCGGGGTTCGAACCTCCGGGGACGCAATATTGACAGATTTTCTCAAGTTTTGTCTTGATTTTAAATCAGCTACAAGTACCGTTATATCGGCGTTTATAGCTGGTTTTTTTATTTTTCCAAAATTGTCTGAAATTTGCTAAAATTCGAAAGCTGACACACAACGGGCACACAAAACAAATTTCACAAACAAAAAAGCCGCCTCTGGGCGAGACGACTTTTACTAAGGGAAGGACTAATATTTACTTTGCGAGAAAGCTCTTTTTTCTAACTTAACTCATATCGATTTATTAAATTCTTCCGCAAAGTAATTTCTAAACTTAGTGCACACCGGTAACTACAATCTAAAAAAACAATCTTTCTAGTTATACTTATGCTGCTTCTGGCCTACTAATTCTTCAACCCCTAAGTTAATGTAGATTTCTTGTTGCATCTACTCTTTCCTTCCACACTTTTAATATATCACTAAATGTAAGCGGTTGCAATAATTATTTTTAACTTAATGAATTAGGGCTATTAAAGCAAAGAAATTATTCAGTGCGTGCAACAGGATCGTGTTGGTTAACCGCCCCGTGCGCCGATAAATATAGGCAAACACGAAGCCCATGTAAAAGTAAATTAAGTATGAAATCGGCGTTGTACTAGAATGAGCCAGCGTAAACATTAATCCTGATAAGCAGATTGGCAACCAATATGCATCTTCTTTAAAGAAGATATTCATCAAGATGCCGCGAAAAATTAATTCCTCAGCAATCGGGCTTAAGACCACCGCCGCCAATGACATTAATAACAATGCCTGATGGCTGCTACCCATGATTTGCTTAATAGCATCATTATTGGCCGTGCTGGACTGATGATAGATTGCCATATTTAAGCGTGCGAGAAAGTTTTCACCTAGGATGACAAATAACCAACCAATTACTGGCCAACCCACATACATAATGGGCGTTTGGGGTTGAACAGAGAAATGGCGATAACGACGAAAAAGCCAGGCAGCCCAGGCAATGATGAGGCCAAACACACACAAATAGATTGTCGTACCTATTAGGTCAGTGACACTTTCAGCACGATAATGAGGTAACAACATCAAAATAACTGGTGGCACTTGGATTACGAGCATCAGTAAAGCAATTAATAAGATCCTAATTAATAGCGGTGGTCGGGTCGTTTGTGTCATTCAATCTCCTCTATTTCTTCAAACCAGTGCTTTCCCTCTTAATTAATTTAACTGGAAACTTGATCAGCTGCCGGTCAATGTCTGGCTTCTCCAGGCGGTTAACCAATAGGTGCGCACTTTCTCTACCAATTTCCGCAACTGGTTGGTCAATGGTCGTTAACTTTGGATTGACATATTGATCTAAGTCAATGTCATCATAACCAATGATAGACAAGTCATCTGGCACCTTTAATCCGCGCTCTTCCAAGCCACGATAAAGACCAATCGCCAACAGATCATCTGCACAAAAGACAGCTGAAACTCCACTATCTAAAATTGATTTCGTAGCCTGATAACCTGCCTCCATGCTGAAATTTGCATTAATCTCAACCAAATTGTTTTCTGGTAAACCGGCGTCTTTAATTGCGGTCTTAAAGCCCCGTAGCCGTTCACAAACATTCACGGTGGAGTCCTTTGGCAAAAGCATAGCCAATTTCTGGTGTCCTAGCTGGGTTAAGTGCTGCCCAGCTAAATAGCCGCCATGGTAGTCATCTACTTCAATTCGGTCGGCCAAGTTGGCAATCTGGTTCTGGTCAAAGAGTAAGTATGGCACCTGTAACGGCTTAACCAGCTTATCAATTGCTTCAGCAGTAATAGTGGCACTAGCAATAATCAAGCCGTCTACCGAATGTTCTAAGAGTTTGCCTAAGTAGTAGGTTTCCAGATTAGCATCATGATTAGCACTGAATACTATTGGCATGTAGGTGGCGTCACGACTATAATCCTGAACTCCTTTGACAAAGCTGCTGAAAAATGGGTTCCCTAGATCAGGGATCAGTACGCCTAGCATCTTAGATGAGTGCAAAATCAAATTACGTGCATTAAAGTCAGGAACATAGTGAAGTTTTTCCTTAACCGCTAACACTTTATTGCGGGTTTTTTCGCTAAATCGGCCGCCCTTGTTATTAAGGATCTGAGAAACGGTCGTGACCGATACGCCAGCTTCATTCGCCACTTGTCTAATTGTTACTTTCTTTGCCATCCTCAATCTCCTGTGTCATTCATTATCATTAAAAACGGTCCGTATCACTGCTTTGGTGGTAGCACTTTGGGTACCAAAAGCGCGGACATAATCTATCTGAGCCAGTAATATCTCATATTCCCACTCCGATGATAAATCATGTTCATTATAGTAATGCAGAACTAATTTTTGGGGAGTTAATGCATGTACAAAGCCCTCAAACTCATCGCGTGCTTTGTATTTACGCGTGCCCACGACAATGGCTTCATCCATCGTCTGTGACTGAGTCAGGATGGTTTTTAATAAGCCTTTGTTTTCATAATGGTGCTGTTTTAAGAAACGCTCAATTCCCCATAAATCATAATAATGGTTTTTACGTGCTACTGCACCCTTTATTGCAACAGTTTTTAAATAATCCGTAAAGCCTTGCACCTTATGGATGCTTGTTAGGCGAATAGCAATGAGACTTCCGATCTTGCCGTCCCAATCGATGCTCTTCAGTAAAACAAACAATGGGTCAATGGCAATCACATAGCCAATATGAAAGTTATCTTCATCATTGAAATTGTATACTTCCAGCATCCGTCCTTGCTGCTTTGCCATCACCAGCTGTGCTCGAATCTCAGCAGTATTCATAAGACATCCCTTTTCAAAAATTTTTGCTTGGTTCTGCTTGCTGTAAAGCTATTTCCCATTGTTGACCAAAATCAACTCATAGGCAACGACCGTCGAATGTAGTAAGATAGTTATCGTTGTTAAATTCTAGTAAAGAGGGGCCAATATGGTGATTATTACAGCAGGTATGATTGGTGTCGGCAAAACTACTTTAACTGGTAAAATTGCCGCACACCTCCACACAAAAGCATTTTACGAACCAGTCGGTGAAAATCCAGTACTTCCACTATACTACAAGAATCCAAAGCAATACGGCTTCTTGCTGCAGATTTACTTTTTAAACAAACGTTTTTCAATGATCAAGCAGGCGCTGACCGACGATAATAACGTCCTTGATCGGTCAATTTACGAAGATGCATTGTTTACTAAAGAAAATAATGCTGAAGGTAATATTTCTGATACGGAACTCTCCGTTTACTTGAAACTGCTGGATAATATGATGAATGATCTGAAACAGTTGCCAAAGAAGGCACCCGACCTCATGGTGTATTCTGAAACCGACTTTGACACAATCCTTTACCGGATTAAAAAGCGTGGGCGCGATTACGAACAAATCGATAACCGTCCTGATTTAAAGGACTACTACTACAAGATGTGGAATGCATACAAAGATTGGTATCGTGATTATGACGCTGGTCCGAAGATGAAGATTGATTTGCAAAAATACGACCTCGAAGAACCCAAGCATGTTCAGGAAGTATTAGCAATGATTGATGAACGGCTCAAAACCATCCGCTAATTGAATAGCATACAAAAAGGGGCTGTGACTTAAGTCTTTTATATAGATCAAAAGTCAACAGCGCGGTACACAAATGGCCTCAAGTGTTCGGATTTCTTCGAACGCTTGAGGCCTATTTGTGCTCGCGGGGGCGTGACTACGAAGTCATAAATGACTTCTGTCATGTTCCCTTTTTATTTGAGTAAGCGACGGACAATTTCTAAGATTCCTAATGATCCTGCCCCACCTGCTAGTGGCCACTGCCATTGTACTGGGTGATCTTTATGCTTAGTCACTGCAGGCTTTACTTTATAGCTACCCGTCTTTTTAGCAGTCGCTAGAATACGCTGCGGGTGGCTTGGTTTCTTGGAATTTTGATCAAAAGCATCTAAATGATAGTGTTTGATCAATAAATTTAGCTTATGATCATAGTCTGCATCTGTGGCGTATTTGCCCTTTAAATTAGCAGTAACTTCCCGATAGTTGTTAGTTTCGGAGCGATGACAGCCATTATAAAGGTCGGATTGCATAATATGACCATAATCCTCTAGTGCTGACTGAACATTCTGATAGACCCGAAAATTAGCGTTTATTGAACATAACTGGACCCCTGCTTGTTCTAGTGTCGGCATACAAACGCCATTTCCTTTAACTCCCAATGGGTTGTGATATTTGCGAAATAATGTACTTTGTCCCCAGCTGCTTTCAAGAATCGCCTGGGCAATGATAATCGACGGATACAAATCAAATTTCTCACCAACGCGTTTCGCTAATGGTGCGAAATCATGAATAAAGGCTTGTCTATCTTTATTCAGCACTGGCAAATCATTTTCCGTGATAACGGCTTTTTTGACTGCTGACTGCTGTGATTTCTTCAACTGCGCATTCTCTGAATTGTCACCGCTAATTTCTTGGTCAACTCTTGCTTGACGATACTGTCCTAGTGCGATCACTAATCGCTGCTTATCTTGATCTGATAACGATTGCAATTCTGTAGCTGACAATGGGCCCCGACGACCATCGATAATTGCCTGTGCTAAATCATCACAAACATTCACAGATGTCGACACATCTGCCAGAACGGTCATTGGCAGCTGCATGAACATGCTGGCAAACAAGCATCCTACTATTAATTTTTGCTTCATTGTTATTTCCTCCTTATCACCTAAATACGGAGAAAAAAGAAAAAGGTCGGAATTTTTCCGACCTTTTTTGCTTTAAATTAATAGATGATTACTGGCTCATGTGTCTCCATTGCTTCAAAGGCAGGGCCCGCATCACCAGGATGCATGTTGCAGCAACCGTTAGAGCCATCTGACAGGTAAGCACTCGGCGACCAATTACTTCGCCATGGTGCATCGTGGAACCCATCGCCACTATCGGTAAATGGTGACCAATACTTAACTGGTTGAGAGTAAGTATGGCCACTTTTACTGCTACCCTTCAAAGTGGCATTCTTTTGCTGATACAGAATGTACCAAACTCCCTTTGGCGTATCTTCACCAGTGGAGTGCTTTCCAGTAACAATATCAGCACTGTAAGCCAGCTTACCATTCTTATAGAACCAGGCATGTTGCTGTTCAATAGATACTTCAACATAGGTATTACCTAATCCGTTATTTTTGGTAACACCGTATCCCAAACCATGAGCAGTATAACCGCGACCTTCCAGATCCGCCTTAGCGTTAACAGTGCTCTTATTATCTAACAAAGCTTTTGCTAGTGACTGTCCCGCCTTGTGAGTATTAATCTTCCAGCCATAGGACCCGCCCGTTGCTGTCTTAATTTCCTTATCCGCATGAGTCCGGAACTTGAATGGTTTGCCTAATGTTGCCTGTTTTTCGTTAATTTCTCTAATTTTGCTATTCAGCTTTCTGGTGTCAAAGTGGTAGCTGCCATCATAAGTCGCCTTTGAAATGACTTGATCGGCATTAAACTTATACTGTTTATCCTCAACCTGGTAGGTCACCTGGCGATTGTTCAATGCCTGTAATTTCTTCTGTTCACGCTTAATAGTGGCACTGCCTGGTCCCAAAGGCTGCAAGTAGTAAGTTGGCAGCTTGATTGTTGCATCATATTGATGATGACGTAAGTAATTGGCCAACCGCTGTTCATCATAGTAATTACCCTTCTTTGGCTGAATCACTGACACATGATTGTCTGCCCAAGTGACTTTTGCATCAACGGGTTTTGTACGCGTTTGGTTTAAAATGGCTATTTTGTCGTTGACAGCTGCCCGCATCTCTTTTGCAGCACTCTTATTAGCATTGCTTGGCTGAATAGTCAATGAGCGCTGCTTGCTGCTTGGAAAAAAGGTAACCTGCTTCTTCAATGCTGCCTTTACTTTGACTTGATCGGCACTAGTAAAACCAGCATCGTGTGCTATGCCAGTGTATATTTTATGACCATTCAAATAAACGTTATTGCTGATCTTTGTGGAGGACAGTTTGTGATAAGCTTGCTGAGCATTCATACCGCCAACTGCCACCCCATTTACAGTGACGTGCTTATTAAAATGAGTTGCTTGGTACCAATAGTTCAGGCCTAATACGATAACGATAATTCCTATCGCGGTCCAGGCAATTCGTGTTCCTTTCTTCATAAATAACTCCCCAAAAATCTATTTGCCAATGTTTAAATCACCGACTAACTTAAGTATCATATCACTTTATATACAAAACTTTTAGTGCGCATTCGTGATATATTAGGTGCCTTCCACTATAACAAAAGGGCGCCTTTTTGCAAGAGCGTCCTCATAAATTCACTTTTTCCTCATCTTATTAATGACAAATCGACCATGTTAAGTATCTTTAAATGGCCAACTAAAATTAAACATCAGGATATGATACTTGGTCTACATGAACTTCTTTATTCTTCTGGTCAGTCTTAACCACCATGACATCGCATGGTGACTCACGAACCACGTAAGCAGCCGTAGAACCAACGATCATCCGCCCAATGACGTTTAATCCCGTAGCACCAACGACGATGAGGTCAATATAATGCTTCTTTGGGTAATGTTCAGTCAACACAACCTTGGCATTGCCCACGACAACTTCAGTATGTACGTTTTCAATACCAGCTTCATGTGCCTTCTTGGCTAATTCTTCTAAGTTCTTGTTCATCTTAGCTTCTGCGGCATCATACATATGCTTATCGACAATCCCGTAACCCACAGCAGTTGGGTAATGTTCGCCATTGATTACACAAAGCAAATACAGTTGTGCTTGATTCTGGTTACAAACCGACACTGCTTTATCAAAAGCCATTTGGGCCTGCTTAGAACCATCAATACCAACTAACACATTCTTGTATACACTCATCCTAATCACCTCAATTTCGTCAATTACTTACACTTTTATTTTACCATGATTATTGGTGATTATTTGCTGGCAAGGTCATGAATTGCTTTTAAGTAAATCGCCATTGACATAATCAGGTCGTCGACTGGTTGAAATTCATTGGCTTGGTGCATGGTATTCGGCGTGTTAGGCATTAAAGCGCCAAATGCAACGCCACGTTTTATCAGACGGCCATAAGTCCCGCCACCAACGACTTCCGGTTGGGCAGCTTGATCCCCCGTTACCTCAGTATAAGCATTCATTAAAGTAGTAACGATGGGGTCGCTTGGATCAACATAGTGAGGTTTTTCAAAGCCGTTATAGCTAGCCTGGCAGTGGTACAGGTTTGCTAACGGTTGGATTGCCTGCAGCAGTTTCTCAGGTTCAACGCCCTTTGGATAACGGAAATTCATATCAATGTGTGCATGACCGCCTTGTTCAAATGAAAGCAGCCCGACATTCATTGTCATTTCACCCATCACGTCATCTGTACATGCCACATTAAGATGGTGACCCCTGGTATCATCATGCAAGTACTTAGCAATAAAATCGACAAATGACTTTGCATTGCCACCCAGTTGCAGTTGGGTCAAGAAAAGTGCCAAGTAGGTACCGGCATTGATGCCCTTTTCCGGCTCCATTCCGTGGGCTGCCTTACCAATTAACTGTAAGTGCAGACCATCTGCTTCGTTACTTAACTGACCTTCTACCGGATTGGCAGCTAAGAAAGCCGAAAACTTCTTTTGCGTGTCTTGAACATCATTGACGGCAACAACTGCTTCAGCTTCGCGCGGCACCATATTGAACCGTAAACCAGCATTAAAGGATTTCAATTGATCATTGCCATCATTATTGGCGTCCATATCCAATAGAATCGACACTTGCCCCTTTTCACCGTTAATTAGTGGAAATTCCGCATCTGGGGAAAAGCCCATTGTTGGTGCCGGTTCAGTAGCAAAGTAGTGGTGCATTCCTGTCCAATTGCTTTCTTCATCAGTACCAACGATGAAGCGAATCTTCTTATTGAACTTCGTACCCATTTCCTTCAAAGTCTTTAAGGCATAGTAACAAGCCATGCCAGGGCCCTTATCATCAGAAGCGCCCCGCGCAATTAAGTTACCATCTTTGATAACAGGATCAAAGGGATCGCTATCCCAGCCATTACCAGCTGGCATTACGTCCACATGGGCCAAAATAGCTACCGTTTCGTCACCACTACCAATCTCAGCGTAACCAACGACATTATCAATGTTTTTCGCCGTAAAGCCATCCCGTTGCGCCATCTTTAAGAATGCTTTTAACGCTTCCGTAGGGCCAGGTCCTAATGGTGCGTCCGCTGTTGCCTGATTATCATCGCGGACACTCTTGATCTTCAGCATAGTAGTCAAGTCCTGCAAGAAGTCCTGTTTTTGGTCTTGCGCAATTTTTAACCAATCTATCATGATAAATTCTCCTCTAAAGACGTTTAGCAATATGATACCATATGTGGTAATCTCACTTAAGGTAAAGACATCTAGGTATTTAAAAGGAGCATCACACATATGCAAGTCTTAGATGATTCAATTTTAACGAAAGTAATTAAGCCGCGTCCGCCGGAAAGTTTTAAGGGAACTTTTGGTAAAATCCTGCTGGTCGGCGGTAACCACCAGTTTGGTGGAGCAATCATTATGGCCACCACTGCGGCTGTTTATAGCGGTGCCGGATTAGTGACCGTTGCCACAGATAAGAAGAATGCCGCACCTTTGCATGCAAACTTACCCGAAGCCATGGTCATTGACTTTGATGACCAAGAAGCCGTTGCTAATATAGTAGAAAAGGTGAATACGGTTGTAATCGGTCCCGGTTTAGGTGAAGAACGCGAAAGTCGGGCTGTTTTAGACAATGTATTTACCCACACCCAGCCACAACAAGCTGTAGTCATTGACGGCTCAGCGATCACTTTAATGGCCAAAGAAGACATTCCATTACCAAAGGGGCACTTGATCTTTACCCCTCACCAAATGGAATGGCAACGGCTATCCGGTATTAAAATTAGCGATCAAGCAGAAGCAGTGAACCGGAAAAAGGTTGATCAATTGGGTGGCATCGTCGTGTTAAAGAAGCACCACACGGAAATTTATACTGAAAAAGACACCTACCAGCTGCCCAATGGTTCTGCTGCCCAGGCAATCGGCGGTATGGGTGACACTTTGGCCGGAATGGTGGGCGGCTTTACCGCTCAGTTCCGTGATCACCTGACTGATGCTGTCCTCGCTGCCACGTATGCGCACAGTGCCGTTGCTGACCAGATTGCCCAAGATCAATACATCGTTTTGCCTCACCAGATCAGCATGGCCTTGCCCCAATTCATGAAAAAGATTTCCGATCAAGATCAAGACCATCAGATTGGTTTTTTAAACTAATTCATCACTAAAGGAGAAATTATGACAGTACCTTTTAAAGCAATTGCCGTTGATATGGATGGCACTTTTTTAGATGACCACAAGCACTTCAACCGTGACCACTTCAATCAGATCCTAAATCAATGCCAAGAACAAGACATCCGTTTTGTGATTGCCTCTGGCGACCCATTGCTGTGCCTGCAGCGCTTTTTCCCCGATGATCTGGATAAGTTAACCGTTGTTGCGGAAAACGGCGCACAGGTCGATGATAATAACCAGCCGCTCATCACCAAGACGATGGACGAACACCTAGCTCACGACATGATCAGCTTTTTGGTAAAATCCATGCACTTATCCCCTGTTTTATCAGGAATCAAGGGCGGATACATTGCATATAATGCTGATCCGACAGTAATCGACCACTTGTCGTTTTATTACCCGGTGCTTCACCGCGTTGATTCATGGTCTACCCTACCTGATGACCATTTTTTCCAAGCATCATTTCTAATCGATGATGACGACGTACCGGCTACTCAAGAACACTTGCAAAGCGAGTTTGGCAATGAATTGGCTATCACGCCCAGTGGTAATAGCTCGATGGATTTAACCATTCCGGGCATCAACAAGGGCTGGGCACTGCGCCAATTGATGAAGGATTGGAACATTAGTGGTGACGAGCTAGCTGCCTTCGGGGACGGCGCCAATGACGTTTCGATGCTTAAATTAGCTCACTACAGTTTCGTGATGCCTAATGGCGGTTTAGCTGCGCGCGACGCTGCCAACTTCACCGCACAGGCCGATAATAACCATGATGGGGTTTTGACTACATTAGACCAATATTTGAATTAAAAAATGTAAAGAAAACGGGTGGCAAGGGTCAAATATGACTCCTGCCGCCCGTTTTATGTTCTGAAATCAAGATTACTGAATATGAAGACGATTTCGAATACCATCAACGCGTGCACCCAACATTTGATCAGCTAAGCGGTAACGTAGTGCCAAGTAGGTGAAAACAGCAACCCCGACCATTACGCCGATCACTAGTAAGAAGAAGGCTGTGTATCGCCCATAAGGACTAATGAAAATTCCTAATGCCATCATTAATGCCTTAACTACAATGAACATAATTAAGGAATAAGCCAAAATTTGATTAGTTGTCTTAGCCATATCGTTAAAGTGCAAGCCAAATTCCATGTTGAAAGAGTGCAGGATCAAGTAGTTGACAACAAACATCGACAAACCTGTCGCCATTAATGGCCCCAATCCTTGCAACAACCAAATGCATGGCGCCTGCAGAATGAATTTAATGATGATGCCAATAAAAAGAAATTTGATCATCCGCCGATTTTCTGAAATCCCCTGCATCATCGCTGCAGCTACTGTGTACATCCCCATCGGAATCGAAACAAAGGCAGCAAATTGTAAAACTGTGATTCCAGCAGCATCATAGCGATAAAAGACGGTGTACAACTGTGAAGCGACTGCTTCGACTCCCAGAGTTGCCGGGATCATTACGAAGTAGAACATTAAGAGGGCATTTTCGATCTGTTTACGCATACTTTCCTGGTTATTTTGTGCACGGGCGGTAGCCAACAACGGGATGGCGGTGACTGCCAATGCAGACGCAAACGAAATAATGATCATATACAGTTTGTTTGCGTTGAATGAGAACAATGCATAAACCGCATTTAACTGGTAATTTGTGTAACTACCAAACCACTTCATCATCCGATTAAAGGTATATTGATCAATCAATTGGTAAATGATAATTCCCGATTCAATGATAATGAACGGAATTGATTGGTAAACAATTTTAACGATCAGGTCAAACGTTGAAACTCCCGGATCTGATTCACCATCACGAACTAATTGATTCATCTCACGAGAATGGTGCATATAAGAGTACGCTAGGACCATGATGGCACCTAAAGCACCAATAAACGCTGCAAATGTGGATTGCGTGACTGCCGCTACCCAGCTACCTTTCTGAATCTTCATGATCAGATAAGTAGCTGCCAGCATGTAAATAACTCGGAACAGTTGTTCAATAAACTGGGACATCGCAGAAGGAGCCATCCAGTTGTAGCCTTGCAAAAAGCCCCGTGTGATGCTCATTAGCGGGATGATCAACACTGCCCATGCCAAGGAACGGACAACCGGCACCACATTAGCATCTCCATCAGCCAATATATTAGCTCCAAAACCCATGATGGTCGCGCACACGACCCCCATTGCCATCGAAACATAAATTCCGGTGTGATAGAAACGTTTACTAACAATGTATTGGTTAAGACCGTTATAATGGCCAACCAGCTTTGACATTGCCGATGGAATACCTGCTGTCGCTATTGTTAAGAACATGCTATACAGGTTATACCCCTTAGCAAATAACGCATTCGCTTGTGTACTATATGCACCGAACCACGTAACCCATGGAATCACATAAATGGCTCCCAGGATTCGTGACATGATACTGCCAGCCGTCATCCAAGCAGATCCAGACAGCATTTTATTTCGTGAATCTTGGAATGTCTGGTTAGCCTGCTTTGTTGACGGCCCTTGATTATGAGATTGCATCCTCTACACCCTTCTAACGTTTAAAATAAACAATCCGTTTTATTTTATCCTGTCCCAAATGCCTACGCAATAATGTTTTTTATTATTGATAGAAATCTTTAATATTGACTGAGGTCGGTCCAAATCAATTCAACCTGGGCATCGGTCCCTACCTGTGCCTTAACGTCTGCTAAGCTGGAAGGTGAAGGAACAGTTTCATAATGGCTCTCCAAGTCAATAATGACAATTGCCAAGCCAATTTTCGCCCGCAAGAGTGCATGCTGTGCATCAGGATCCACCACATCCGCTGCTGGCAAATCTGGAAAGTGAATTTTGGTTTGGTGATCGCTGGGTTGAATGATCGCTGGGTAAGCAACTTTACTATCTGCCATAATTTACCCCTCCTTAATTAATGCCAAAACGTAGCCCTGATTATTGCTAGGTAAATAGATTAATGGACCCCAGCATTTTTAAATAACTGCTAGAGTCCATTAAAACTTTAAAACGCTTATTTAACTACGATGTTAACGATCTTGTTTGGAATAACAATGACCTTCTTGATATCTTTGCCATCCACAAACTTCTGAACGTGTTCATCAGCTAATGCTTGCTTTTGGACATCGTCTTTGTCATCATCCTTTGGCATCTGCAGCTTAGCCCGAACCTTGCCGTTAACCTGTACAATTACTTCGACGTTCTTTTCGATTAACTTACTTTCATCATAAGTTGGCCATGGCTGGTAAGTAATTGTGTCACTTTCGTGGAAGTGGCTCCACAGTTCTTCGGCCATGTGTGGCATGATCGGTGCCAGCATCTTAACGAAGCCTTCCATGTATTCAACAGGCAGGTCGTCAACCTTGTATGCTTCATTGACAAACACCATCAGTTGCGAAATGGCGGTGTTGAAATGCATCCGTTCATAGTCGTCCGTAACCTTCTTCACGGTCTGGTTGTAGATCTTATCCAGCTTGCCGTCATTGAAGGTCGAAACCCGGTCGCGCAGGTGGTTGTTATCATCCATCAGTAAGCGCCATACACGGTGAACCCACTTGTTAGCACCATGCAGGCCCTTTTCATCCCACGGAACACTTTCTTCCAAAGGTCCCATGAACATTTCGTAAAGCCGCAGCGTATCAGCACCATATTGGTCCACGATGTCGTCAGGGTTAACCACGTTGCCCTTGGACTTGGACATCTTTTCGTGGTTTGACCCCAGGATCATTCCTTGGTTAACCAGCTTCATAAATGGTTCTGGCGTTGGTACTAAGCCCAGATCGTAAAGGAACTTGTGCCAGAAACGCGCGTACAGCAAGTGTAATACGGCGTGTTCGGAACCACCAACATACAGGTCAACTGGTGACCAGTAATCCAAGGCTTCCTTGGATGCAAAGGCTTGGTCGTTGTGCGGATCCGTGTAACGTAGCCAGTACCATGATGAACCAGCCCATTGTGGCATCGTGTTGGTTTCCCGCAAACCATGGCGACCATTCTTGTCGTAAACGTTGACCCAGTCCTTAATCTTAGCCAGTGGTGATTCCCCAGTGCCGGAAGGTTCAATGTTGTCGGTGTCCGGCAGCTTCAGCGGTAATTCATCTTCTGGAACTAATGAGGTCGTACCATCATCCCAGTGAATAACCGGAATTGGTTCACCCCAGTAGCGTTGCCGACTAAAGATCCAGTCACGCAGACGGTAGTTAACCTTCTTGCCACCCGCATGGTGTTCTGTCAGCCAGTCAATCATCTTAGCCTTGGCCTGTTCAATGTTTAACCCATCCAGGAAGCCAGAATTAATGTGTTTGCCATCGCCAGCAAAGGCCTCTTTAGAAAGGTCGGTGCCTTCAATAATTGGCTTGATTGGCAGGTCAAACTTCTTGGCAAAGTCGTAATCCCGTTGGTCACCAGCAGGAACGGCCATCACGGCACCAGTACCGTATGAAGCCAATACATAATCAGAAATCCAGATTGGTAACTTTTCGCCGTTAACTGGGTTAATGGCGTAAGCACCGGTAAATACACCTGTCTTATCTTTGTTCAAGTCCGTTCTTTCCAGATCGGAACGCCGTGAAGCCTCTTCCTGGTAAGCCTTAACGCTGGCCTTTTGTTCCGGCGTCGTAATGGCGTTAACCAAGTCTAATTCTGGTGCTAAGACAATGTAGGACGCACCAAACAGTGTGTCGGCACGAGTAGTGAAAACTTCAATCTTTTGATCATCATGATCAGCAACTTGGAAGTAAACCTTTGCCCCTTCAGAACGACCAATCCAATTACGCTGCATTTCCTTGATGTTTTCTGGCCAGTCAATCAGGTCCAGGTCATCAATCAAACGATCCGCGTAGGCGGTAATCTTCAGCATCCACTGCTTCATTGGCTTACGGTAAACGGGGTAGCCACCACGCTTGGTTTTACCGTCTTCAACCTCTTCGTTGGCCACAACGGTACCACCCATGAAATCAGGTGCCCAGTTGACCATCGTTTCCTTTTCGTAGGCCAGGCCCTTCTTGTAGAGCTGTTCAAAAATCCACTGCGTCCACTTATAGTATTTCGGATCCGTCGTGTTAACTTCGCGATCCCAATCATAAGAAAAGCCTAAAGACTTAATCTGCTTGCGGAAGTGGTCAATATTCTTGTTCGTGAAGCCCTTTGGATTATGCCCCGTCTTTAATGCGTATTGCTCAGCTGGCAGGCCAAAAGCGTCAAAGCCCATTGGGTGCAGCACGTTAAAGCCCTGCATCCGCTTCATCCGGGCCATCACATCAGTAGCCGTGTAACCTTCAGGGTGACCCACGTGCAATCCCTGACCAGATGGGTATGGGAACATATCAAGAACATAATATTTTTTCTTGTCCTTGTTAATCGTAGCGTGAAAGGTATCATGCTGATCCCAGTAACGCTGCCATTTATTCTCAATTGCTGAATGATCGTATGCCATAATTTCGCTCCTTTTAACTCACTAGCAACATTTTCTGATCAAAAAAAGTCCTGTAGATGTTTAACATCTACAGGACGAAAAATATCCGCGGTACCACCCGTAATTCTACTAAAAGTAGCTCTTAGAAGCTTTAACGCGGCCAACGCTATTGCTTACTCGGATTCAGCAATAGTCGATTTATGGGCCAGTTCACTACTGCTTGCCCTGCATTTTCAGCACCATGCAGTCTCTGAATGACTAACAGCAGCTACTATTCCCTTCGTGATCAGATATTACGCGTATCATAGCAACTTTAAGGGATAAATGCAAGCAGATTAACGTGACTTTTGGTAGGATATAAGGGTAATTAAAGGAGTAACCACCATGAATAAACGCACTAGCCAATGGCTTTTCATCATTAGTCTAATTATTTTTCTTATCCTATTAGGCTTCATTTTAATTGTACCCCAGCAGCTGACACGATTTGATACCAGTATCAGGCTGTGGGTAAATAATTATCATGCGCCCCTAGCTAATGCTTTTTGGCGGCAATATACCAGTTTATTCAATGCCCAGGCATCCTTCACCTGGGCTTGTGGAATATCTCTGCTCGCCTTTTTAACCCGGGACTGGCACCTTGGTTTACAGATCTCAATTAGTATCTTTGGCGGGATTATGTTGAACCACTTAATTAAGATCATCGTGCGTCGACCGCGACCATTTACCAATGTGCTGATGCACTACAGCGGCTTCAGCTTTCCTAGTGGCCATTCATTAACGGCGGTCCTTGTTTTTGGCTCAATAATGATCATCACTAGCCGCTGGGTTCACCATCAGGGGTGGCAATACCTAATTAATGGTATCCTCATCGTATTAATCCTGATGATCGGTTTTTCACGAGTATTTGTCGGCGCCCATTATCCTAGCGATGTGTTAGCAGGTTGGTCACTAGGGGTGGTCATTTTAACTGGACTGAACCTGGTCACACTGAAAATCAACCAATTGACTGCAACAAAGAATTAGCGCTCAGATCGTATCTTCCACAAATGATCAATATCCGAAAATAAAAAAGCTCGTCCACTATTCAAGAAGACGAGCTTAAATTATATATGTGAATTAGCCTAAAATATGCTTCAATGCATCAACCTTGTCTAAGTGTTCCCAAGGCAGATCAACATCGGTTCGGCCGAAGTGACCATAAGCAGCAGTCTTTTCGTAGATTGGCCGTTCCAGATCCAGCATCTTGATGATCCCGGCAGGACGCAAGTCAAATACCTTCCGCACTGCGGTAATCAATTCTTCGTCAGACTTGGTGCCCGTACCAAACGTATCAATGGCGATGGAAACTGGTTGTGCAACCCCAATTGCATAAGCAATCTGGATTTCCAGCTTCTTGGCATAGCCGGCAGCAACTAAGTTCTTTGCAATGTAACGGGCAGCGTATGAAGCACTCCGGTCAACCTTCGTAGCATCCTTACCAGAGAAGGCACCACCACCATGGTGAGCAGCACCACCGTAAGTATCAACGATGACCTTCCGACCAGTCAAACCAGCATCCGCTTGTGGACCACCGATTACAAAACGACCGGTTGGGTTAATCAGGTACTTGGTCTGATCATCCAGTAATTCCGCTGGAATAACATGCTTGATGACCTTTTCCGTCACGTCTTTGCGAATCTGGTCCAGACTAACATCAGGATCATGCTGCGTACTCAAAACAACCGTGTCTACCCGGAAAGGATGGTTGTTGTCATCATATTCCACCGTGACTTCGGCCTTAGCATCCGGACGCAGGTAAGGGATCTTGCCTTCCTTACGCAGCTTAGTGATGTACACCATTAAGTGGTGGCTAAGCATCAATGCTAATGGCATGTATTCTGGTGTTTCATCCGTAGCATAGCCAAACATCAACCCTTGGTCACCGGCACCAATCTTGTCCAGTGGGTCTTCATTACCTTCACGGGTTTCGACAGAGTCGTCTACCCCTTGGGCAATGTCAGGTGATTGTTCATCGATCGCAGTAATCACGGCACAGCCATCGGCATCAAAGCCATATTTGCCGTCCGTATAGCCTATCCGCCGAATCGTGTCCCGCACGACCTGCTGAATGTTAACGTAAGCTTTGGTAGAAACTTCACCGAAGACCAGTACCAAACCGGTAGTAACGGAAGTTTCTACAGCAACCCGTGACTTAGGGTCCTGCTCAAGCATCGCATCCAGAATAGCATCACTAATTTGATCAGCGATTTTGTCCGGGTGTCCTTCAGAAACTGATTCGGACGTAAATAAGTGTTTTTCTGTCATTATTAATAATTCCCCCATTTAAAACTGAAACTAGAGTTCTTGCGGTTACAAGGCAGCGAAGGGTTACCCCTCCTCCCATCGGGAATTTGCTCCATAACGAGAAACATCTTATCACAAATCATGAAACACATTCAAATCAACGGCACAGATCTGCTATACTTACTTTTATGTGCACCATAGTTATTTTGATAAATAACTAGATATATTATGCAGCCTATTATTAACCCATATACTAATAATTCAAACAAACCATAATATATTGATCACAATGATTGTCAATTCAAAAAAGGCATCAGTTGACGCGTTGGGACTCAGCAGTGACATTGTCGTAAGCGTTGTAAAAACGCTTACGACAAGACCAAGCTTGGAAACGATTGACAATTGGTTCCAAGTTGTGTCCACTGCGGTCCAGACCAACATTAGCGTAGAAGCTGATGCAAATAAACTTTAGAATATATAATTCGCATACTGTACTTTTACGGAAGGAATGTCTAGTTTGATTAAACAGTTAAAAGACGAGTTATTAACCGATCGTTGGAAATCAATTTTCGCTTCCGTCCTCATCTTATTGATTGCCTGGTCGTATGCCCCATTTGCATATGTCGTCGGCATTTCTGGTAATCACTTTAATACCAATATGGGCTGGTTATTTGCCTACGAAGTATGTATCGGTTTGGCAGTCACCTTAATTGTTTACGGCCATTTCAAGTCCTTACTATCTTGTCTGCCCACTATCCTAAGCATCATCGTTGTTTTGCTAGGCTTCAATAAGTTTCCCGTTATTATAGGACTGTTACTGCTTTTGCCCATTTTTCTCCTTTTATCGCAGACACCATGGCTTCAATTTAATAATTGGTATGGTTTGCTTACTTTCGGCATTTTAGTGTCATTGTCCATTGGCAGTTTCTGTGCTTATTCCAGTCTCCACTTCATCTCATGGGAAATTGTGTCTTTCTTGCTGCCCGTCATGGCGAGCTGCTGGTTCTTTATGGCCCCCTTCTTTTTAGAAAAGCAGCCTTTTGCTTTCCCCATTTTAACCGTCTTGGCCGTCATTTTAATCATCTTGGCATTGACCCGTCCCCTGCGTTGGCAGCTTTATTTAGCAATTATCATTGTTGCGGGAATTTGGCTGTTAATCCTGTTCAACCGCAACCGGCATCCTTCATTTATCCTTTTTAGTTTGGCTCAGATGCTGGTGATTGTTTTAATCTATTGGAATTAAAGCGCAAAAAGGACGTTGTGACTTAAGTCTGTTATATAGATAAAAAGTCAACAGCGCGGTACACAAATGGCCTCAAGTGTTCGGATTTCTTCGAACGCTTGAGGCCTATTTATGCTCGCGGGGGCGTGACTACGAAGTCATAAATGACTTCTGTCACGCTCCCTTTCGATTACCACTCATCAACTTTTACCTGGTAAATACCAACGGCACACAAATATGAAAAGATGATAGTCGGGCCTACAAAACGGAAACCGGCCTTTTTCATATCTTTGCTAATCTTTTTTGACAATTCATCGCTAGCTGGCAAATCGGTACTGGATTGATAGTGAAACATCCGTGATTTACCGTCAACGTATCCCCATATAAAATCATTTAAGCTTTTACCATTCTGGTGCCATTTTTGCAATACTTGCGCATTATTAATGGTCGCCTGAATTTTAAGACGGTTACGAATAATGCCAGTATCTTGTTTGAGGGCAGCTGCCTGCTCTTCCCCAAAAGCAGCTACTTGATCAACATCAAAGTTAGCAAAGGCGCGTTCAAAACCCTTGCGCTTTTTCCAAACCGTTTTCCAAGTTAAACCCGCCTGAAAAAGTTCTAAGCAAAGCATTTCATACAGACAGCGCTCATCATGTGTGGGCTGATCCCAATAATTATCATAATAGTCCTTCATTAAGGAATCATCGACCCAGGATGGGTAATCAGTTGCCATGTGATCAACTCCTAATCTAAGTTTTCAATACTTAATTACGAGTTTTAGCTGTTTTCTCATCTTTTAGAATTAATGCCAAGAACAAACCACATAATTCAATAATAATCATCACAATAAACACTGCCCGGTAACCGTGTAAAGATGCATCCAGTTTGGATAGGCCCGCATGCTGTCCAGAAGTAGTTAAACTCGTCAATATCATGGTGGTAATGGCCACCCCTGCTGATCCTAATACTTGGCGAATAGTCGTAATCACTGCAGTTCCATGGGAAACTAATTCATTCGACAGTGAGTTGGCACCCAGTGTGACAGCAGGCATCATCACAAACGCATTGCCGCCTTCAATGATCATCGCACAAATAATCATCCCTAAAAGACTCTGCTTTGAAATTAAGAAGAGTCCGGCAATCCAACCGCAGACAATCATGAGCATGCCAATCCGCAAGGTTAATTTAAAGCCTAGTTTGTCTGCTAATTTCCCTGTCAAGGGGTTCAAGATACTGAGAAAGATCGCCCCCGGTACCAACGACATGCCAGACACAAACGGACTGACTTTTAATACGCCTTGATAGTAGAGGGGGAAAATGATGGTAACGACAATTAAGGCAACGTACGAAATTCCCGTCAGTAAAATTGCTAAATCATAGTTGAACGTCTTTAAAACACGTAATTCCAGCAGTGGCGTTGGCAGATGAAATTGTCGCCAGCAAAAAGCAATAATTGCCAGAATACTAATCACCAAAATGATACCATTCATGGCCCAGTTAGCCTTGCCTTTGCCAACTTGGTTAAGGACGTACATCATGCCAATCAGTCCTAGAGATAAGAAAACCGACAGCCAATCTAGTGAACTTTCATGTCTAGGCATTACATTGCGAATCAGGCCTAGCCAGGACATGATCAAAACGGCAGTGATGATGATCATGAACAGGATAAACAGTGATTTCCAAGAGAAGAATTTCAGGACAATTCCCGAAATGATTGGTCCACAAGCAAGAGCCGAGCCCATTACTAAGCCGGCAACTCCCATTGTGGTCCCCCGCTGATCCTCCGGCGTGATCTCCAAAAGAACTGTTTGGTAGGAAGGAAAAAGCACCCCTACGGCAAAGGCTTCCATTGTTCGCCCAATCATCATGAACCAAAAGCCCGAAACGCCCCACGATGCTGGTGTGAACAAAATCATTAATGACCCAATATCGAAGAGTGCCAGCGCACCAATAAACATTTGTCGAAAAGTCAGGTTGTTTAGCATCCATGGGCTAATCGGCATGCTGACACACATTACCAGCATGAATCCCGTCGTCAGCCACTGAACCGTATCAGCGGAAATGCCAAAATTCTGCATCAACGTCGGATAGGCCGTTGACAATGACGACTGACTAATTGACATTGTAAAGGTACCTAACAATAACGTCAGAATAAACCAAAAACGACTATATGGTTTTCCTGCTTGATCAACTTGTTCAGACATATTCGACTTCCCCTTATTTAGAATGATTATTATCAGCAAATACTATTATATGTTTCCCTTGGCTTTATGTAAATGATATACTAGAAAGTAGAAAACCGTAAATGGTAATACGTAAATGAAGGGGTGTGTACTTATGGCTGTGACCGAATTGGCTCGTGCAATCAAACGTCTGCAAGCAAATAAAGTTCGTTTAACTCCACAAAGAAAAACAATTCTAAACTACCTTATCACACACCACACTCATCCAACCGTTGAAATGATCTTCAATGATTTAAAGAAGAGCGATGACAGTATCAGTATGGCTACCGTCTACAATACCGTCAAATTGCTAGTGAATTACCAGCTGGTCATCGAATTGAAAAATGGTGATGAGTCGGTGCACTATGACTACTTTGGCCATCCGCACTTTCACGTCATCTGTGATAATTGTGGTAAAATCACCGATGTAATGAATGAACAATTCAATGACATCACAAAGCAATTAGCTCACCTAACCCGCAGTGAAACTAATTACTTGGTCACCAGAAGCGATGTCGAGGTACATGGTCTCTGCCCCGATTGTCAGTATAAGCTGGGGTTGGCTAACCATGATCAGCATGAGGACTGAGGAGGATAATAATGATTTCTAACGAACAACGTGCCCATGATATGGCAGTAGCTTTAATGGCAAAACGTAATGACGTTTCTAACCCCGTTAAGGCCTACCAGGAATATATCAACATTTTGCTACCAATTTTAAAGGAAATTGATAAGGACTTTCCTTCTGGGATTGCGGAACACCCGGTAGTACAACAAAAAACGCCACGCAATGAAGAACCGCGTCCAGAACAAAAATAATTTAATTCTATGAAAACACAAAACCCCGTTTGCAACTTGGCAAACGGGGTTTTGTGTTAGCCGAATACATAAAAACCGTGCCACCCGGTAAGCAGGTGCCACGGTTCTTGTCTTTATTGGGAGATTGAATGACACAGTTACTTATGCAGCTGCCCTATCAATTACTGAATTTCGATATGACTGCCCCTGTCTTCTTCACTGATCTTTGGCAAGTCTAATTCAAGCACGCCTTCATTATACTTAGCGTTAACCTTCTTCAGGTCAACGTTTGGCAGACGGTAAGAACGACTCATCTGACCATAGCGACGTTCAGATTGAATAACCTGACCATCCTTATCAGCAGCATCATCAAATGTTTCACGGTGACCACTAACCGTTAACAGACCATTGTCGTAGTTAACGTGGATGTCCTTCTTGTCAAAGCCAGGCATATCAATCTTTACTTGGTAGCCTTTATCGGTCTCGGTAACGTCACTCTTCATGTAGTTGCTCTTCATTGCCGGGAAGAAGTTGTTATTAAACAAATCCCGCATGGTCATCATGTCATCAAAGAAGTTATCACGACGTTGTAAATCGTTAGCCATAAAAAACATCCCTTTCAAATTTATTTTTTATTCCTTATTTCCTTCCTTACAATTTATATGGTAAACCCTTAATTTAAGAAAACAAGAGATTTTTAGCAATTAATGTCTCAGAGTGCTAATCATTTTTAACCAATCTTGACCAAACAGTGCTGACGCCGCTTGAGCGTAGGCTTTACCCACTTTATAAATTCGTGTCATGGTCCAAAATATTCTTTGACCTTAGCGTTATATATGAATCATTAATCATACGTGTAGCAAATAAAAAGGAATGGTGGCCACCATTCCTTTAATCGTTAATATTAATTGTTAATTTTAGTACCAACCATGTGACTGCCAGAATGCCTGTGCAGCGGTCCATGAACCATAACGGCTAGCAACGTATTGGTCAGCTACCCGTTCCTGGTTAGCAGCAGAGTAGTCACCATTCAGGTAAGATGCAGATAACTGGTACTTACCGATGTATTGACCGTTTTGAGCACCATAGTTACCACCAGATTCACGAGCGGCGATCCATGCCTTAGCAACAGCATCGTCACCAGCAACACTGGAAGTGTAACTAGCATTGTAAGTTTGACCAGCAGTAGTTGCAGTACCTGCATTAGTTGAACTAGCGGCGCTGCTTGCAGTAGCAGTGTTTTGACTAGTAGCTGATGGCAAGTTAGCAGCCTGTTGTGCAGTAGCAGGAGCAACTTCACCATCATCGGTGATTACCAACTTTTGACCAACGTAGATCAGGTCCTTGTTAGCAATCTGGTTCTTGCTGGCTAATGTGTCAACAAAAGTTAAATCATGTCCTAACTTGTAGGAAATGCCAGAAAGCGTGTCGCCTGATTGTACGGTGTAAATCGAGTCGGCATTTGCGGAAGTAGCAGTTGCGGCAGTACCAAAAGCAACGGCACCGGCAACAACAGCAGCAACTTTAATAGCTTTCTTATTGAACTTCATATAAATTAAAACATCCTTTTCTTTAAAATCTGTAGTTGCATTCAATAACTTATCAACGGTTACTACTATAGACCTTAGTAATTACGCCCCAATTACTGCTAATTTGCAAAAAAACACTTCTTTGTAATTTTTTGTAATATAAGTGGCGATTTTATGTATGCCTAAATTGGCTGTTCCCTTATCTGATACGGAATAAGCGGTTTAGCGAACGTGTGGTCGGTTACCGTTCGCCTTTGTAATCTAATTACCAAATTTTCCCAAATTTCTCCTAGTTTTTTTGGTTGACACCGGCAAAGCACCAGAAAAAAAGGCTATTTAGTAAAATGCACGTAATATTGTAACGAATAATTTGCTTCCATTTAGACAATAAAAGAAGCGTGCCTGAAGTTCTGGTTAACTTCATGAACACGCTTAATTAGTATGAGCTGACGTTTTACGACGCCAGTTCATCCACTATTTGTTAGAGTATTTCTTTTTTTCTTCTATTTCATATAGCTGTCTGTTATGCCAATGTTGATTGGTAAGCCCGCCGTGGCATCAGCAAGTTTAAGATGATGGCTGCCAGTGCAGCAATCGCAATTGGTGAACCTAACAAGTATTGCACCATTTGTGGTGCGGCGTTAACCACGTGCTTTGGCAAGAAAGTGATAGCCAAGGTCAGGATGATCGGTAAACCGATGACGTATAAGTCACCAGGAGCGGTCTTTAATCCCCGAATGACGTTCAGGCCGTTCAGCATGATCGTGACGGTAATGATGGCAAAGACACCACCAATGACCGGTGCCGGAATAGCGGCCAAGAATGCGGACAGCTTGGAGAAGAAACCTAACAGGATGAACCAGCCCCCAGCAGCAACGAAGACCTTCTTGGAAGCAACTCCCGTAATGGAAATGATCCCGGCGTTAGTGGAGTAACCGGTAACCGGAGTTGTCCCACTTAAAGCGGCCACTAAACAGCTCAATCCTTCACCAACAATCCCGTGGTTCCATTGACGGTTAGAAATTGTGTGATTGGTAACGGCGCCCATCGCAAACCAGGTACCAGTCGTTTCAGTAGTGATAATGGCGTAAATAATTAAGAATGTCAGGATGGAAGTTAAGTTAAAACGTACGCCCCAGTGGAAGATCGTCCGTGATGGAAGACTGAACCATGGGCTAGCCGCAACGGTTGACCAATTGAACCGGCCCATTGAAGCACTCATCAGAGTACCAACCAGCAAAGCAATCACAATGGAACCAGTACGGAATAATTTCTGCACCTTCGGGAACCGAATGCTAATGCCCACACAAATCAGCATTACTAAGGCCGTTGCACTAGCTAATTCAATGTTTTGGTAAATATTGCCTGAAGCTTCAAAAATATTACTATTAAGCGCACTCGGAATCAGTGACAAGCCCACACAAGTAATGATTGTGCCCCCGACTACGGCCGGTACCAGTGCGTTGATAATCTTTTGGAAAACACCACTCAGACCCAGTAAGATAAGCACAATGGCGCCAACAATCAGTGCACCAATTAAGGTTGCCATTCCTTGACCTTTCAGACCGCCACTAGCTAGGACTACCCCAGCAGCTGCACCCAGTGGTACAAATGATGGTCCTTGCGAAACCGGCATCTTCATGCAGAGCACAGTTTGAATGATCGTCCCAATCCCAGCTGCTAAGAAAGTTGATTGGACTAAGCCAGATGAATCAGTACTGCCCATCGCTAGCATCCCCGCCAAAATGATCGGTGGCACGTAAACGTCCATTGCTAGCACGTGCTGTAATCCTAAGAGGGTCGCTTCACCATTAGCGATCGGATCATCTGGACCAATTAACAAACTGCTTTTTGCTTCCTCGTTCATAACAATTCTTTCCTCTTTTCCCGAGCCTTCATTGTCTCGATGATTGTAGTGAGTTTATCACGAACTAGGAAGCTTGTAAAACACATATTGTTCGGAAAACGCCTAGACTGGTTACCAGCCTAAGCGTTAAAAATTTATATTTTATTCATTAACCGACCGAGCCAGCCATTTGGAAGTCAATTAACCGGTTCAATTCCACCGCGTATTCCATCGGCAATTGCTTAGTGAAGGGTTCGATAAAGCCCATTACGATCATCTTAGTGGCCTCTTCCTCACTAAGTCCCCGACTCATCAGGTAATATAGTTCCTCTTCCGAAACTTTGGAGACCTTCGCTTCATGCTCCATCGACACATCACCGATGGCTACTTGGTTCTTAGGAATCGTGTCACTGCTGGATTGGTCATCCATGATAATGGTGTCGCATTCCACGTGCGAGCTGGAACCATGTGCATTCTCGTTCATCTTGACCTCACCACGGTAATCACAAATCCCCCCCGCACGACACAACGATTTGGAAATGATGGTCGAACTAGTATCTGGTGCTTCATGAATCATCCGTGCACCAGTATCTTGATCAATGGGACCATTTGCAAAGGCAATCGACAGCATGGTGCCCTTAGCACCGCGACCACGCAGATAAACACTCGGGTACTTCATCGTCACTTTAGATCCCAAGTTGCCATCAACCCATTCCATCACGGCATCTTCGTCAGCGACCGCCCGTTTGGTTTCCAGACTGTAGACATTGGCCGACCAGTTCTGAATGGTGGTGTAACGGCAGAATGCATGCGGTTTAACGAAGACTTCCACGACCGCTGCGTGCAAACTATCTTCTGAATAAACCGGTGCGGTGCAGCCTTCGACATAGTTAACACTGGCGCCTTCGTCGACGATGATCAGCGTCCGTTCAAACTGGCCCGTATTCTCCGCGTTAATCCGGAAGAAGCTTTGCAACGGCGCATCCGCATGCACGCCCTTTGGCACATAAATAAAGGTACCACCAGACCACACGGCCGTATTCAGCGCTGCAAAGATGTTGTCCGTTGGTTTGACTAAGTGCGCGAAGTATTGACGAACTATTTCCGGATACTTCTGTACAGCCGTGTCCGTATCCATAAACACGATTCCTTGCCGCGAAAGATCGCGCTTTAAATTGGCATACACAACTTCTGATTCATACTGTGCCGTTGCTCCCGCTAAGTATTTGCGTTCCGCCTGTGGTACCCCCATCTTCTGAAAGGTCGTCTTCATTTCTTCCGGAACGTCATTCCAACTGCGGGCCACATGGTCAGTTGGCCGTTGAAAGTAACGCAATTTACTGAGGTCGAGCTTACTTAAGTCAGGACCGAATTTAGGCAATGCCATTTTTTTAAACTGATGATAGGCATTCAGACGAATCTTCAACATCCATTCTGGTTCATGTTTGCGCCGTGAAATTTCTTTGACAGTATCCTCATTCAAGCCGACCCCCGTCGAGAAAATCGGTTTAACGTCATCATGGAAACCATACTGATAATGCTCTTTGGCAAAATTTTGAATTGCCCGTTTGTCTTCATCTTGACTCATTCTGCCACCTCCAGACGATCCAGTAATTCTTGTTGTGTCCGTTCACGCAGGTCTTTATCTGGGAATTTGTTGATGACTGGCAATAAGAAACCCTTCGTCAGCAAAATCTGTGCCTGTTGCAAAGTCAGGCCCCGCGATTGCAGGTAGTAAAGCTGGTCAGCATCCACCTTACCGATCGAAGCCGCGTGCCCCGCATCAACATCATTATCTTCAATCAAGAGAACCGGGTCAGTCTCTCCCCGGCTTGCTTGGTTCAACGTCAATAAGCGACTTTCCTGGTTCGACTTTGATTCATGACTGCCATGATAGATCTTACCCACCGCGTGGAAATTCAAAACACCACTGTCCAGTGCCACCCCATTTTGCTGGATTTCACCATCCGTGTGCAGACCATGATTATCAATCCGGGTATGAACTTCTTGGTGCTGATGGCCATTCGTAATCGCTACCGTTTTCACATTAGCGTTACTGCCATCACCATCTAGGCTCGTGAAAGTATCGGTAAACAGATCGTTGTGATCAAAAAAGGCCGTGTAGATATTTAATTGACTATCGGCTGCTTGATAGGCCCTGGTAGCCTGCCAGTTATTGTCCGCCGTAAAATGGTTGCTCTGGTAGTAGTTCAAAACGGCCCCATCGCCCAGCAATAATTCAGTACCAAAGAAGGTCGGACACTTACTTTCGCCCGTTTGTTGTTCCACAATCGTCACTTGGGCATTAGCGCCAACGATGATCAAATTGTGGTAGTTGGTCATGGGACAATCCACATGCAGTTCAATCGGCTTTTCAATGATTTTGCCATCCGGCACGTAAATAAAGCGACCCCCGTTAAGCAGCGCCATGTGCAGAGCATTGAGCTGACTATCTTGCCAGAAAATCGCCTTTTCCATCAGGTTTTCTTGCAGCAATTCTGAATATTTATGGGCTGCATCAAAGAGCGGCAGATCAACATAGTCAGCCGTTGAGCAATCACCTTGACCATCGTCAACAACGCTCAAGTCTGGTGTTTGCCACTCGTCTACAATCCGCTTTGCAAAATGGTTACTAGACAATGACGTAGCTAATTGTCCGGCCAGCTGACGCTTCTGTTGTAGCCATCCCGGTTGATCCTGCACGGCCGATTTTATTTGTGAGAGCAAATCCTGCTTCATGATTCTTCCTCACCTTTCGCCTGTTGCTCGTATTTTGCGTAACCATTCTTTTCCAGTTCATTAGCCAATTCGGGACCACCATTATCTACAATCCGGCCGTCGACCATGATATGAATCTTGTCCGGGACCACGTATTTCAGCAGCCGTTCATAGTGGGTAATTAAGAGCGCACTAAATTCCGCACTCCGTAAGCTGTTGATTCCCTTAGCAACAATCCGCATGGCGTCAATATCCAATCCCGAATCAATTTCATCCAGAATTGCAAGCTTGGGCCGCAGCATCAGCATCTGAAGCACTTCGTTACGTTTCTTTTCACCACCAGAAAAGCCGACATTCAGGTAACGGTCAGTAATATCATCGGGCATTTCCAACAGGTCGGTGGCTTCATTCAAGCGCTGCATAAATTGCAAAACGGGCATCATTTCACCCTTGGGCATCGTCGCATTTACGGCTGCCCGCAAGAAATCCGCATTTTTCACACCTGGAATTTCCGACGGGTATTGCATCCCCAGAAAAAGCCCCATTTGGGCACGCTCATTAACTGGTTTATCTAAGACCGATTCACCATTAAAGGTAACCGTTCCCTGAGTTGCTTCATAAGCTGGGTAACCCATGATGGTCGAAACTAAGGTCGACTTACCATTCCCATTGGGGCCCATAATGGCATGTACCTGCCCTGTCGGGATCGTTAGGTTAACCCCCTTCAAGATTTCTTCACCAGTTTTTTTGACGACAACGTGCAAATCTTTTACTTCTAAAGTCATACTTACCACCTATTGATTAATGAACCAACTTGTCCCAGATAACTACTTTGTTAGCTTTCAAGGATTTCTGGACATCGATAATTCTTTGGTTGCTTGAGCCCCGGAATTGCAGAGTTAAGTCCTTCTTGTCTTCCAAGAAGCGGCCGTCAACTAAGATGTCAATTAGGCTCAGCATCTCCAACTTGTCATATGATTCTTTCTGCAATTCTTCCCAAGTATAGCCCGACCAAGACCAGATATCTTTATCGTGGCCAAATTCCTTACGCACCCGCTTAATGATCTTCAAACAAACTTGGGTGTTCAAGAAGGGTTCCCCACCAAGCAGAGTGAGTCCTTGAACATAGTCATGACTCATATCTTTAATGATTTGGTCTTCCAATGCCTTGGTATAAGGCTGACCATAGTGGAAGTTTTGTGCCGCCTTGTTGTAGCAACCAGGGCAGTCGAAGAGGCAGCCGCTGACATATAAACTGCAACGAACTCCTTCCCCGTCCACGAAGTTAAACGGCTTGTAATCCGCTACATATTGCAAAGAGTGATCTTGTGCTAACCATTCCTTGGGTTGGGGATTTTTTGGTAAACGGTGACGATGTCTTTCAACCATAATAAAAAGCCTCCATGACAAAATTGGGATGCGGAAAAACTGTGTTTCACCACATCCCAAATTGTATTGCATTTCTTAAATTAAATTTGCGTGCCAGTAATATTAGCGTGCGTTTCCCGCGAATCAGATTGCCGGTTAGTTTCAAATGCGGCCGCCGACTTGATCATCGATGGTGACATGTGCTTTACCCGGTGAATGATTTCCTCGTGCCGACCATGAACCATTGGCCGTTGCATTGGGTTGCCTAAGTAGCCACAGGTCCGCTTAACCACGTCACAAGTTGCCGGGTCGTGGTTGCCACACTGAGGGCACTTGAAGCCACGAGCCGTTGCTTCAAATTCACCCTTAAAGCCACACTTGAAGCATTGGTCAATTGATGTGTTGGTGCCTAAGTAACCAACGTGATCATATGCCCAGTCCCAAACTGCTTCCAGTGCCTTAGGGTTCTGCCGCAGGTTTGGATATTCACAGTAGTGGATGAAGCCACCAGCGGCGTACTGAGGAAAGTCCTCTTCAAACTCCAGCTTTTCAAACGGGGTTGGGTGCTTGCGCACATCATAGTGGAAACTGTTCGTGTAGTATTCCTTATCCGTAACGTCTTCAATCCGGCCAAACTTCTTAATATCGTCTTGGCAGAAGGTATCGGTTAAGGATTCAGCAGGCGTGGAATAAACGCTATAGTGGTAGCCTTCTTCTTTCTCCCACTTAGCACACAAATCATGCATTTCACGGACAATGGAAACCGCAAAGTCATGAGCTTCCTTATTGTGTTCCCATTTCGGGCCATAGAAGGTGGTGCCCACTTCATACAAACCAATGTAGCCTAAAGAAATCGTGGCCCGACTGTTCTTAAATACTTCATCAACGGAATCCGTCTTCTTCAGCCGCTTGCCAAATGCCCCATACATGTATAGCAATGGTGCATTTTCGGGCTTAGCCTGCTTAACCCGGGAAATCCGGTACTTCAAAGCGATATGGCAGATCCGCATCTTTTCCTTGAAGATTTCCCAGAATAATTGCTTGTCGCCATGTGCCTCCAGCGCAATCCGTGGCAGGTTAACGGTCACAACCCCGAGGTTCATCCGGCCAGAGTTGACTTCCTTGCCCGTTTCAGGATCTTTCCATCCTTGCAAGAAGGAACGGCAACCCATTGGTGTTTTGAAGCTACCAGTGATTTCCTTGATCTTGTCATACATCAAAAGATCAGGGTACATCCGCTTGGTGGAACATTCCAATGCTAATTGCTTAATATCATAGTTTGGATCACCAGGGTTCAAGTTCAAGCCCCGCTTCAGCGTAAAGATCAGCTTTGGGAAGATCGCAGTCCGGTGTTCCTTGCCTAAGCCCTTGATCCGAATCCGCAGAATCGACCTTTGAATTTCCCGTGCAATCCAGGAAGTACCTAAACCAAAGTTAATAGTCGTAAATGGCGTTTGGCCCTGAGAAGAATACAGGGTGTTGATTTCGTATTCCAAGGCTTGCATGGCATCATAGATATCCTTCTTCGTCTTGGTCTTGGCATATTCTTCCCACTTGTCTTCTGGGACCCAACGCTTAGCATCATGCATGTGCTTTTCGTAATTGATTTTAGCGTAAGGCTCCAGCAACTGGTCAATCCGGTTAGCGGAACAGCCACCATACTGTAATGAGGCCACGTTAGCAATGATCTGTGACATCTGGGCAGTGGCCGTTTGAATAGACCGTGGTGATGAGACCCAAGCGTTACCAATCTTGAAGCCATTCTTAAACATTTCATCAAAGTCAATCAAACAGCAGTTGGTTTCCGTGCTAACTGGTGAGTAGTCCAGGTCATGCCAGTGAATATCACCCCGTTGGTGAGCCTTAGCGACGATTCCTGGCAACATCCGTAAGCCCAGTGCCCGACTGACCATGCCAGCTTCCAAGTCCCGCTGAGTGTTAAAAACCCGGCTATCCTTGTTGGCATTTTCGTGGACAACTCGTGAGTTGTGGTCCTGCAATTGATCCAGTTTGTACATTGGGTTCGTGGCCTTAGCAAATTCAGCCTCGTCCTGTTTCCGATAATTAATGAAAGCTTCTGCCATGTCCTCATGACCGGCTTGACGAAAGCCTTCAATCATGGCTTGGCCAATTTTCTTAGTGCTAACCTCATTCATGTTAGCTAAAGAATCCAAGAGGTGCTGGTAAACTACTTGTTGAGTTTTAAGATCGGCATGCAGTGCACGCATGATTAAATCTAATTTATATGTGTAAAACGGCGTCTTGGTACCGTCACGCTTGATTACTTTTACCGTCTGCAGTGACTGCAGAGGTTTCGTTTCAGTATTCGTTATCATAACTGCTCACTCCTTAATGACAGATTCTATCTTACTAGTTCTAAGCGCCCAACACAACATCTTGTAAGTTTAGAAGAGATAAATACCATATATAGTGTGTCAAGCTTTTTTTAGCAATCTTGACGACTAATCCGCTTCAAAGATCGTTTGTTCAATTGAAGTTAAATCGTTTTGACAAGCGTCCCGACACCCATAATCTATTCTCACTAGTAGGCCATAAAAATATTCAAAAAGAAAAATTTCTTATCGCTTGATATGCTAAATAAAAAGGCAAATTTTTTATTTTTAATATGACATTCTGGTCATTTTGAATCATTATAAAGCAATAGAAAAACCGCTCTAGATGTTGATCTAAAGCGGTTTTTAAAGGTAAAGGCGGAATTTTCAATTAGTGACTAACCGTGTATTTCTTGCTCATCCGGTTTTCTAAGGCGTTGAGCAAGAGGGCCAGCAACTGAGTAATCATAAAGTAGATAATTGCCGCAACAATTAGCGGTGGAATAAAGTTGTAAAGGGTTCCACCAACACCTAGTGCTTCGGAAGTTACTTCTTGGACACCGATATAGAAGAGGACGGAAGATTCCTTAATTAAGGTAATGAATTCGTTGCCCATGGCTGGCAAAGTGTTCCGCAAAGCTTGGGGGAGGACAATTTCAAACAAAGTATCGTGCCTACTTAAGCCTAGAGAAAGCCCCGCTTCCGTTTGACCTTCAGGAATGGAGATGACACCAGACCGGAAGATTTCTGAAGTATATGCCCCAGAGTTAAGCCCAAGGGCTAATGCACCAGGGATAATCCGGTCAAGCCCGGATCCCAGCAATTGAGTCTGGGGAATCGGCAATGTCTTGGATAAAATGTAGTAAATCAGCAGCACTTGAATCATGGATGGCGTGCCCCGGACGATGGAAACATAGATCCGTGCAATCCACTGGATCACCTTGACATTCGACATCCGCATAATTACTAATAACAGCCCGATCAAGAAGCCCATGATGACACCGATCACTGAGATTACCAGTGTTAATGAGGCCCCTTGCATAAATAGTGGCCAATATTTACCCAGGAAAGAAAAATCAAACATACCTGTCACCTTTACCTTTCTTTAGCTTAGATAATTACTTACCATTGTTTTCTTGCATCTGCTGAGCCTTGTTGAACATCTTGTCCAGTTCACCGGTCTTTTGCAGATGAGTGATTTCCTTGTTAACCTGCTTCTTCAGCTTTGGTTCGTTCTTTGGCAATGCAATACTGATTTCCTTCAGTGATTGTGGAACCGGAATCTTAACCTTTGCTTCTGCATAATCATTCGGGTACTTCTTGACGTATTCGTCAGCAACCTTGGTAGCCAAAACAACCCCGTCCAGCTTGCCAGACTTCAGATCAGTAGTTAATGCCGTTACCAAACCTTCAGTCACAATGTGGGCCTTGGTATCTTGCTTACCAATCGTTTCTTGCGTAGAACCTTGTTGAGCACCAAACTGTGCACCCTTAGTATCCTTAATGGTGTTGAATTTGTTAGCATCAGCTTTCTTAACTAACAGCGTTTCGCTTTCTTGGTAGTAAGGCTTAGAGAAGTCCACTGCCTTCTTCCGCTGCTTCGTTTCGGTCATGCCGGCCATCACAATGTCGACCTTCTTGTTTTGCAGTTCACCGATTAAGGAAGAGAACTCCATGTTTTCGACCTTGAGCTTAACGCCCATGCTTTGCGCAATCTTGTTGGCAACCATGATGTCGTAACCAACGTACTTCTTATGACCATTTTGCATTACCGGGAATTCAAATGGTGCAAAGTCCGCTGAAGTCCCCATCTTCAAAACTTTTTCTGATTTGATCTTGTCATAAGTAGTGTTTTCTTTTTTGCCACAACCAGCTAAGGTGCTAACCGCACATAATGCTACTGCACAAATGGTCAGCAGCTTTTTATTCATCTTCCACTTCATATTTCTCTTCCTCCGTCCCGTGCTTTTGAATAACAATTGAATATTTCTTGAATACAGTTAATATAATACATTGATTATACAGCTAATGCAAGTAAAAATTCTGAATTTAGTGAAATTTATGCATTTTAGCTGGATGAAGTACTATATTTATACACAAAAACAGGATTACTAAGCATTTGCTACTTAATAATCCTGTTTCTACTATATAGTTGTGTTTAGTTACCAACGTCTAGGGCTTGGTGATGCAAGCGGGGAAAGACGAGGCGGTCAGACCAGCCAGTGATTGCCCCCTGCAGCAATAACGCAAAAATAGTCGCTAAACCAAAGTTATGGATACCGTCCTGCATAAACGCTGCAATGACTGCCATAATCGGCGGCGGAATGTATGATAGCCACATTGCGACCGTCGCATTACCATGGCAGTAACGAAAGCGAATGATTTGGAATAAATCATCAGCTGGATGAAGCACCAAGTTCACCCGCTGATAGATCGAAATGGCCACCCCAATCAAAGTGACAACCGAGAAATTAATCAGCGTGTAGAGAATTAACCCGGTAATGAATAAACATCCGGCATGATCCGGTTAAAGATATCTGAGAACCATTGAATAAAGATGGAAAACGGCAGCATAAATACGAAGTTGCCCATAATCCGGTGCCAATCCCACTTATGCATCAAGATAGCATTCAAAACGGAGGTCAGCATTCCGAGAATCATAAATGCCCAGACCAGGGTCATCGAATTATTACCTAAAACCGCATTACCTCAATTGTTTTCCGCCGCGGTTCAGTATGCTGACCCCAAAAATGGGGATGAATATGGGAACTAGTAACTAGAGTTAAAACGTTACCCATTGAATTAATCACAATTGATATCACGAAGTAGGTCCAGCTGGCTGACAACGAAATGTCACGAGCTTGAACTCTCCCTCTTTGTGACGCTTGTTGCATAATTTTTGCCTCAACTTATCTTGTTTGCAAAAGATTACATTAGTTGTGTTGACAGCCAATGTCAATCGCTTATCAATTAAAGATTTATCAATGTGATTAAATTGCGAAGTTCAAGTTATAACGTGTTTTGAGAAATTGTGAAGCGCTAATTTGAAACCGCAATTTACACTTAATTTATCTACCGTGTTTTTTGCTCTTCCATAACATGTGGGTTCGACTCCCACCGGAGGTATAAAACTCTGATGACGTAAATCTCCGACAGACTTCAATGGTTATACATTTTCAGAATAAAAAAATGTAAACCTTTATTTGGACGTTTTTAGTCACCATCAAAATTCTTCCAGATATCCTGTCTATTTCCATTGCATCCGGTATTCTGTTTTGCCAGTCTCACTGTCAACTCCGGACTTTATAATCTGCAACCCTTCTCTTAGATAAAAACGGATAGCTGGTTTGTTTAGCACATATACATCCAGTTGAAATGCGGAAAACTGCTGTTTGATATGTTTCATTAGTGCATGACCAACTCCCTGTCCTTGAAATTCCTTAACTACAAAAATGCCTGCTAAATAATCGTCTTGTATCTCAGCAAAACCCTTAATAATATTTTGTTCTTGATATATATAAACATTAGCAACTAACATTGCTTTTTTGACATCTGCATAATGCGCTTTCCAGTATGTATCATCGACAAACGAATGAGCTCTGATATTCTCCTGCAACCATATCGACATTACCCGGTTAATGTCTGATGCACGTAATTTACGAATCATGTTATTCCTCTAGTAGGATATAATCTGTATAATTTCCTAAAATCTTTACAAAACAGAAAAACACCCGCAACCCTTGATTTCAAAGAGTTACGGGCGTCTTTAGTCACCGTAGAAATTCTTCAAGAAGCTCTATACTATGCCTCCGGTGGGGGTCGAACCCACACTCCCTCAACGGGAACTGGATTTTGAGTCCAGCGCGTCTGCCAATTCCGCCACAGAGGCATTATTTTGACTAAAAGGTGGTAATCGGATTTGAACCGATGATGAAGGTTTTGCAGACCTCTGCCTTACCACTTGGCTATACCACCAAATAGTGTTTGAACATAACCGTTCAAACAATTAGACGGAGTTTCGTCCCCGTCCAATCAAAAGGGCGGTATGTGGGATTCGAACCCACGCGTGTCGGACCCACAAACCGATGTGTTAACCAAGCTTCACCAATACCGCCATAATATTCAGTTAAGCAGGGATAGTAGGAATCGAACCCACAACGACGGTTTTGGAGACCGTAGTTATACCGTTTAACTATATCCCTATAAAAAGTGGAGGAGGACGGATTCGAACCGCCGAACCCGAAGGAATGGATTTACGGTCCATCGCGTTTAGCCAGACTTCGCTACTCCTCCATAAGTGGCGCGGGACGGAATCGAACCGCCGACACACGGAGCTTCAATCCGTTGCTCTACCAACTGAGCTACCGAGCCATATGGGTGTCTGGTTTTAACAGCAAACGCTGTAATGGAGGATACAGGGCTCGAACCTGTGACCCTCTGCTTGTAAGGCAGACGCTCTCCCAACTGAGCTAATCCTCCAAAAGTGACCCGTGCGGGATTCGGACCCACGTTACCAGCGTGAAAGGCTGGTGTCTTAACCAACTTGACCAACGGGTCATAACTACGGAGAGTAAGGGATTCGAACCCTTGATACAGGCTTGAACCCGTATACAGCATTTCCAATGCTGCTCCTTCAGCCACTCGGACAACTCTCCATAATCCAAGCCCCAGCACAAAGCCAGGTGCTAAAGCTTGTTCTCGCGCGGCAACGTCCTATCCTCGCAGGGAGCGATCCCCCAACTACTTTCGACGCGTTGAAGCTTAACTTCTGTGTTCGGCATGGGAACAGGTGTATCCTTCAAGCCATCATCACCGCACTATTGAAAGCTTGTGCTTTCAAAACTAAACAATATCTTTCCCTAACTCGTGAATCCCTTCAACACCTTTTTGGTTAAGTCCTCGACCGATTAGTAATGGTCCGCTCCACGCCTCGCGGCGCTTCCACTTCCATCCTATCTACCTCATCATCTCTGAGGGGTCTTACTTCCTTAACGGAATGGGAAATCTCATCTTGAGGCGAGTTTCACACTTAGATGCTTTCAGCGTTTATCTCATCCATACATAGCTACCCAGCGGTGCTCCTGGCGGAACAACTGGTACACCAGCGGTATGTCCATCCCGGTCCTCTCGTACTAAGGCTGGATCATCAACATTTAATTGTTTGTAATTAACCATTCCAGTTAAAACTAAAATTCCAGTTCCGATGATTGCGCCAATACCTAGAATAGAAAGGTCGAAGAGGCCGAGAGTTTTCTCATGCTCTTTTCCCTTGGGTAACTGATT
>DXFH01000031.1 GCA_019114515.1 Candidatus Limosilactobacillus merdigallinarum
ACTCGTGAACAATGCCAACCAGCCGGCTTTAAGCGGTGACCAACAAAACGTGATAGGCAGACGCGTTCAAACTGCGCGTTGAAGGCACTTTTGATAATGGCAGGGTCATCCAGGGCTTGGATAATCTGTGATGGAATCTTTTCGCCTTGGGTTAAATCAACGACTTTAACTGGTCCAAAGTCGACAGCATAGCCGAATAGCAAGAGTTCAAAGTCATCACTATCGGCATAACGGTAAACCCCGGTCTGATTTAGGTTGGTGCTGGAATAAGTTTCAATATCAATCGAAAGCTGTTTCATTAGAAATCCTTTCTACAAAAAATGGGTAGTCCTTTTCGGCTGCCCATCTTTTGATTTAAGATAAGAAATCATCATCACTGTTGTCATCAATGGCGGTAAAGTCATCGCTGGCACTAGCATGGCCACCCAGCGGCTCCCCATCCCGAATCTTCTGGATATTGCCAAGCCCACAGGCAATTCCGCGATTACCGTTAGTGTTGAAAGCGTAGAAGTTGATCGATACTCGAGCGTAGCATCCGCTGTAAACTTCAGTGCGGTCGAGAATTGGTTGGACATGCTTATCTACAATCTGTGGGGCAGTAATGGAGTTAGCGTTAATGAAGTAACTATTTTGATATGCTTCATCATCTCGTTCAACGTCGCCATCGCGTAAAGGCAGCTTAAGAGTGGCTTTGTTAGGCTTTTTGCCGCCGAACTTGCCGATGCCTTCTTGAATAGCGGCATCAATAGCTTTTTCAATCGCCGTAATAGTCTTCTTGTCAGATTTGGGGATGATCAGACTGACCGAATATTTTTCCTTGCCACCATTGATGGATTTTGGTTCCCAAACATTGGCGTATGAGAGACGAGTGTTGATACCGGTAACGACTTTTGCTTGTTGTGACATATTATTATTCCTCCTTAAATTCATCCTTCGGGTTCGATTTACCAATACTTTGACGCCGATCGGAATTCGGCACCAGGATTGGCTTACCCGCAGGTTTCACAATTTCCTGACTGAACAGTTCGGCGAATTTCTTTTTGCCGAGCTGTTTTTCTAACTTAGTAATTGGCAATAACTTTTGTTGGTAGATGTTATGAATGCCATTAGTTTCAGCAATCTTGGCGACTGCTTTCTCATCTTTATAACGGCGGATGGAACGGCCTTCAACAATTTTGTAGCCCGGCCACCGCTTACCATGATTAATTGCTAAGTCAGCAGCGTAATCTTTAACTTCGTGTGCCCACCGATTTAAATCATCAATATGCTCCAGAACTTCAGCTACTTCGCTGTCTGTTAGTAAACTCGGTGAACGGAGCTGAAACCGGGTGAGCTTGTGATGATAATTGTAGCGAGCACGCAGTACCGCATTGCAGGCTGAAAACTGACACCAGGGACCATATCGGACCGTTCCCTGACCAGCGAAGGCCAGTTCAGCTTTTTCTTTCAGTTCGGTGTTGGCCCAGTGCATCAGTTCTTTGGCATTGATGGTCCAAGTACTGATGTTGGCCATGCGGGGTTGAAAGATCGTTGCTTCGACTTCATCAATGTTGTAAAGACTGCCGAACATCTCGAGGGCTCCGATCGCGTAAAGTTTCATCTGCGGATTGTTTTTAGCTTCCACACGGACACCTTTGCCGTATTTGAAATCGATGATATGGAGCAGATGATCAGAAACAATCACACAATCGCCAGTACCGAAGCCCTGTGGGACATATTTAGAGAAGTCCAGCTTCTGTTCCACGCTAATGTTGGCATCAGCCGCATATTGTTTAGCCTGGGTGTATTGCTCTATGACATAACTGGCATAGTCATCAGTTAAACTTTCCATCTCATCGGATTGATAATCCGAGGTGGGACGCTTGAACTGATCGCCAAGCAGCCGATGGATCTTGTATTCACCTAAAGCGTGAGCAGCAGTTCCCTCAGCGGCGGCTTCTGATGTGGAGTGCGGGAAGTATTGTTCTAGACGTGGTAATGGCGGAGCACTTAGCCACCGATTGGCACTAGAAGCCGATAATAAAGCATGGTGGGTTGGTGAGCTCATTGGCCGATCCCCTCCGCACTGTAATACAGATTCTCGTAATCTTTAGGATCAACATCCGACAGCTTTTCGGCACCGAACTTGTGAAGAAGCTCCTTGACTTGTTCTGTATAACCTTCTTGGCACTTATTAGCCAGCAGTTGACGGATCGTGATCTTATCTTGAACTGGATTGCGTTTCGGTTGTTCATCGACAGCTTGATCATTGTTATTGCCAGATAACTGCTGACGAACGGATTGAATGGTTTTAAGACCTTCCACCGCTTCTTCAGCCATGCGTTGATAGAATTCTTCGCGTTTTTTTAGTTGAAGATCCAAATCATTCATTGCACTCATGGGAAGCCTCCTTTACCTCATTAATCTGTAACTGCTGAACATCTTTGCCGGGCGCAATCACCATCAAGTGATGTGGTTTGCCAAGCAGCAAACGGAGTAATCGTTCCCGGATGGTGACGTTGCGCATGCTGACAACACCATTTTGGTGGGGATGCTTCGTAACATTGATTGATACCTTATTAGCCATCATCTTGTCTCCTTTCATTAAAACTTAGTGAGTTATTCCTCACACCTATTTGCCAGAGACAACAAAAAAGTGAACCTACTGTGGTTCACTTTTTTCTAATTAATTTTCAATGTCGTAAAACTGGCGCAGCTTTTTAATTGCGGCTTTAACGTGACGACCGGCCATGACCTTGCTGATGCCCATCTCTTTAGCAATTTGATTTTTCTTCATGCCGTGGCAGTAATACTGTGTGACAGCGTATTTTTGTTTGTCCGTTAAAGTAGCTAAGGCGGCCGGTAATTGTTCAGCTAACATTTGCCGACTTTGATGTTCTTCTTTTTGGATGATTTGGTTAAGCAGGTTGTCTTTACCATAAATTGAGGTGACTTCAATAGACCCTCGATCTGCCAGAGTATCTATCATATTCATATTTGGATTAGTTGGATCATTCTTGAAAAACTTATCTTGGTGACGCTCATTGCGATGATCGGAGTTGTACTGTTGATGGTCAAAGTCGAAGATGATGTTGCCCTGAGTCTTTGTAACTTCAATAGTTTGGTTATCCACATGCTTAACACGGACAATTAGCTTGTCATCTTGTTCACCGACTAATTTGTACTCGCTATTATTAAACTTCATAAAAATTCCTCCTCTTGGGATCGCCCAAGCGAAGGAATCGAAGGTACACAAAAAGCCACTAGGGGTGTGTTAAACAGACCTAAACGAAGAGATCGCTTGGGTACTGCAACAGCGCCTTACTAGTGGCTTTGTCACAGAGTGTTATTAAATTGGGATGGCATGCTAGTAATGGATATTGATCATTTATCCCACGCTCATCAGCTAAAAATATGTGCGAATGTAAAAATAATTATCCGAGAAAACAATGCTGGTCTGGTATAATTATTATTGTTAAGTACTAATCTTTAGCTGATATTTGAATAGTAACAAGATGGGCATAAATCCACCTCCGAGTTTTTATATGAAACTCCGAAAAACTCCAAAAAAGCTGGGAAGCAAAATGGCAAAGGAAGCTAGTTTCACTTATTTAATAGATTTGGTTAATCCTTATTTACCTGATGCTGAAGACACTTCAGTAGAAGAGACAGTTAGATTAATAATTAAGCGGGCATCAAACAATCGGTTTGCACCTATACCAGCTTCATCAACATTGAACACATATGCTTCTGGGGGAATATCTAGGACTGCGGCAAAAAAGATACTTAAGTTAACAAACAAAGAAACATCTTCGCTGGAAGAATATTTCAGAAAAATTGGTGCAGATCAATTAACTTTGATTGCTAAGAAATTGAAGAAGGATGAAATTTCACCGGATGTGTATCGAGGTAAAGTACCAGCATTACTAGCTAAGCTTTTTTATGATACGTTTGACAGAGCAGCAAACAGAAAAAATAAACGCAAACAAAAATTCCCCACCAAAAGTGAGGATGAGGATATATTTACAAAGACTGTTTCGGATAAGACGTTTGCGAACGTTTTTCGTCAAGTTAATACCAGCAAAATGGATGCGGTTAAAAATAGAAACGCAATCCATGCTTTTGTTTTGAAGCCTGAATTGTTACCGTTCAGCTACACAAACCTAAAGAATTTAGTGACATCTAATATTGCTAACTACGCAGTGGCTCGTGGAGTTAGTAAAACAGCTGTTGTAGGTATACAGGCAGCGAGTTTACTGAGAAGATATGCCAAAAGCGGTATTCCAAATAACTTACTTGGCGAATTACTGGCATATATCTTTTTAGAGCATGAAGATAACGCGCTTAAGCTCTATACCAGAGCGGAAATTTCAAAAGATAAACGTACAATCGACAGTGAGGGAATGTATCTGAAAAGGGACCAAGGGAAAGCCCAACTAATTCTTGGAGCATCGCAATTAAGCAATAATCTTGAGAATGCAATCAATAATGTAGTAAAGAAGATATCAAACTTTAATAATAACCAGTCCAATGAGATGGTACTGGCTACCGATATAGTGGACAGTTCTATTCTTCAGACACAATTTGGTGAAGATAAGAGTAATGCCATTATTAAGCTAATGGCCCCAACCGAAACAGATTTTGAAGATATTGCATCGTATGGGATCTTTATTGGCTATAAGTTTAGAACCAAATTAGATTTAGATGACTGCACACAAGAAGAAGCAAAGGAGAGATGCTGTCAAGCTATTAATAGTGACATGAAGCAAGCAATCGGTCGGTTAAATAGGGCGATTCAGCAGCATCATTGGCAAAAGTCATCTTTTTACGTGTACTTGTTACCTTTTACTAATGCAGAAGAAGACAGCTTTGCAATAATGAAGGATTTGATAGGGGACTAAGAGCATGCCAAACCAAGGGAAAAAATTGGGTGAATACCTTTATGATTATTTGAAAAACGATGATTACTTACACAAATTAGTGGGTACTTTATCAAAACGGTACACCTATTGGCTATTTCATCTAGAGTGGAAGTTAACAGGTAAGCAGAAGCATGATCTTCTACGCTTCGCCGATCTGCTAGCAAAATCAATCAATAAAAAGGGAGACAGTAGGCAAAAAAATATTGCCTTGAAAATCGTTGCTACTCTATCCAAAATGTATCCCGACGACCCCGAGGTTGCACTGATTACTAATGAAGTTTTGACCAGCTTTAACAACTTTTTGCCTCGTCAAGGACAAAGCTATACGCTAGTTCCAACAATTGAGCAGTTATGGAACGAAGCCGTGGTAAACTATCAAAAAGAGAAACGCCAGATTCCTGGAGAAGAAAGTAAGTCGTTTATCGGTAAGCAAGATATAATTTTTAAGTCTTTGAGCAATGAACTTACTAGTTTTTCAGCTCCAACATCGATGGGGAAGACCTTTTTAATTGAGAAGTATATTGAGCTTCAAGTGAAGGAGGGTGTCGTAGGCAACTTTGCGATCACTGTACCTAGCAAAGCACTTATTACCGAAGTAAAGGTTCAGCTTATTAAGGATTTAGGGGCAAAATTAGGCGAAAAACAATATCGAGTCATTTCTCATCCTGAAGAGTACAGATTAGATTACGAGGGAAGCTATATTTGCGTAATGACTCCTGAACGCCTATTAGCCCTTTTAATACAATATTCAGAAGCACGGTTAATACACCTGTTTATTGATGAGTCTCAAAAAGTTACAGAAGCAAGTTCGCGTAGTGTCTTTTACTATGAAATATTTGACAGGGTTAGTGCATGGAAAAATCGACCGAAGGTAACTTTTGCCTCACCATTGATTCCAAATCCAGGAATATTTAAAAAGTTAGTACAAACAGCCGCATCGAATGATGGCCTTCGCATTGTCGAATCCCCAGTAACCCAGGTGAAAATCATCTTTGATCGCTCCGCTAATAAAGCAGAAATATATGATGATTTGAATCAAAATACTATTCCGATAGGTACATTTAAGGAAACTCCGTCAGTACCAGATATTATTCGGAAGATGATGAGAGTTTTAGGGAATAGTAATTGCAATTTGGTTTATTACGGTTCAAAAGTAAATGCTATTTCAGATGCTGTGGTTGTTAGTCGTTCAATGGAAGAAAGTAACGATCCAAGGTTGATAGAGTTAGCTGATTATATTTCACGTAAAATTCACCCTAAATACATCTTGGTAAAACTAGTTAGAAAAGGAATAGCCTTCCACACTGG
>DXFH01000003.1 GCA_019114515.1 Candidatus Limosilactobacillus merdigallinarum
CCCATGCCGAACACAGCAGTTAAGCTTCAACACGCCGAAAGTAGTTGGGGGATCGCTCCCTGCGAGGATAGGACGTTGCCACGCCAACAAAAAAGAGTGATGATCGATTCGGTCATCGCTCTTTTTTTATCTTCATACTTAGATTTTGGTTCACGATATAATTGGAACATACGTACGGAAGGAGAGGCAAGATGGACTATCAGTCACTAGCAAAACTAGTCAGTAACAAGTATGGGCTGCGGTTTGTCGCCCTTTCCTGCCACGATGATGGTGGAACGACGCAGGGCCTGATTCTGGCAAACTACACGGATGAATGTACAGAACTGGTGCCGTTGAAACGGTACTTTCCGAACTATCACGACCTGAGTATGGCTCAGCTACGGACATACTTTACCTGGCGGGCCAAGCTCCGGTGGGGGAGTTCATCAAGGTCAGCGATTCCTATGCTTACCTGTACATCTATGAGTTGCTTAACAATATCGGAGTGGATTCTCCGATAGCCGGTTTTCAAGCACTGATGGCGTTTCGTAACCGGTATGTGGACCAATTTTCTTCAAGGATGGGGGCTATCTGGGCCGGTGGCTGCAGGATTACGTGCTCTATTACCACCCGGACCACGAGTTAGTAAACCCCAGGCCTTTGCTAACAAACTCGCGGCGGATCACGATGATCATGTCTTCCTCCACCCAACAGATTACAGTGCGGATGACCTAGTCGCAGTGTTCCAGCGGCACGCGACCTACCTGAAGAATAGTCGGCTCTACCATAAGTCAGCGACGCACTTTGCGGCCTTGCTGAAGGTAATTTGGCAGGCAGTGGTGATGCGGGAGCTAAATACTTTAACTACTATGCCGCTAGTCAGCAGATGACGACCAACTGGAACAGACGGGGCGTGGTGACCTGATTGTCGGGATGGCTAGGATCGTCAACAACTTCAAATTCTACGCGGTCTTCCAGGAAAACGAGGAATTCAGTGTCCATGCCGGATCCGAGGAACTGGGGACGATTGTCAAGCCGTCACCGGTCGGGGAATAAGATTGCGATCGCTGGCCGGGACTGGGTGGTCGAGGGCATCACCCGTCAACGTCACCAGGGTTACTGCTACGGTGTCTTCGGCCGAATTCCTGTCTACTTCGGTGATGTGGCCGGGGACATCCATCCCAAGATCCTGGTCCGGATGTGCGCCGGCCGGCATGGGGAACAGAAGAAGTAAAGAATAGGTCTCGTGAGGGCTTTCTTCACTTCTTTTAATTTTTCCCTTGCGTTTGGCGGAGGGAGTTGATATACTATTATGCGTCGGTGAATTGCTGACTTAGCTCAGTTGGCAGAGCACCTCACTAGTAATGAGGAGGTCGGAGGTTCGAGCCCTCTAGTCAGCATAATTAAAACTTACAAAGTTTATTAATCCTTGATATATCAACGTTTTACGAAGATGTATTAGGGATTATTTTTGTTTATTTAAGAATGTTATGCACACGGCTGTGCACACAGAAAAACTGTGTGCATGACCTTACATCGGGAAAAGGTTGTATATATTGATTTAATGGGCTTTACGCCCATTTTTTTGTGTGCATTTTGGTGATTTCAACATGTAAAAACGATTAATGATGTTACATTATCATCAGAACTTGTTTAATCAGTCATTTAAATTAGGAAATTCTTCAGTGTCAAAAATTTGCTGAAGTTGGTCAGCGTCTTGAATGATGTCATAGTAATAGCCGTGTTGGTTATTCCAGGCCATGATTGCAGAAAGCTTACCGAAAGTAAACCAAATCTGACTGTTAGAACTGTCGGCATCTGTCATTACCAATTTGAGAATAGTTTTTAAAACTACTTCCTGAAATTCGCTGTCTGCTCGCTGGCGGTTGATGATCTGATGCCCCAAGTCAGAAGCTTCATTTGAGATTGATCGTAAGAAATAGAATGGTGTTGTATTGAATTCGTTGATGGAGAAACTTGATTGGTCAACCATTGTCATTATTATCTGTTCAACTAAGTCATATTTATCCCGATAATGCAGGTAAAAGGTGTTGCGATTAATCAGTGCCTTGTTAACAATGTCGGTTACCGTAATTTTACTGAATGTCTTCTTTAATAGGAGGTCAGCCAGTGCTTGTTGAATTTCTCGCTGGGTGCGTAATTTTCTTAAATCCGCCACTTTATCACCACTTTCTAAACACTGTCGCTTTAATTTGCAGTGCTATTTTATTATCTATAGTTTATTAAAATTATGCTGACTATAATTTAGAAAGTCAATAAAGAAAGAGGAGAGAGTATGGGAAAACTATTAAAGAAAATCGGCCAGTGTATGGCCAAACACAAGTGGGCCGCAATTATTATATGGTTAGTAGCATTACTCGGCTTCGGAACTATCGTAGCTAAGTTAGGCTCCAACTACAATGAGTCACTATCCATCTCAGGAATTCCATCAACTGAAATTCAATCAACCTTAAAGAAGGAATTTCACCAGGACACTGATCATGGAACCCTTCAGGTTGTAATAAAAACCAAAGATAAGAAAGGATTATTGCAACCAAAAACAGAACAGGCAATTAATAGTGCCGTAACTAAGGCAAAGAAGAAACCACACGTAGCGTCTGTTACTAACCCTTATCAGGAACAAAAGTTTAGCAAAGATCTGACGACTACTTACGCAACGGTAACCTATGACCAGAAGACAAATTCGGTTACTCCAGCGACAATCCATAAGACGCAACAAGCTTTCAAAACATTAGATGACCAGAAAGGTGTTGAAGTAGAATACACCGGAACCGTTTCAATTCACCCGATGGGGGTTAATGAAATTGCCGAACTGATTGGTGTCGCAATCGCTTTTGTCTTCATGATGGTTCTCTTTCGTTCCTTTATCACGGCTGGCTTACCAATCATTAGTGCGGTTACCGGCTTGGCACTGGGTCTTATAGTTATCGGAATTGGTTCTAACTACTTTGAGACCGCATCAGTCGCCCAGAGTTTGGCGATGATCCTTAGCCTAGCCTGTGGGATTGATTACGCCCTCTTCATCATCAACCGTTATCGGACTAATCGTACGACACAAAATGATTACCTTACAGCTCTTGGTGATGCCATGGGAACTGCAGGTAGTTCAGTACTATTTGCAGGAATCACAGTCATTATTGCAGTATCGGGTTTAAGTCTGGTTGGTATTGACTTCTTGACGCAAATGGGACTAGCTGCTGCTGTTGGGGTGGCTTTTGCGATCTTATCAGCAATGACTCTGTTACCAGCACTGATTTCGTTAGCTCATCGGCATATTAAACCAGCAAAAGAAGAACCACATCACCGCAAGAACAAAAGTGGGATAGTTGAACATACGATTATCAAGCACCCGTTTGTCACTGCAATTGCCAGTGTGCTGGTTCTTATAGCATTTGCCATTCCGTCTGGTCATATGAGATTGGGAATGCCTTATAATGGCGCATTACCAACCAATCAGACTGAGCGAAAGGCTTATGATATTCTGTCCGATAAGTTTGGCGAGGGAATCAATGGTCAATTAATTGTTGTTGCCAAGTTAGACAAGAATGCCAGTCCGCAGGAAAAACAACAGACAGTCATGAAGATCACCGATCATCTGTCCAATATGAAGTACGTCAAGATGGCGACACCGGGGATGATCAGTGGCGGAGGTAAAGTTGGCTCTGGTCAATCCGGAATGCAACAAGGCCGGCAACCCCAACCTGGTCAAATGAATAATTCTCAGCAACCTGGTAGTACCACAAGTGCTGCTCAACAATCCGCTAAACAGAAGCAAATGGCTGGTCAAGGACAGCCCGGTCAGCAGGCAAGTGCCGCTCAGCAACAGATGGTGCTTCAGCAGTCAGGTGGTAAGCTACCCGACGGAAACTATGCTGTCTTCATGATGATCCCTACCCATGGACCTGAATCAGTTAAGACTGATAAGTTAGCTCACAATATAAAGAAATATTCCAAGACAACTGAAGATGAGATGAATACCAAACTCATTCTCACGGGATCCAACGCTATCAATATCGATATCGTTCAAAAGCTAAACCATGCCATTCCAATATTTGCTGGAATTGTTATGGCACTGGCCTTTGTCTTAATGATGTTAGTTTTCCGTTCCTTTATTGTCCCGCTAGTTGCTATGGCTGGCTTTGGAATGTCACTCTTAGCATCATTTGGTGCCTTGACCGCTGTTATGCAAGATGCCGTTATGCACACTGTTTTCGGTATTAGTAAGGGAGCACCGATTATTGCTTTCTTACCAGTGATTGCAATTGGAATCTTATTTGGTCTGGCAATGGACTATGAAGTTTTCCTAGTATCACGGATTCGGGAGATTTACCTGTTAACTGGGGATACTACTGAGGCAGTTCGCATCGGTATGCGCGAAAACGCTAAGGTTATCATTACCGCTGGGTTAATTATGATTTCCGTATTCGGTAGTTTTGCCGTTACTACTAACCCAACTAGCAAGTCAATCGGATTAGCACTAGCCTTTGGGGTCTTCTTTGATGCCTTTATTGTCCGATTGATCTTTGTACCAGCAATGATCAAGCTTTGTGGTAAGTGGAACTGGATCTTCCCAGGGATGCGGACAAGCAAGATCGAACAACAAAAACGTGAAAAATAGAAAGGATAAATTAATATGACTGAAGAATTTATAAAATTCAATAATCATTGGTCGTCACAGAAATTCAGTAAGAATATGTTACAAGACGCCCTCGTCAAACATGTTTTAGGGTTAGTTAATTACCGGATGGCCGATGTCGGTGAAGTCTTAGAGGTAAACGCTAATTTGAAGAATGGTAACGAACAGACCTGGATCAGCGCCTGGGCTACGATGGCAAATCGTTTGCAGGAGCGGGCGATACAATATGAACAAGCTAACAAGCTGGTCAGTGCAGGTAGTGCATACCTTCGTGCTTCAACCTATTGGCGAGTTGCTTTGATGTACTTCGGAGATGTTGCGGATCCGCGAATCAGACAGTATTGTAGACTTAGCCAGGGTTGCTATGATAAGTCAATGAAACTTTCCGGGTATCCCGGCAAAGCAATTGAAATTCCTTATGAAAATACGACTCTGCCAGGGCACTATTTTCAGTCACCACACGCTAACGGAAAGTCGCCACTGCTGATTGTCGTTCCTGGTCGTGATACTTGGGCCGATGATACACGTTGGGTAACAGACGCTGCAATTAAGCGTGGCATTAATGCTTTGACCTTTGATGGCCCAGGTCAGGGAATGACCCTTCGACTTCAGGGGTTATCATTCCGACCTGATTTTGAAAACGTCATGAAACCTGTCTTAGACTTTGCTGAGGGACTGTCTGACGTCGATCCATCACGAATTGGTGTGATGGGAATGAGCTTTGGCGGCTTCCAGGTTCCCCGGGCAGCAGCTTTTGATAAGCGAATCAAGGTATGCATTGCTGATCCTGGTAATATCGCTTGGGGCAAAATGATTGGACAGCGTTTAAACAAAATTCTAGCCTTGCCAAAAAGATTACGACCAGCAATGTTGGAATGCATGCTTAAAGATTATACCTGGAAGCATGGTTGCTCTGAAAAAGAATTATTGCCGGAGTTAGCTAAATATGACAACAGCGATATCATTGATCAAATTCAATCCAAAGTATTGGTGCTGAATGGGGCCGCTGAGATTAATCCAGAGGCTGCTAAGGAATTCTATAATCAGCTAACCTGTCCGAAGGATTACTTGTTTTTTGATGAGAATTCAACAGCCCAACAGCATACACAGATGGGCGGTTATGCTCCGGCGAGTGAAATGATTTTTAACTGGATCGAAGATAACCTATAGGGGGCTTGTTAAATGAAACTTTGCATTTTTGGTGCAACCGGACGGACCGGAGAAGAGCTGGTTCTCCAGTCTTTAGAAAAGAAATATTCAGTTATTGCCTATGTTCGTCACCCAGATAAGTTAACTCATCGTGATCAAATAACGGTAGTAACTGGTGAATTAAACGATATTGATAAAATGGCGTCGGCTATGAAAGGTTGTGATGCGGTTTTAGTGGCGCTTGGTAATCCGGTTTCTAATAGCAATGGAAAATTGTTTACTCTTGCTATTCCAAACATTATTGAAGCAATGGATAAAGCAGGAGTTAAACGCCTAATTAGCCTGTCAGCATTAGGTGTTGGTGCTACTTATGAAAATACCCGTTATCCATATCGGATGGGGGCTAAAGGATTCTTAAAGGGAAATTTTGCTGATCATGAGGCTGGTGAAAAGCAGTTACCGTCTTCTGATCTCGATTGGACGACTATTCATCCCGGCCCACTATTTAACGGAGAAAGAAGTGAAAATCCGCTGGTTAGGGATGCAGCATCTGGCTACAAAATGCCAGGGGCACCGCGTACTAACCGAGCAGACGTGGCTAAGGTAATGTTACAGATTATTGGTGACCCACAGACCTACATGAAGCAACTTATCATGTGTTCTAAGCAAGATGATTAAGATGATTGTTACGTTTAATAGTGTTCAACACTGAAATAAAAGTAGTTAAACTACAAAATCCTCGACCGGTTTTGGTCGGGGATTTTTTTATTAGAAAATCTATTTAATTGCCCCGGTTTGTAAAATTAAGTTAGAAAAAGGCAGATTGTAAAATTTAAGTTGAACATTTAAGTGGACAGAAAAACCCATCAAGGTCTTTAATGGTGTTACCACAACATTCCATTAGAAAGAAGGACCTTTATGGGCACCACTATCTTATCATTTTCAGACCGCATTGTCATCGAAACGCTTCGTCATGAAAAGCGATCTCTTCGATATATCGCTGATTACCTGGGCTTTAGTAAGACTACTATCTTTAATGAAATTCACCGGTTAAAGGGTGAATACCATGCGACT
>DXFH01000032.1 GCA_019114515.1 Candidatus Limosilactobacillus merdigallinarum
CCAACACCGATGCATCAACAGAAAGGACGGTCACTGAATTCCACTTTGAGTAATGAAATCATACGCTATATTGCGGAACAATCAGGCGGGTTGCTGATTGCAGTGATCCTGATCATGCGCGTTGAGGGGAAGTTAGACACACTAAATAACGAGATCTCACGCTTGACGGACACGATGACGCGATTTCTCCTGACGTTCTCGCAAAGTGAGCAAAGTCAAAAATGACACACGATAAATTCATAGATTTACGCAATCGGAAAAATTTGGCCAAGGTCGTCAATTGGTTCCTAGATGATGCCAGAATCGCAGGTAAAAAGGAGAGCACGGTCCGCGTATATGCCAACCGTATCAAGGGATTTGCCGATTATCTGGATGCTCATAATCTGGCGTTAAATGGGGTTCAAAATGACGATATCAAAGCCTACATTTCCTGGTTGCATGAAAATTCGCAAAAAAATTCGACAATAAAAAACATTCTGACAACGATTTACGTTTTATATACATGGGGGCAAAAGAATGGTGTCGTTGAGACCATACCGCTCAGTCCAGACGACTATCCCCCAGTCCAGATTGAGCGTATCAAACGGCTCAATGACGATGAATTGCGGCAGGTTTTTAACTACATAGATGGTTTACAGGAAAACCTGCGAGCCGCATTTTACCTTATGATCGGTACTGGCGCCCGGGTCGGCGAGGTTGCCCATCTCACAGCAACCGACGTTACCCTGCGCGGCCGGGCCGTGTATATCGATATCAAGGATGCCAAATGGGGCAGTGACCGTTGTATCCCGATTACTGATAAGAAAGCTGCTGAAGTAGTCTGGCGCTTTCGACAATCGGTTCCGGTTGATCGACGGCCACTATTCCGGGTCTCGAAGCGGACCCTGCAGTGGTACGCAACTAAGCTGGCTCAGGATACCGGGATCGCGTTCCGATGCCACCTGCTCCGGCACACCTATGCCGCACGACTGACGGAGCAAGGGGTCCCGATCACCACAATCCAGTATTTGTTGGGACATAAGAGCGTGGCCATGACTGCCTACTATGCCCAATCAGCCCTGGTTGACGTCAGCGATATCACCCCCACGATTTGATTAAAGGAGAAGATTAAATGAACAACATCAAGATTCTAGGACGATTGACTGCAGCACCAGAATTGAAGACCTCAACAAACGGCCGGAGCTACGCCTTTTTCACGGTTGCTACTCCACGGCAGAATAACCGAGATGAAGCCGATTTTATCCGGTGCATTGCCTTTGATAAGCTGGCTAATGCTATGGCCAAGCATTGTGGTAAGGGTCGTCAGATTTTGCTTGATGGTCGCTTAGAAGTGAATGTATCGGACAAGCAGGATGGCAGTCCAACAACCTTCTTCCATACAGTAGTCGCACACCATGTTGACTTCCTCCACGATCCTAATCGAGAGGCAGTTGCGTAGCCGGTGTCAATGGTAAGCGGACCAAGCGTAGCGCGGGAGCATTAAGGAATTGACACCAATTCGCCGAAGACACTTATGCCGGTTTCCGGAAACAGATTTATCTGTTTTCCGGACGCCCCACGGCGAGTGCCAGGGGTGCGGGGAAGGTCCCCGCATTGTTTGCTGGCTACGGGTCGCTCACGGCTGCAATAGTCACCCACGTTGTATTTACCCCCTGGGACTAATAGGGGGGTAATAAATACGCAGTTCGCTTACCCGCTATGAAGAATTAAAGATGGAAACCCAAGAAAAACAAGTGCTGACGGCGTCCATTGACTGGCTCGAATTCACCGTCATGGATATCACAGTCGAGAAGGCGCTGACTGAAATCCTCCAGTTACCAGTAACCGAGTTTTCACCCCTAAACAAGGGCCGTTTTGGCTATCATAAACAGCTGAAGTGGGTTGGTGGCAACATCTTCGTCCTCTATAACGATTTATCAGAAACAACCGAAAACAAACCGGAAACTGCTGATCGGATGGGCGTGCACATGATGCTTTCAGGTGCTGGATGTCGTCAGTACGAAGCGAGGCAGCCGTTAAAGAAGCTCCTCCTCTTCCTCACGATTCTGGATGAGCGGGTCAACTTTACTCGAATTGACCTGGCCATCGATGATCGGTCCGACCAGCTTATCAATTTCAGCAGGGTTCACGATGCGGCGATTAATCGGCTGTTTACCTCCCGCTGGTCCAAATGGGACGAGCTGAATAGCCGGCGGAGTGCTACCGGTGAATACCTCGGACGCACGATGTACTTTGGCTCTCAAGCCTCGGACATCTTTTGCCGCATCTATGATAAGACGCTGGAGCGCAAAGCCAATTCTGAAGAGACGACCGGCCTGCCAGAGCACTGGACCAGGCTAGAGGTTATCTATAAGAAAGATCGTGCTAAACAACTGGTCTATCATATCGTCGATCGCCATGTCCCCGTCGGCACGGCGATCCGCGGAACGCTAAACCAATATATCCGTTTCATAAAAACTCCCCCTAACCCAGACCAAAACAAGTCCCGCTGGCCTACTGCTGAATGGTGGATACAGCTCCTGGACGGTGTTGGCAAACTCCAGCTGACGATCGAAAAGGAGCAGAAGTCGATTGATGATATGAAAGACTGGCTGGAACGGCAGATCGCACCGACCATTGCCGCGGTTCTGACGGCGAATGAGGGTGATCTTTCCTGGCTGCACGAGATTATCGGTAAGGGCGCTCAACGGCTCTCACAGCGCCACAGAGACGCAATTGCACAGTACCTATTAAAGAAATAAGGAGATTATCATGACTCAAGATTTGAATGCCACATACAACAAGATCGCCTGGTGCACTATCATTTCACCTAATAGCCCTGAGTACTTCCAAGAACTCAAAGACTCTGGAGTGACTGCGGCAATTGTATCGTTGCTGACGTCTGGATCCAGAATGCTCAGTAGTCTTACTATTAGGCAGGTCCAATCAGCCCGGGCTGCCGGAATGCTGGTCCATGCTGGAGCGGTTACCAGCTTGGAGTATCCGGAACGTGATGCCGACGAGTTAATGTTGCGAATGCGAGAAAGCGGCTTTAGCAAGGATCGACGGGTCGCAATTATGGCGCTGTCTGACCCGGCCTTAGATCATCAAACGGAGCGCCTGCGCCGGATGATTACCCGGCTTTGCCATTGGTGCCCCGTGGAGAACATTGATGTCTGCCTTGAAAAGCGACAAGTTGTTGATGGAGACATTGATTTGGGCGAATTACCGGCCAATCTAAACCTGACAATCATTAATCCGGACGCGCTAAGTGCGGGGGTTGAAACTGCAGGAACATGGATCTACACGAACTATTTCCACGAATATCCTCAGTTTTTGGCTTATGATTTCTATCAGTATTACTCTGAAGAGCCGGCTGATCGGGGCTACCAAATGGGCCTGACTGGGGAATACGAAGCTCAATCGGGCGATAATTGGTGGATAATCGCGAAGAAACATGGCATGGCCCTATTGGATCTGCTGGAGCTGAACGAGGCCGATATCGACGATCGGATTCTGCCGGGAGAAATTATCAAGGTTAACTAAGAAGCGCGTCCTGCCTGAGTTTTCGGACTCTAACAGGACACGCTTTTTAACTAACTTGAATTGCGGAGCAAACATGATGATGATATTATACGAACAGATGTTTGCTATATGGAGTGATTATTGATGAACGAACAAACCAAACTGAAGATCTTAGATACACTACACGATATTCCACTTGCAGATCTTGCTCAACGGGTGTGTGATGCTCAAACGGATGCTGATCGGCACTTCTGGCAGTCTTTGTACACGCTGGAGAAAGGACAACGTGAACGTCAGGCGTCGTAGCCTTTTGCACTCAGCTGCCTGGGTGCACCGCTGGTCTGGATCTTGTGGAATGGAGCAGGGCTCGGTAAGAGCTAGGCGGAAGACAGCTCTGCTGGCTGCAGCAGCTCGTCCGAGACCGCGGAATGGAGCAAGATTCAGACCAGCCCCCCCAGTTTAATGAGAACCAAAAAGAGAGCTAGACTAATGCCTGTGCGTTGATCTAGCTCTCTTTTTTGATGAAACATGACTTATAAGAGGAATTTAATCATCATCTTCATCTTTTTTGAGTCTATAAATAGGTAAAGTTCTCTCTTCCTCAATTAAGACATGATACTTAAATAGAAGTTCCAAAAGCTGATCTCCGTCGATTAAACGAATATCTCCTCGTTTAGCGGCCTTTTTAGCTCCCTTTGTAAACTTCGAGGTAGTAATAAATATTCCTTTATTCGTCGAGAAGTAAGTTCCTAGTGTTCCGATAAAGTCCCTGATTTGGCTTTCTTGAATATCAGAATTATAGCGTTTTACTTGATAATATATTTTTGAAACCCCTAATACATCCTGATAAATTACACCATCTACGCCATCATCATGAGATCTTTGAGTAACATATGACTCATCGTCATCATCGTCACGTCCATATCCCATTTTCTTCAGCAATTTCATAACAATGTCTTCAAGTCTATATGCCCCTTCTGAGCCGTCAGAGAACAAGTAGTTTCTCAATTGTTCCTTTACATTGTTATTATATTCTTCGACGCTTTTATTAATTTGATCTAATACATTTGTATTTTGCTCACCAAGTTCTTCCTCTTTTTTCTTCGTTTTCCTTTGTTTTTTCTGGTTGTCTTTATATTCTGGTAAAGCAAAGATGTCTTTATGGTCCGGATTTTCTATGCCTTTATATTTCTCTGTAAAGCTCTTCCCATTAGGTGTTAATTTACAGTGAGAGGCAACGCTACGATCAATTAATTCTGCTGTTCGTAATCTATTAAGTGCAAATTCAAAATAGTTATATGCAATTTTCGGCCTACTTGGGTCATTGTCATAATGTATTGACTGTGCAATAGGGCTGATATTCATTTCTTTGGTAAGTTCTGAAAAAATTTTCTTATTAGGAATAAATTCTTCATTGTCCCTCTTAGAAATCCTTAGCATTATCCTTAATATAGGAAACATCATGTCTCCTTGTTTTGGTATTAAATCCTTTTTAGACTTAGCATCACTCATTTGAATCACTCCTCCATTCTATGTTAACTATAGTGCAGCTATTATCATTTGGAAATAGAAAATGTTCAATTAGTTATGATAGGCCGGTTGATGTTCGCCCTCCACTCCGCAGTCTCGGTCGAGCTGCTGCAGCCAGCAGAGCTGTCTTCCGCCTAGCTCTTACCGAGCCGGCTCCGTTCCAGGCGAACATCAACCGGCGTGGAACACTGCAATTGTGTTTCACGGCTATCAGATTAGCTCTGAGACGACATGAAATTTTCCATAGCAAGATAACTGACCATTCAAACGTACTGATCCTTACTATGACATAAAGGCCAGGAAATCATCGCGGTCCATTAGCTCTACATCTGTCTTTTCGGCTAGCTCTGTAGCACTTTTGGTGAAATAACTGGTAGTCATTACAATAGCCCGATCAGCATCATAGAACTCTTTACCAGCTAAAACCTCTTGTACTGCTTTATTTCCGACCTTGCTATCAGAATACTGCTTAACCTGCACGACCGTTATAAGACCCGTAGATGACTCTTTAACAATTACATCGGCACCCTGATCGCCGGATTTCTTAGTGGCCACTGCCTCGTAGCCCATACTTGTAAACTGCTCCTTTACCATCTGCTCAAGCTCATATGGAGTAACTACGTCAATATCTGGAATAGAGCTGAATGGTGAGCCATTATTTGAACCAGTGCTTAAATATTCAGTATTAGCATGGCTATTAAATTCTTCTGGATCATTATCCGCCAAAAGTGAGTGCTGAATCTTTTCTTCCTTTTTTTTGAGAATCAATTCATATAGATCATCTAAGCTTGAGAATTTCAAATGACTCCCCTGCTTATATAGAACATAAGAAATATATGCTAACTTATCATACTTCAGTACTGGTGGATATTTACTACTTTCCGGTTCAGGTAAAAGAAGCTCTTTATAGCTACTATCTACAAACTGATTTAGAAAATTATCTGAATTTTCATTTTCTGAATCATCTTTATATCTATTATATGCGGCTAAAATTGCATCAAACTTAAACGCTTCGGCAATAAGCATCGCAGTAGAGCTATTAGATGTGTTGTATCCTTCGCGATTAAACAGATTTACCAGCATATCCAGCTGATCTCGTGTTTCGTCGTGAACACCAAAATCGAAAATATCCCATGGGTTACGCCCAGCTGTATTGATTAGGTCACCATATTTGGCATTCATCTCTGTTTTATATTTAATCTCTTGATAATCTATAGTGCCGTCATAACAAAGAGGGGTAAAATCGGCGACTCCATACATCTTAACAATATGATCTTTAACATAGTGATATAGGAAATCTGTGCTATTAAGATATAGGCTAAAGTTATAAACATCATATTTCAGGCCAAAGTTATGTACTATTTTTCTAACTTCCTTATAGTGAACAAATGATTTATACCATTGATAATAAGGAATAGAGGTATCTGGCGTGATAAATGATACTTTCTTATATTGTGGCTCAGTTTGAGGTACCTCATGTGAAACCTTTTGTGGTACGTCGGTTGACGCGATTGACTCTTTCTCTTCTTGAACCGAAGTATCTTTATTAGCGAATAGAAAATCGAAAAGCCCCATCTTAGTCACTTCCTCAATCTGATGTGAATTTTCTACTAATTCATAGTATCAGCGGCGTCGAGAAATTACTATCATGTTAAGCGTAAAATAGTTATTTACAGGTGTTATTAGTTCTGAAATACAAAAAATAACCTTTCCTGATTAGACATCACTCAGGAAAGGTTATTTTAATAGTTTTAGGGAAGTGTTATTTCCTCGAAATAACACTTCTGTCCTAAGCTAGTTTATACTTATTAACAAGATTCTCAATCTCTTTCTTCCATAATGGAACAGTAGCATTTCGTGGAATAAGGCACTTTTCAATTAATCGCTCTAATTCACTATTAGTAAAATGATTCTTCTGAAATTCTTCCATAATATGGATAAATTGAGTGATCGTCATAGGAACAATATTAACAAATTGCGGAGTATCCTGATTGTACCATAACCCAGCCCGGAACATTTCCGCAGTATTATTATCAATCGTTTGAGCAAGAAAAAGACCATAAACTGGTTTATCAGGATATTGAGCTTGAATCTGTGCGACATGTCGTCTTACTGGCTCCGCTTCAGCCGCCTCTTGCCTCGACGTGCTGGTTAAAGTAACCTCCACAACAAGTACATAGTCTTCAAACTCCAAAGTGATGTCTGGACGTCCACCAGGCGCATTACCTACTGGGAAGAAATCTTGATCAACCTGGAAACCTCTAGCCTCTTCAGGCTTATTTTTAAGGCCATCAATAGCTAGGAAGGCGCGCCACGTTGTCCATTCTAAGAATGTTGGCATATCGTCTTGTGCGTTTTTATATTCACTGCCCTTCCTAACTTCGCCATTAATTACCCTAAAGTAGCTAATAATATTATGAACATTCTCATCTGAGCATTGTTTCTCCGCAAAAATACCTTCTTCAAAGTTACTTTGCTTCTCTTCTAGACGAATTCTAAGTTGTTCCAATTTTGAAATACGGTCGGAGCTTAACTGAGATTGAGATAAAGTAGTCCCTGTTTTCTTTGCTAGTCTCTGTATTTCCTGGATTAGGACTTCTCTATTATCAGTTGGAAGTGGATACCCAGTCCATAATTGATAATAATAATCTACCTTATCATCTATAAAGCTTGGTTCAGTCTTTAGAATTTGACCAATTATGGAAAGCTTATCTTGATTAAAGATTAACCTAGAACCCTGACGAGAAAAAAGCCCTGTGCTTAACATATACTTGAAATTAGGGTCACCATATGTTTTAGCGGTGTCGTACTTCACTCCAACTGCATTTGAAAATTGTGATAGATATTTCCTATCATACTTACCTTTACCTCGTTTTCCATGAGCTTTAGCCCGCCCTTTACGGTATTCAATTATTTTGTCAACAATATAACCTACCTTACTGTGATCAGATGTAGAGAAGACAATTAGTAGTTCACTTCGATTAAGGCCATCTTTCACTCCTCTATTCTTTAGAGCTTGCAACACTTGTAAGGTAAAGATAAATGGCTTAAAAAACTGGTCTTTTACATTATATGATTCAATCTGAACTGCCAGTAAAGCTCGTAGAACAGTATCCTGCATCTCATAAATATTTTGAGCATGAGCCATTATTTGACCCTGAGGTGTAATTTCAGATGCACGTCCACTTAACGGAATATCTGGATATTTCTTTTTAACCTTCATTATTAATGGGTCTAGCTCACCCTTTCGTAGCTTAGGCCGTCCAATCGTAGCAGGAGTTATAAAGCCCAGCTTATCGAAGGCTGATCGCCATTTACGACCACTAGAAGGATCCTCCTTTGTCATATTAGTTACATCATTACTATCTAATGCCTTAGCAAAGCCTAGCTCATCTTCATCAGTGTTTATGTTTCCATTGAATTTTGAATTAGCTAAAACTTGAAGCCCCTTAGGAATCCTTGCTATATTTCGTATCGTAGTATTTCCAAATGTATATATCTGCTTTTTCGCCATAATTATCAATAACCAACAAACAAGTATTCTTTCACTTGATTATTACTGTTTCCCTTCTTATGTTTATGTGTTCCAAATGAATATTTGTAATCAACTGAGTAAACCTTAACAGTGTTAAAGTTACTTTTCATCATTTCTACCATCTCATCTTTAGTAGGCAAAGAATTAGACGAGTATGAAACAATGACTTTCTTATTCTTGTACTTCTCAAATAGGTCTGCAAATGCTTGATAAGTGGACTCTTTAGAGCTAAAAGGTGTTGGATAATTCTTAAACTTCTTGGTTTTAGTATTCCATTGCATCTGGACACCTTTCCAATTCCGCGAAAGCCCTTCTACGAAATGATAACGTCGTACATATTCATTATCGCTTAATGGACTGTAATATGGTGGGTCCAAATAAATCAGGTCTGCATCAACGTTAACTTCCCGAAAATCAAGATTCAAAGAACGATTTTGCTTACCATTATCAAATACTGCATTGTTAAACTCTTCCACAGCCTTAATGAAGTGCTGCTTCAATGAAAGGCGAAGATCTTTTCGGCCATCATTATATCTATTTCCTGTATACGTAAATATCCCTCTAGGCCGACGCTTCATACATGCCCGAGCTAATGCTGAATAAGTAAGCGCCTTTTTAATTTCATCATCAAAGAGAGAAATATTTGACCGTATAAGATCAATGAAGGCATTGTCCTCATCAGAAAAGTAAAGGTCTTTGAATGTCTCTTCAACAAAAAGGTCATTTTTCAAAGGCTTAGTATTCAGTAAAGTATCTAAATCTTCCTTCGAGAGTTTTACATCTGAGTTTTCTATAAGAGCTTTACTAAAGTCCGATGTAAATGTCATGTAGTCATTAGCTATGACTTTCTTTCCAAGAGATTTGAATAGATAACTAACCGTTCCTGAACCACTAAATAAGTCCAAAACAGAGTCGAAATGCAAATCATCAGCAACAGCTGCAATATAAGGCAATAATTTTTCTTTACTCCCCATGTACCTAGTCTGAGGAAAAAGATCATTCTGCGCCGGTATTTCTTTAGGCATAACTGTTAACTCAGAATCAGGATATGCTTTAACTAATATATCTTCTCCTGTTCGTTTATTTGCATTGCTGTTAATTGACCTTCTAGTCTTAAATGTTTGAATATCGTAATTGCTATATAGCTCCTTAACCATTGGATGGTTAGAGTTGGTTAGCATAACGTAGCAGCCAAGATCATACAGTCTTTCAACTTCTTGCGCTAATTTCTTTTGATCTTCTTCACCAAACTGATTGCTAGTATATCGCTTAAAATCAGAGTATTTAGATACTGGAACATATGGCGGATCCAGAAAGATTAAATCACCTGGTTTGGCATATTCTTTTAAGACATCAAGGTAGTCTCCAGCAAGAATCGTAGTTTTCTTTAGCACCTCGTTCGCTGCTCTTAAATTAGCCTCATCCAAGATTCGAGGGTTCTTGTATCGACCAAACGGAACATTAAACTGGCCCTTTTTATTAACTCTATACAGGCCGTTAAATCCTGTATGGTTGAGATATAGCGTTCTTGCAGCTGCAGCTGTTTGAGTCATTTGCTTGGGATCCATTGCCCGAACCTGATAATACAAATCTTTATCATAGCGATATTGCTTTAGCTCGTTGATAACTCCATCAACGTCTTCAGCAATAGCCTTGTACATGTTAATTAGCTCTTCATTAGCGTCTGAAATAACGGCATTCTGAGGACTAATATCAAAGAATAACGCCCCACCGCCTACAAACGGCTCTATATATTTATTGAAGTGCTTAGGCATTGCTGATTCTAGCACGCTAAGCATTTGTCCTTTTCCACCGGCCCATTTTACGACCGGTTTGGGTTTCTCATTAATCAATATCTTTCTCCACTCTTCATTCTCTTCAAATACCCGTCAGCCGCGACTTCGAGGTACCGACCAATGTTACGCTTCCGCTCATCCTGTTCTGGGACGTAGCGCCGCGAAACATAGCGAATATGGTCCTCCAGACGATGTTTGCCAACAGTATCGTCGCCACTTTGCTGTACAATCTCATCATACAATGGGTAGACGTGGCGCGCCAGATAAAGCATCGTCCGCTGATTAATCAAATCATCGGGCGCCAACACAGCTCCAACGAGCATCTTCGTGTATGGGTTCTTCATAGCATCAACGTAGAGCTCGCTGTCAGCCTTTCTGGCGTCGTTTTGCTTCTGCTGGTCCATTTCCCCACTATTCTTTGTCAAACGTGCTACACGCTTTCCTGTGACCTTAAAGCGGATACTGGTGACCCGCCGACCGGATTTGTTCTTCTCAAACGTCACCTTCAAATGGGTATGCTCCGAGATATCCTCGCACGGTTTAGTTAACACCCAGCGCGTAAACGTCGACATACGCTCATATTCATTGACAGTATCCGTCAATCGTCGCAGGTCCTCCAACGCAATAACCGGGTTTTTCAGACCTGCCAGTTGCTCCTGAGACCGACCGCCATGATCACGATAATACTCATATTGGCGATAATACATATTCAGCCAGCGATATAGGACAATCGAATACTTGCTCCGCAGCTCCATGATGTCAGTCAGGGCGTACTGAGTAAATGTCTTTTTCAGGTCAATCAGGTACGGCATGATCGCCTGATCAAAGCGGACAGTTACGTCATCGTTGTAGTCGTTCCATTCCACATATGGAATTGGCACAATGCTACGGTAGCGGAAATGCCCCTTCTTTCCTTCGGCAACACGAACTTCAAAGAACGCCTGCTTCTGCATCTGTTCGATTTCACGCTTAAACCGAGTATTACGGTTAGAGCTATTAACATCAAAGAATGCAAACATATCCTTCTTAGACACATGGATCGTATTATCCTTTGGTGGGTTATGCGGATCGACATATGACACCGCCAGCTCAAACATCTTGAGCGGTATCTTGTCCATCTTGGCCACACTAGCAACCAGATCATTATGTTCAATAACCTGTTTTTCAGCAAAGCGGGCCTTTGATTCTGGACTCATAAGCAACCTCCTAATAGTGCTAAGATAAGCATACGCCTCTTTAGGATAGATTAAAAGGCATTTTCTATCCTTAAATATCCCTTTTTCTATCCTTATCTCGCTTAAAATATCCCTTTTTCTATCCTTTTGTATCCTTTTTTCTATCCCTAAAATCGCTGTATCCCTTGCTACGCTTGCTTTCGTAAACGCTGAAATATTTAAACTTTTAAAAGATATATAGATATATGTTATTAAAAAATCGAAACCTAATTTCAAAATCTGAGAAAAGTAAAATAGCTCCATTAGGCGTATAATAGAGGTGGAAACAAACAGATGGAAATGAAAGGAGAGTTTTCGAATGGCTTCTAAACGCTATACTATCAAGGATTTAGCTGATGAACTGGGAGTAACAAAACCAGGTATTCGCAAGTTGCTTACCGATAGTTTCCGCAAACAGTATACGGAAACAACTGGTAACAAGATTTTGATTAATAATGCCGGAGCTAGAATCATACGGAAACACTTCGAAAACTCAAAACCGAAAACAGAACAGAAACCGTTATCGGAAACTAAAAATGGTTACCAGAAACAAATGGAAGCTGTTTCCGATAGTCCTGCAAATGCTGTTATATCAGCAAAAGATGAGACTATTAAATTGCTCAAAGAACAGCTCAAAGCTAAGGACGATCAGCTGGCCAATATGCAGAAACTGATGGATCAAAACCAGCAACTGCTCCTTCACACTCAGGAAGAAAACAAGCACTTATTGGCCTTAAATACCTCGGATAAGGATAACAAGGTTCAATCGGTTCATGATGGAGAGTACCACGAAGCACCTAAAGCAGCGGATAAGGATAATGAGCAACAAGATCAAACTGTTCGCTCTAATGAAGAGAAAAAGCCATGGTGGAAACTTTGGTGAAATTTCTAAAAAAACAGTTGTGAAAGCGGTTTATTTCTGATATTATTTTAATCGCACCAAGGAAAAAGAACGGAATAAATAGAAAATGTATAATACGCGATGGTGACGCCTCGGCATCTTTGGAGGCGCGATTGACTAACTAAGCTGGTCCACCATCGCTTTTTGTATGCCCAAAAAGCTAGATCAGCGGAAAGGAGCAACTGATGGAATACCAATTCAAGAAGAAGAAAGTGCGAGTAATGACGATTAGTGATCAGTTTCCAAAAGGTAAGCCTTACCTTCTTAACAATGTTGTGCAGCAGTTTTCTTTTGACCAATTGACAGCCTTAGGTGAGGCATTTGAACTCGTTAGCGGTGGCAAGGTTGTAGGTTATGATGTGGACACCACTGATCATGTTGCAGTTGCATAAAAACTATTCTGAATATGGAAAGGAGGAATATGTAGATGGTTACAGTTCTAAAAATGAAGTTTCGTGATTCGAAAGGTAAGCCGCAATATCTTAAGATTGCATATCCTAAGGCGGACTTAGATGCAAAGACCGTTCGGAATGCAATGGACCTTATTTGTGCTAGTAATATGTTCAAGAAGGGCGATGTTCAACTGTTTATTGCACCACTAGCTGCCTACTACATCTCAACTACCAAGGAACCAATCTTTGCTGATGATGCTAAGGTTGTTAAGACTGATAACAAGGAAGCAGCATAATTTTAGGGCGGAGACGTGCTTACGAGGCCGTCTCCGCCTTTTTTGAAAGGAGAAACAATGAAAAGTTCCGCTTTTGATTTAGAAAGCTTTGCCCAGACAGTTTATCGCAAGTGTGATTGCTGCAAGCGGGTCCGCGATATCTATTTCTGCTTGAATATCAGGGACGCCAAGTCAGCTCAGATGCTTGTTGGTTCACTGGAGTTATGCAAGTCATGCGGAGAAAATATCGGTGAAATAACCAACACCGATGCATCAACAGAAAGGACGGTCACTGAATTCCACTTTGAGTAATGAAATCATACGCTATATTGCGGAACAATCAGGCGGGTTGCTGATTGCAGTGATCCTGATCATGCGCGTTGAGGGGAA
>DXFH01000004.1 GCA_019114515.1 Candidatus Limosilactobacillus merdigallinarum
CCAGTGTGGAAGGCTATTCCTTTTCTAACTAGTTTTACCAAGATGTATTTAGGGTGAATTTTACGTGAAATATAATCAGCTAACTCTATCAACCTTGGATCGTTACTTTCTTCCATTGAACGACTAACAACTACAGCATCTGAAATGGCATTGACCTTTGAACCATAATAAACCAAGTTGCAATTACTATTCCCTAAAATGCTTATCATCTTCTGAATAATATCTGGTACTGATAGCGTTTCTTTAAATGTGCCTATCGGAATAGTATTTCGATTCAAATCATCATATACTTCCGCTTTATTAGCGTAGCGATCAAAGATAATTTCCACCTGGGTTACTGGGGATTCGACAATGCGAAGGCCATCACTTGCTTCGGCTGTTTGTACTAATTTTTTAAATATTCCTGGATTTGGAATCAGTGGTGATGCAAAGGTTACCTTCGGCTGACTTTCCCATGCACTAATTTTGTCAAATATCTCATAATAAAAGGCGCTGCGTGAACTCGCTTCTGTAGCTTTTTGAGATTCATCAATAAATAGATGTATTAACCGTACTTCTGAATATTGTGTTAACAGGGCCAATAGACGTTCTGGCGTCATCACACAAATGTAGCTGCCCTCATAATCTGACCGGTACTCATCAGGATGAGAAATCACTCGGTATGTTTTTTCTTTCAGTTTCATGCCTAGATCATCAATAAGCTGAACCTTTACTTCAGTAATGAGTGCCTTGCTTGGTACAGTGATCGCAAAGTTGCCTACGACACCCTCCTTCACTTGAAGCTCAATATACTTCTCAATTAAAAAGGTTTTCCCCATCGATGTTGGAGCTGAAAAACTAGTAAGTTCATTACCCAAAGATTTAAAAATTATATCTTGCTTACCGATAAACGACTTACTTTCTTCTCCAGGAATCTGACGTTTTTCTTTTTGGTAGTTTATTAAGGTCTCATTCCATAACCGTTCAATTGTTGGAACTAGCGTATAGCTTTGTCCTTGACGAGGCAAAAAGTTGTTAAAACTGGTCAAAACCTCATTAGTAATCAGTGCAACCTCAGGATCGTTAGGATACATTTTGGATAGAGTGGCAATAATTTTCAAGGCACTATTTTTTTGCCTACTGTCTCCCTTTTTATTGATTGATTTTGATAACAAATCGGCGAAGCGTAGAAGATCATGCTTCTGCTTACCTGTTAACTTCCAATCTAGATGAAATAGCCAACAAGCATACTGCTTAGACAAAATACTCATCAGCTTGTGTAAGTAATCATCATTTTCTAAATACTCGTAAAGATATTCGCCCAATCTTTTTCCTTGTTGTGGCATACTCTTATTCTCCTATCAAATCCTTCATTATCGCATGAGTATCCTCTTCAGCATTAGTAAAAGGTAACAAGTACACATAAAACGACGATTTTTGCCAATGATGATGCTGAATAACTATATTCAATTGCCTAATCGCTTGTTCCAAATCACAATTAATAGCTTGACGACACTTCTCTTTTGCTTCTTCTTGCGTGCAATCGTCTAAATCTAATTGGGTTCTAAACTTATAGCCAATAAAGATCCCATATGATGCAATATCTTCAAAGTCTGTTTCAGTTGGTGCCATTAACTTAATAATGGCATTACTCTTATCCTCACCAAATTGTGTCTGAAGAATGGAACGGTCAACTATGTCGGTAGCCAGTACCATCTCATTGGACCGATTATTATCAAAGGTTGCTATCTTTTTCACTACATTATTAATTGCATCCTCGAGATTATTGTTTAATTGTGATGCCCCAAGGATTAGTTGAGTTTTACCTTGGTCTCTTTTTAGGTATATGCCTTCGCTGTCGATCGTTCGCTTGATTTTTAAAATTTCCGCCCTGGTATAGAGTTTGAGTGCATTATCCTCATGCTCTAAAAAAATATATGCTAGCAACTCACCTAGTAAATTATTTGGAATACCGCTCTTGGCATATTTTCTCAGCAAACTCGCTGCCTGTATACCTACAACAGCTGTTTTACTAACTCCACGAGCTACTGCGTAGTTAGCAATATTAGATGTCACTAAATTCTTTAGGTTTGTGTAGCTGAATGGTAACAATTCAGGTTTCAAAACAAAAGCATGGATTGCGTTTCTATTTTTTACCGCATCTATCTCACTAGCATTAACTTGACGAAAAACGGTCGCAAACGCCTCATCCGAAACCGTCTTGGTAAATATATCCCCATCCTCACTTTTGGTGGGGATTTTTTGTTTTACTGATCGTTTGTACTTTGCTTCTTCTACTAATTCAGACATCAGATTGACGCAAAAATAAGCAAGACTCTCTACCGAGATTTCATCCTTCAACCTCAATTGTTCCGCAAGGTAATCCCTAATGGAATCCTTCTGAGATTCTGAAGCCTTATTGATAAAATTTTTGAATTTATCTTTAGTTATACCACTAGTTTCAAGTTTATGAACAACCGAAGAATTTAACCCCTTGTAATACAGCCTTTTATAGTTTGATTCTTGATAATTATCTGCATTCCAACTTTCTGTGTAGTTATTGAATATCGCTATCACTGCATCTTGGAGAGGTATTGACTCATCAACTTCACTTAAAGGTCTTAATGCATCTACTAATACATGAAACCTATTAATCCCCAATTGCCCCACTTCCTAAAAATAACTTTCAGTAACTTCGCGTATCTAAAATGACTGAGATAACTTAAACATCTTGTTACTATTCAAATATCAGCTAGAGGTTAGTGCTTAACAATAACAATTATACCAGACTGGCACCGCTTTCTCGGATAACTATTTTTGCATTCGCACATTTTTTAGCTGATAAGCATGTGTTGCTTGATCAACAACTTTTACTAGCATGCGCCTAATTGAATAACACTCTGTAACAAAGCCACTAGTAAGGCGCTGTTGCAGTACCCAAGCGAACTTTTCGTTTAGGTCTGTTTAACACACCCCTAGTGGCTTTTTGTCTACCTTCGATTCCTTCGCTTGGGAGATCCAAGAGGAGGAATTTTTATGAAGTTGAATAATAGCGAGTACGAATTAGTCGGTGAACAAGGTGACAACCTTATTGTTCGAGTAAAGCATATGGACAACCAAACAGTAGTGATCACCAAAGCTGAAGGCAACATCATCTTTGACCTCGATCATCAACAATACAATTCCGACCATCGAAACGAACGCCACCAGGATAAGTTCTTTAAGCAAGATCCGACTAATCCGGATACGAACATGATGGATACCCTGGCGGATCGAGAATCTATTGAAGTTACCTCAGTTTATGGCAAGGATAGCCTACTCAACAAAATCATTGAAAAAGAGGACTGTCAAAGTCGACAAATGTTGGCTAAGCAATTACCGACTGCCTTAGCAACTTTAACGGACAAACAGAAATACGCCGTCACTCAGTATTACTGTAATGGCATTAAGAAAAATCAAATTGCCAAAAAGATGGAAATCAGCAAGGTAATGGCTGGTCGACATGTGAAGGCTGCCATCAAAAAGCTGCGTCAATTTTACGGTGTTCAAGATTAATTTGAGAAAAGTGGACCACAGTAGGTTCACTTTTTTGCTGTTTCTGGCAAATAGGTGTGAGGAATAACTCACTAATCCTAATGAAAGGAGCCAGAATAAGAAATGGCTAATAAAGTCTCAATTAGTGTTACTCAGCGCCCTCACCAAGAAGGTGTCGTCAGCATGCGCAACGTCACTATCCGTGAACGATTGCTCCGTTTGCTGCTTGGCAAGCCACATCACTTGATGGTGATTGCGCCCGGCAAGGATGTTCAGCAGCTACAGATTAATGAGGTAAAGGAGGCTTCACATGAGTACAATGAATGATTTGGACCTGCAACTAAAAGAACGCGAAGAATTCTATCATCGCATGGCTGAAGAAGCGGTTGAAGGCCTTAAAACCATTCAGGCCGTTCGGCAGCAGTTATCTGGCAACAATAATGAGGCCGTTGATGAAAAGCCGAAGCGTGATCCCATTCAAGATAAGGTCACGATCCGTCAACTGCTGGCTAAGAAGTGCCAAGAAGGTTACACGGTCCAAGTCAAAGATCTTCTTCGCAAGTTCGGTGCTGAAAAGCTATCGGATATCAATCCTAAAGATTACGAGGAGCTTTATTACAGTGCGGAGGGGATTGGTCAATGAGTTCACCTAAACACCACGCCTTACTATCGGCTTCCAGTGCTAATCGTTGGCTAAGTGCTCCGCCGCTGCCACGCCTAGAGCAATACTTCCCGCACTCTGCTTCAAGTGCAGCCGCCGAAGGAACTGCTGCCCACACCTTGGGTGAGTACAAGATCCATCGGTTGCTCGGTGACCAATTCAAGCGTCCTGCTTCTGATTATCAATCAGACGAGATGGAAAGCCTGACTGACGACTACGCCAGTTACGTCTTGGAGCAATACCAGAAAGCCAAACGATATGCCAAAGATGCCACCATCAGTGTTGAACAAAAGCTGGACTTCTCCAAATATGTCCCAAATGGCTTCGGCACTGGCGACTGTGTGATTGTTTCCGATCACCTGCTCCATATCATCGACTTCAAATACGGTAAAGGTGTCCGTGTTGAAGCTAAGAATAACCCACAAATGAAGCTTTACGCGATCGGAGCCCTTGAGATGTTCGGCAGCCTTTACAACGTCGATGAAGTCGAGGCCACGATCTTTCAGCCCCGCATGGCCAACATCAGCACTTGGACCATCAATGCCAAGAAATTGATGCATTGGGCCAACACCGAGTTGAAAGAAAAAGCGGAACTCGCCTTCGCCGGTCAAGGAACGGTCCGATACGGTCCCTGGTGTCAATTTTCGGCCTGCAATGCAGTCCTTCGTGCCCGCTATGACTATCATCACAAACTTACCCGTTTTCAACTCCATTCACCAAGTTTGCTGACGGACGCAGAAGTGACTGAAGTCCTGGAACATATCGATGATTTGAATCGGTGGGCGCACGAAATTAAAGACTACGCTGCCGACCTGGCAATCAACCATGGCAAACAGTGGCCCGGTTACAAAATTGTTGAAGGCCGCTCCGTCCGGCGTTATAAGGATGAAAATGCGGTCGCCAAGATTGCTGAAGCCAGTGGCTATCATGACATTTATCAGAAAAAACTGCTTCCTATTACGAAGTTAGAAAAACAGCTCGGCAAAAAGAAATTCACCGAACTGTTCAGTCACGAGATTATTAAACCGGCTGGTAAACCAACTCTGGTACCAAATTCTGACCGGCGGCAGAGTATTGGAAAATCAAACCCGAAGGATGAATTTAAGGAGGAACAATAATATGTCACAGCAAACAAAAGTCATTACCGGTATCAATACCCGTCTCTCATATGCAAACGTCTGGGAACCAAAGTCCATCAATGGCGGCAAAGAAAAGTACTCGGTCAGTTTGATCATCCCCAAGTCCGACCAGAAGACAATCACCGCTATTGAGAAAGCCATCGATGCTGCCATTCAAGAAGGCATTGGAAAGTTTGGCGGTAAAAAGCCAAATAAGGCCACCCTCAAGTTACCATTACGTGATGGCGATGTTGAACGGGATGATGAAGCATATCAAAACAGTTACTTCATTAACGCTAATTCCATCACTGCTCCACAGATCGTGGACAAGCATGTCCAGCCCATTCTCAACCGCAACGAAGTTTACAGTGGCTGCTATGCTCGGGTATCAATCAACTTCTACGCCTTCAATACCAATGGCAATCGCGGAATTGCCTGTGGACTCGGTAATATTCAAAAGATTCGGGACGGAGAGCCGCTTGGTGGTCATGCCAGTGCCAGCGATGACTTTACCGCCATTAACGACAACAATGATGATGATTTCTTAGCTTAAATCAAAAGATGGGCAGTCGAATGCGGCTACCCATTTTTTGTAGAAAGGATTTTTAATGAAACAACTTTCGATCGACATTGAAACTTATTCCAGCACCAACTTAAACCAAACCGGAGTCTACCGTTATGCCGATAGTGATGACTTTGAAATCTTGTTGTTCGGTTATGCTGCCGATTTTGGACCAGTCAAAGTAGTTGATTTAACCCAGGGTGAAAAAATTCCGCCCCAGATTATCCAAGCCTTGGATGATCCTACCATTATCAAGAGCGCCTTCAACGCGCAGTTTGAACGGGTCTGTTTATCCCATTTTGTTGGTCACCGTTTAAAGCCGGCTGGTTGGCACTGTTCACGGGTCTGGGCTGCCACTCTTGGCCTGCCCTTATCTTTGCGTGATGTTGGTACAGTTCTGGGGCTACCCCGCCAAAAGATTACAGCCGGCAAAGAACTAGTACGTTACTTTTGCACCCCTTGCAAACCCACAAAAGCGAACCAGCATCGTACTCGTAACCTCCCCTACCATGCGCCCGACAAGTGGCAGCAGTTTAAACAGTATAACCAGCGTGATGTGGAAGTTGAAATGGAAATTACCCAAAAACTCAGCCGCTTCCAGGTATCGCGAAACGAATGGGAAAACTACTGGATGGATCAAGATATCAACGATCGTGGAATTCGGATAGATCAGCGGTTGGTTAACAATGCTATTAAGTGCCAAGGAGAATTTCATGATCAGTACCTGCAAACTTCCCAGCAATTAACCGGTCTGACGAATCCAAACTCACCGTTACAGCTGAAGGATTGGCTCCACCGGCAGGGTGTGGAAGCTGATTCACTCGCTAAGGCTTCTGTGGCCCAGCTCTTGCAAACTACTGCCGGCACCGTGCATCAAGTCTTGGTGTTGCGTCAGCTGCTCTCCAAATCCAGTGTCAAAAAATATCAAGCAATGCAAAAAGCCATGTGTAAAGACGGCCGCGTCCACGGACTCTTGCAATTCTATGGTGCGAATCGAACAGGTCGTTGGGCCGGTCGCCTGGTGCAAGTTCAAAATCTTCCTCGTAATTCAATGCCTGACCTCAAGGAAGCCCGTGAACTGGTTAAGCAAGGCAATACCGCTGCTCTGGCAATACTTTATGATTCAGTGCCAGACGTCTTATCACAATTAATTCGGACTGCCTTCATCCCCAGCAAAGGTCATCACTTCTACGTGGCTGACTTTTCAGCAGTCGAAGCACGAGTGATTGCCTGGCTGTCCGGTGAAGAGTGGCGGCAAGCAGCCTTTGCTAAGAATGAAGATATCTACTGTGCATCCGCCAGCCAGATGTTTGGTGTCCCAGTGGTCAAACATGGGATTAACGGTGAACTTCGGCAAAAAGGAAAAATTGCGGAATTAGCCCTGGGCTATGGTGGATCTATTGGCGCTCTGAAAGCCATGGGGGCCACTAAGCTGGGTTTGACTGAAGATGAGCTGCCGCCACTGGTTCAGATGTGGCGGAATGCCAGTCCAAATATTGTTCAGTTTTGGTGGGACGTCGACAAAGCGGCTAAAGAGTGTATCAAAACTCACCTGCCCCAAACCACTCACGGAATGAAACTTGTCTACCGCTCTGGTTGCTTGTTTCTCCGTTTACGGTCAGGACGCTATCTTTGCTACCCGCAACCGAAAATCGGCACCAATCGTTTTGGTTCTGAGTCCATTACTTTTATGGGAATCAACACGGTAAAGAAATGGAGTCGGATCGAAACCTATGGGGCGAAACTGGTTGAAAATATTGTCCAATGCTTTGAACTAACATGAGATTGGTTAATAATAGCTTGACCATTTTTCACCGATATCTGTGGTTTATTAGTGCCATGATATATAATTTGAAATTTATCACCACTAGTAACCTTAACATCAGCAGTAGTAACGTTCAGCTTCATTCGATTAAAGTTTTTAGAAATATGTATCGTTTGCTTTTTTGATGATGCCGTTTGTTGAATAATTTCTGGTCTTCTATTGTTATTGAACTTCACACTTTTGTTTCCGTGGTTCCAATAACCAAACCCTAAAGCAATCAACCCAACTACTAAAACCCCTAAACCAATTTGAAATAAACGTTTCATTACTTTTCCCTCCGTACCTGTAGCTTTCGGTAAAGATATTTAGCTAAACATGCAACTAGCTGACTGAGCCAACAAATTACCCAATAAGCTATCGGTATGCCAATCATTATTAATCCAACGTAAATAAGCCCAATTCCGCCATAGAAAATTCCTACAAAGGGTTGTTGGCCTAATAAGAAAATACCAGTATAGATGCTGACTACAGCCATACCGATAAAATCAATTAAGCTACCAATTAAACCAACTACAATACCAAAATAAAGAGCAAAAGCCACAATCAGTAAAACAAAGGCACCAATTCCTACACCAAAAATAATGGAGAACTGACTATGGCCAGCAATACCCAACAAAAGACTTGCCAATTAAAAAGCGGACTTGCCGTCTTAGTTTCGCCTTCTCGGTCATTAGTTTTAATAGAATAATCAGCAAGAATCATATGACTTAACTATTTTGGAGTGTCCAGCTTTTTCTCAATAGCTGCTCGTTCCTGTAAATCAGCATCTTCAATGTACTCACTATAAAATTCCAGTACGTCTTCTCGATCATTTTTGTCCATTCCTCGTAAATAAGTAGCTAAGTCAGCTATATAACGTTCTCGTTCATTCATTTTGGCTATTTCTCCTTATCATTAGGTTTAATAATTTCATCTAATTCTTTTTTATAGTTTTGCCATAGTTGTTGAATTCGAATTAATTCATGCCGGCCGCTTTCTGTTATCCGATAATATCGCCGATTACGACCTTGATAAGGTTTATCGTAAGTCTCTAAATATTTTTCTTTTTTTAATCGTCGCAAAACTGGATACATTGTCGACTCTGAAATATCTACTATTTGTTGGATCTGCTGCGTAAGCTCATATCCGTAATGGTCATCTTGTTTTAGTAACACTAATACGATTCCATCAAGGAGTTCAGT
>DXFH01000005.1 GCA_019114515.1 Candidatus Limosilactobacillus merdigallinarum
CCGTGCGTTGCCCCTTCATTGCTAGCCAACGCGGTGACTCAGGAACATGCCACATTCCTAGAAATAGCATTACAGACGGGATCATCCCAAAAGCAATCATGTAACGCCAAATATTACCGACATGAGGAAACAATGATCCCAAGAGAGCATTGACGGTAAACGCCAGAAGTTGTCCACCAGTAATCATCAATTGATTCTGAGCGACTAACCTGCCCCGTGTTGAAGCGGTCGCAATTTCTGCTAAGTAGGCCGGTACAATGACGGAAGCCCAACCAACTACCAAGCCGAGTAAGAAGCGAAAAATAATCATCAAAATGGCATTGGGTGCTAACAAGCAGAAAAGGGTTCCACTAAAAAAGATGACCGATAAAGCAATCAGTAAACGTTTCCGCCCATAACGGTCGGCTAATTTACCAGCCATTAACGTCCCAAGAGCAGCTCCCAGGGTAATGCCCGATGTCACAAGCCCCTCTTCAGAAGGAGTGAGATTTATTTGTTGTGGCGAGGCCATATATGGAATGGCACCATTGATCACTCCCGTATCTACCCCGAAAAGCAATCCGCCTAGTGTTACTACTAACGCAATCTTTCTTAATTGTCTTCCTGTCTGACCACTAATAAAATATTATTCTTCTTTTCTCAATTAATAACAAAAAACACCCCAATTATTAACTAATCGAGGTGCCCATTGTGGAGTGAAATGATTCCGCTCCTGCATTTAATAACATTATTATAACAAAAACGCCCAAAGAACATTTTTAACCTAAAAAAGAGCTTGGCTACCAAAATCACCAGGCTCCTTTTATATGCATTTATTCATCATCGGTGAGCTTACCAACTACCGGCAACCCTGACAGAACACTATCCTTATGTGGCGACTTATTCCACAGCACGTCAGTCAAATCCCGTCCAGCGAGGTTGCCATGGTGTTTGCCGCCTTTCCAGGCGACCTTGCCAGACACATCATAGACGGTCCCATCAACCGCAACGTATGCTGGTTGACCATTTTGACCATCAAATTTAGCTAATTCTGCTTTACTAAACTTTTTCATTTATTAGGATCTCCTTTCATTGTCTGCCTTTATTTTACCGCGATTTATCAGTCGCCTCAAATCCAAGCGGTTGCTAGTCGCGAATGGCACGGATCATTTGAACGGTATAACGGCCGGTAAAGTTACCCGCCGTTACCTTGTAACCATCAACCTGCGTTTTAACCTCATTAGTCTCCATCTCGACAACCGGAGTCGTTATCTTGGTCAGCTCAACTGGCCCCTTCGCTTGCAACTGGTCGTGCTGGTATTGTGCTAAGTCACGGCACTGTGTTAGCGCATCCTCACGTTTCCGGTATGCGTACCAATAAACGACAGCATCCGTCTTCGTTGGTTTTTTCTGGATTAAAACGACGTAACTTTGTGCCATTCTTCCACCCCTTATTAACCTTGATTATAACATTTATGCCAAAGTAAAAGCGCACTAACCATCGACGGTCAGTACGCTTCTTGATTTGCAGTTACTTAGCGAAAACCGCAGTTTGCTTATAATTCTGGGCCTTGGTTACCAGGTAGCCATTACCCTTACCACAGTAATAGCCAATAAAGCTGGCATCATAAATGTCAAATTCAGTCGTTTCTTCCAAGCGAAGAGTGTAATCCTCTTGGTGATTACCAAAGACACCCTCGGTCAACGAAGCACAGAACTTCTTCGTAAACAGCTTGTTAATAGTGTTTTGGTAATCTTTTTGAGTATCTTCGGCCTGACCAGTAGTCGCCACTTATAAGTAAACCGACGAACCTCCGAACAAATTGGACACCGCACTCAAAGAAATTAAGTAGCAAAAAAGAGAGGAGATAATATATGTTTTCATCATCTCTTGTAGCAGCTAAACCCCAGCAGAAAACTTGCGAAGTACCCGAGCAGCCCAAGCATGAGCGGTATGCCCGGGTTCCGCGAACCCAATGCAGCGTTTGAAAAATACGCAGAAGAATCGGAAACCGTACATTTAACCCGTCAAATCATCGCCACACTTGACCACCCGCTTACGATTGAGATAAAAGGACTAATCGCGGGCGACCCAGAATATCGTATCGTGATGGATTGTGGCTATTCGCGGTCTTACTACTACTCCGATATCAAGCCGCGGGCGATTCGCGAGTTCGCCGACTTTTAACCGCTTGTACATTTTGCGGAAGCGAGTAGCCAAGACTAATCCAAACACAAAAATTAAAAGACGACCTCAACTGGTCGTCTTTTTTGTGCTCAATTTTTGACTAAAAAAGAAGCCAAATATTCGTATGATTACCGTTGGCAAGAAGGATGAAAAAAAGCGTCCAAAGGCAGGGATGGTTTCTAATTACCAGCTGGAAATTGTCAACCCTCGGATTTGTGGCCATTCTTTAGCTTACAACCGTGTCAGCAAGCAAATCGAGTTTTTGCACGCGATTGATACTCAATACGTACACGCTCGCTATGAAAAGCGTGACGATGATGGTACCGTGACCGACGTTGACCGCAACCGGGCTTTTCCTTTAGATGATAAGGTCATTGGCCAAATCGAAACGGGCCTTGAGCAAGTCGAAGGTAACGTAATTTCACAACACGGGATGCTTAAAGCTATCACCGCGGTTGCTCAGCAAAACTCTTACGATCCCGTCAGCAGTTACATCGACTCACTCCCCGCTGGGACGGCAAAGAACGCCTGAAGACAATGTTCATCAATTTTTTGGGTGTTCCAGACAATAAAATTATGCGTCATGAATCAGAAATTTTTGGTATTGCCGCTGTCTACTTGAGGTTAAATCCCGGCGGAAAGTTCGACCAGATGTTCGACCTTATCGGTACACAGGGGGGTTGGTAAGACCACCTTTTTAATGAAATATTTCAACTCCTTCGGCAAGAAGGGCTTAGACTCAACATGGCCGCGGGATAACTTTGATTGGTACCTCCAAGGTATCCGGAGCTTCGACCAAAAGGATGACAATTTAGCGATGGCTGGTATGCTTTGTGTTAATAACGATGAAATGACGGCTTCCAAGAAGAGCGGCGTTGAAACTCTAAAACAAATCGCGAGTGCTCCCTTCTTTAAGGTACGTAAGCCGTACGACACCCTCCCTACCAAGATTGAAAGAACTTTTATTATGTGCCGTACTAGTAACCTGACTCAAAATCAATACAAGGCCTCACATGGTCAGCGAAAGTTTTTGCCTTTCCTTATCAGCAAAGACCGCCACACTATGGATTGTGCCGGCCCAAATAGCGTCATGACTCCATCTTTCGTTGATCAATGTTGGGCCGAAGCTTACTACAAATACCGCCAGCTCAAAGCCGACGGCAAGCTCATCAGTTTCTTTAGCCTAAGCGAAGAAGAGGAAGACGACCTCAAGATTGATACTATCGGTTTTGTCAACGAGCGTCTTGCGCGTCAAGGAGGCAAAGGCCCTGTATCCTTTACGACTGGTGAGCTAACCAAGTATCTTACCAAGGATGAACGGGAAAACCTCCCGCTTGCCCGTAAGCTCCAACCTATTCTCACGAATGATTTGGGCTTTAAGAACACCCTGGTAGGCAAGGGCAGCACCCGTCGGAGTGGCTACATATCCACGGGTGAAACCAAGAAGGATTTGAAGCAGCTCAATGACGACTTAAAGAAAATGTAACCTTGTAATTCTTGAAAGGATGATATCATTGGTATATACCAATGATTCTAATAAAAAAAGCGCTCGCCATTTATGCGAACACTTCCTCCGTGTATCCGTACCTCACTATGAAACGATGGTGAAACTTGCCGGTTCGCCATCATCGCCCTCATTTGACGGGATGCCCGGGCCTACCGGTTTCAAGCAAACCGACGCGCCCATGGAGCGTTTTGTCGAGGCAAAAGAGATTATCCGGACTACCAATCGCGTAATCTCTGTGCTTCCCGACGTTTCCCAAAAGGTCATCCGCGGGTTAATCGATGGACTACCTGAACACTCCATCGCGTTCAATTGTGGTTACGGACACATTCAATACTACTCCAAGATTCGACCCCATGCATTATATCTTTTCTCCCTTTATTATCCGCTAGATACTTTCGACGAGAAAGACAACCCGGCTTAACCTAACTACTAAAAAAAGCACCTGTGCAAGGTGCTTTTTATTTTTCCTCAATTATTCACTTTTATACGTCCCCCCAAATTTCCCCACTCTTTCTTCTTTCTTTTTGGCCTTGTATTGAATATAAACAGCCTCATAGAAAATATGCGCATATTATACATCGTCAAACTATCCATCAAAGTGCTGCTAAATCAGCCTTAAGTCTTACTCTCCCTTACCTTTGGGTCACCCGACCCGTTGCATAATCAATTTCAATATTCCTCTGGACATTCGGCACGAAAATGCGTGAAATCATCTCATCCCTTGGGAGGGTAAGATGAATATTATACAGTGACAGGAATGTGACATATTCTTCTATTTTTAAAAGTTTTAAAGCCTATTTTATGCATAACCTAATTGGCCATTTCTGCATCAGTAACATCTATTAATAATCTCAGAAGTGTCGTAAGTTAAAAATGCTCTAAATATATCTTGCCCTAAATTAATTAGATTGGTTTAACAGTTCTAGTCCGATTATTATATGACTAGTTTTCGACAACCGTTGGGTTAGTGGAGAGCTGTAATACTATGACTCCTAGAGTCCTACAAATAAGAAATATAACATCTAACTACTCTACAGATTCAACAATTAACATATGTGAACTATTATCACTCTCATTAATCGTAAACAAATAACACTATAGCATACTCTAACTTAAGCCACTTTCAAGTTTATTCCCTATACCATAAATTAGTAAGAACAGATGCGTTAAAGAGATAGTAATTATCCTATACTGATGGTATTAATGTGACTTAAAAGTGAAATCGCGTATTGATTGTTTATCCGCTTCACTTAATTGAAATAAATCCATAACTAATTCATCAACTCGTTTATTTTCTTTATCAGCATCTTTTTGCTTTTTCTTTTTATCCATATATTCAGTAATGCTGTGTCCTAATTGTTCACCTATAAGATATGGATTAATTTCGCAGAACTGGTTTTTATCTGATTCTGATGCACCTAGCACTCCAATATTATTTTTCAAATCAGCATCGAAGAAATTCCAATAAGCTTTCTTAGCTTTAACAATTCCAACTAAATTACTACCATACTTAAATGCAGCAGGAACAACCTCACGGCCTGATAAGTTTTCCCTATCATTGATAAAAGATAATATAGAATTGAATTCATTCATTAATTGCTCATTACTATAATCATTGTAAAAATCAATATGTACCTGTTTGCTAACTCTATTTATTATGGTTAAACTATTTATCCATTCGTTAACTTCATTCAACTTGGATTTACTCAATGGATGAATGTATTCACTTAAATCAATTTGTTCACCATTTAGAATAATCTGTCCATTAGTAGCCAAATATTTCATGATTTTGATATTAATGAGTTGGTCAATCCCGTTTTTCGAATGAATTACTTGCATAATTATCCTTTTTTTGTGTGGTTCCACATGATGAACGGTAATCACTAATTTGTGACCAGCCCCCGTGACATAACTAACAATTGGGCTACTATTATCTTTTTTCTGTTTTGAAAATCTCCTTATGGGATATCTTCCCAAAGCTCCAAACTCGACAACATTATTATCCAACTCTGTTTTTATAAGCTCGATATCATTATCGTTAACTAAAGCCAATGGTTGCAAATTTCCACCACCATAATCACCATATATGGTTAAGTATTGGTTTGCCAAATTTTTCATAGTAGCTTTGAAATCGTTGGGTTCTAGCATAAAGGTTGGTAAAATAATTTTATCTGGCTTCACATTTTTTAGTTTAAATGTTTCACTCGTTGTAATAGCGGTTAAATCAAAAGCAGCTTGTCGTAGCACGTTTAATTTTCTTTTTGGACTATCAGGAAATGAAGTCAAAGGAATTGCTGGCTTTTTTTGCATTCGTTTTACTCAATAACTTATGAATATAAATGGGAGTGAGATTTTGATAAAAAACTTCAGAAATGTTTTCATCATTAATCCATACTACAAATAGTAATGCTCCGCCTAATTTTGCAATTCCACTTAAGTTCTCTCGTGTAAGCTGATAGAACTTATGGTTCTTTTTCACATTCTTATTCATCGTGGACTTAATCTGAACTGGTATTGATTTGTCTAAAGTTGCATTTGAATGTTTTTCACTTGTATACGTTAATATCTTACCGTCAAGTAATGGTGTCTTATCGTTTTCACTAAAATAGCAACTTATAGATTTTTCTATATCCCATAAGTTTCTGTTCAATTGACTTATTCCTAATTGCTCAATACTTTGCTGACTATACTTTCCCATATATAGATTTCACCGTCCTTATAGTCATCTTTTACTATTTAATTATAATAATTGCTTGGAATAAAACTACTAGAACTTTAGTTTGATAGCTTAGTTTTACTATCAAAACAATCATTTAATCCTGTGGTTACTTATACAAATACAGACTTATAATTTGTCAAAAAGTAACTTTACTAAGCTATATCCTATTTTTATGACATAAAAATGGCTTTACGTTACAGGCAATAGAGAAAGACGCTGGATTTAATAAAATTCCATCCATCTTTGACTTGTCTTGAAAACATTAGGATTAGTTGTTTAGAATATGTTACTTTATAACGATTTCTTTTAAAAAGACCGCACCGGAAATCATGATGGCCATGAAGAAGAAGATCGACCAGGGAGCCTTTGGCTACGAATACCCGACGCCGGAGTACTTTCAAGCAGTGGCGGAGTGGTATGCGAAGGAACACCATGCAGCCGCAGAGACGGATTGGATGCAGTTCGCAACTGGGGTTATTCCAGCCATTACGGCTAGTGTTCACCACTTTAGCCATGAAGGAGACAATGTTCTCCTAATGGAGCCGGTCTACAATACCTTCTACAACTCCATCATCAATAGCGGACGGCACGTTATCGCCAGTCAGCAGCTGTATGACCGTGACCAACACACCTACCATGTTGATTGGTATGACCTGGAAGACAAGTTGGCCAATCCGCTGACGACGTTGATGATCCTTTGCAATCCTCACAATCCAACCGCTTATGTTTGGACAAAGGATGAGCTGATCCATATTCTGTCACTGGCTAAGCGGCACGGGGCAATCGTAATCAGTGATGAAATTCATGGTGACCTGGTATTGGAGGGCCCGGACTACACGCCGGCCTTCTCATTGCCAACGGAGATCACCAGTAACCTAATCACCCTGGTTTCTACCAGTAAGACCTTCAACCTGGCGGCCCTTCATTCAGCCACCGGAATTGTGCCAAACCCAATTCTGCGGGAACGCTTCAATCGGGCCATCAATAAGTATGAAGTTGCGGAGCCAAACCTGTTAGCCATCCCCGAGGCCATTGCGGCATACCGGCAGGGTGGCGACTGGCTGCACCAGCTGAAACAATATGTTCTGGCTAACAAACACTACATCGCTGACTTTATCAAACGGAACCTACCTGAAATGCACCTGGTGCCTGGAACGGCAACCTACCTGCTCTGGATTGACACAAGTGAAATTAGTGATAACAGTCAAAAGCTGGCAGAATTCATCCGGCAAGATAGCGGACTGATCATTAATCCCGGGACTTACTACCATGGTAATGGTGCGGGGTTCATTCGGATCAACATCGCATACCCACGCAAGCAAATTGAGGACGCAATGCAGCGCCTGCTGAAGTCTGTTAAGGATTTTGAAAAGTAGCAATAACAAGAGCGGCAACCATGATCGGTTGCCGCTCTTTTCAGTATAGCTATTTTACATAATATCTTGAGTGAGAAATTTCTTGCAATGATCAACAATTCGTTCAGCAGCGTGACCATCACCGTATGGATTCTGGGCTTTTGCCATTTGTTGATACTGCTGATTATTATTCAGCAGGGCAAGCATTGCCTGTCGAACTTCATCTTTTTGGGTGCCAACCAGTTTTAACGTCCCGGCCTTAACACCCTCTGGGCGCTCAGTCGTATCACGGAGAACAAGTACCGGTTTGTTTAAGGACGGTGCTTCTTCTTGGACACCTCCCGAGTCTGTCATGATGAAGTAACTACGCGCCGCCAAGTTATGGAAGTCAACTACGTCTAGTGGGTCAATGAGATGAACGTTGGGAACATCCGCAAAGATCTGGTGAGCGACTTCCTGAACCTTAGGACTTAGATGAACGGGATAGACAACGTCCAATTTAGGATCAGCCTGAACAACTTCCCGAATGGCCTGAAAGACATTAGCCATCGGTGTTCCTTGATTTTCCCGTCGGTGCATTGTCAACAGAATAATGCGGTGATCGGCCGGAATCTGGTCGAGAACCTGGTGGTGATATTCATGATTGACCGTATATTTAAGAACATCAATTGCCGTATTTCCAGTCACAAAGATTCGGTCAGCTGGATGATGCTCTTGCAGTAAGTTCTGTCGACTAAGGTCAGTGGGGGCAAAGTAAAGGCTGGTCAGGTCGTCAGCTATTTGCCGGTTGGCTTCCTCGGGAAATGGTGATTCCAGGTTCCAAGTTCGTAAACCAGCTTCAACGTGGCCAATTGGAATGTGGTGATAGAAGGCACTAAGGCTGGCCGCCATTGTGGTGGTCGTATCACCGTGAACAAGGACCAGGTCCGGCTGCTCACGCTCGAGGATCGGGGCCAACCCTAAAAGGACCTTACTAGTAATCTGTTCCAAGCTCTGATTCTTCTCCATGATGGCCAGATCATAATCAGGCTTAATTTGGAAAATATCCAAGACCTGTTGAAGCATTTCGCGGTGCTGCCCAGTGACGACTGTGATCGGGGTCGTTTGTTCGTCAGCAACCAATTGTTTGACAACCGGTGCCATCTTAATTGCTTCGGGACGGGTACCGAAAACGGTCATTATTTTCTTTTTCATTGTTAATTCATTCCTTCCATTGCAGCGATCGTGGTTAGTGTGGCGTCATAGTAGTTCTTCTTGGGCAAAGGCTTACTAAAAATAAACTTTTGACTGGAAAATAGGTTATCGTACCCGTGGTTACGATTATGACTTACTGCCATAAAGATCGGTGCACTAAAACTATTTGATTGGTAGTGATTCAATTGTTTCCCAGCTAGAGTATAACCAGCCGTCACATGAGACCGTCGACTGAAGAACTTCATCATCCGATTCAACGTTCGCTGCGCGCGGGGATCCTTACTAGTCGCTAACATCATTGGTACCCGGCAGGCGTTTGCGGAGTAATTACCATCATTCTTGCTAGCAACCGTCCATGGCTTGACGGGTTTAGCATTGTCAGCAGTTACCCAGGCAAAGTCTGGAACTAGCCCGGTCCGGTGTTGAGCACTGAGATCAGCAAGGTGGTCAAGCATCCCATTCTTTACAGTTCGCCACCGTCGATCATGACTAGACTGATAGAAAGTGTCAAAGAAGGTCGGGGCTACGTCGGATGTCCGCATCAAACGGTAGTACTTTGACTTACTTGTCGCCCAGTCGCCTACTGTTAGGGATTTAGTTTGGGGGTTATATTCATACGCTAGAATATCGTTGGTCAAATGGTGCTCTAGTTTTCGATAGTAGTTGGCTCGGCTCGGCCAAACCTGAGCCGCCTGGTGAAGAGCCATGGCGATGAAGAGGTCGCCATCGGTCGCACTGTTTATATTGCTGACCCAACGTCCGTTCTTTCGGTACTGGCGCCACTGCATGAGATAGGTTGGTATTTGATGATGATCACCAACATGGTCGCGGTGGGCCAGGTAGTAGTTTAATAATTGATCGAAGTCACGAGAATTAGCCCACCCACGTTGACCAGCAGCAGCGGTGATGTAAAGCCCATATCCCTGACCTTCAGAAAGAGCAACTGGATTTTGCCGTTGGTTACTCGTATTGACAAAGGCGCGGTTTGCAGATTGCTTAATGATGTAAGTTTTTCGCCAGTTCTGATAACTCTCAGCTTGAAGTCGATGAGGATTCTCGATTCGAACAACGATGAGCGTAGCGGTGTAGATAATTGCTACTATTGCCACCAGAAACCATGTAAATTTAGATAATCGCATAACTTTTCCTTTCCACTAGTCATTAAAGCGTTTAGTCTTAACCCAAACGTTACCGTTGCGTCCCAATAAAGCATCCAAGCAGACTGAAGTCACAGCATGAATGGAGACTACAATAAAGAGTTGAGAATAGGTAAAGTAGGAAGCCAATGCAAGCCAAATCTGCCCGGTCGTTGCCTGACCAAACTGGGTAGCCATGGCGATCGATATCTGAAGAATATATAGAATAATCATCATCAGCCAGTTCAGTAGTAATACCTGCATAATCAAAACGTTACTTTCGCCAAAGGTAAACGGAATTACCAGAGATGGGTTAAAGAACCGCGCGATAATGAATCCAACGTTTGCAAGAAAGATAATATCGGATAGGACAATGGCAGCGTTGAACCAGAAGAAGGTGCAAGAGTAATAAAAGGTCTCAAGCTTAACTCGCCAATTACTATGGTCAAAAAGATGATGGAAATTATGAATAACCACTTGGTAGTTACCCTTTGCCCATCGTAAACGTTGGAAGTAGTAGTCATGCAGCCGTTCCGGTTCCTGCTGAAACGCCTCAGAATTATAGGCGAGGGCAATCAGCTTCCCACTCTGCATGATCTTAAATGAAATGTCGGTATCTTCAGTCAGGGCACCGTTACGCCACCCACCAATTTCTTGAACAAATTGCCGTTGAATAATGAAATTGGTGCCAGGAATACGACCAATCTTGAATAGATGCCAGATGGCGCAGTGTTGAATCCGCTGGGTAACAACGATCTCCTGGTTAATACACTTGGTTAGGAAATTTTGCTGCGCATTCCGGGTCTTGTTTCGACCAAAAACAGCCATGTAACGATCAGGATTTTCCAATGCTTTCCGAACCAGAAAATAGAGTGCATTGGTTTCTGGCATTGCATCGGCATCGTAGACACCAATATAATCACCATGAGCTATTTTAAGAGCATCATTAAGAACTCCGGCTTTGCCACCGGATCCGGTTCGCTCAATGATTTTAACATTGCGGTTGCGGTAGCGCGGATCATCAAGTGCTCGTCGCATTTCAGCAGCGGTCTTATCAGCACAGTTATCTGCATACAGGAGCAGCTCCAGCCGGTCTACAGGATAGTTCATATCAAGAATTGCCTGAGTAGTTTGGGCAATCACTACCTCTTCGTTATGAGCCGGAACAACAATTGTGATCATTGGATAACGAGGTAGTGGGGTGATCTTAATCACCTTAGCACTATGCTTAAGCCAGAAATCAGTAGCACCACCAAGGGTAAAAATCGACATGAAAAGAGAAATCCAAATGGAAACCAGGGTGATGATCATCAGTATTTCCTGGATCACTAGTCATCATCCCCCTTTGAATAGAACTGTTCGTCATAATGAAGCATGGTTTGTTCAACACGATAGTAAATAATCCACTGACAAACAAACAGGATCATAACAAGGATAAAGAAGATCGCGGTAATTACCATCGCCAGCCAAAAAAACCAACTAACCATTTACACTATCTCCTTTCATGTATTCCACAATTAGATCGGTTTCCATATCCCGGTCAATATGCCGCATAACGTCTTCCAGCTCTGGGAATTTAGTAGCATTATCCTTGTTAATGAACTTAGTGCCCCACTTAAATTGCTGACTGGCCTGACCAACCTTTATCTTCTTCAAGCTTTGACGTGTCAGGTCATTACGGTGATTATAGATCTGCTTTGTTAGGTTGAATGATATGATTAAGAATGTCCCGTGCCCCATGTAGTAAAGTGCTTCGGAGGGAAGACGGTCATTCTTTAGGATCTTGGCAATTTCTCGTAGCGCCTTGTTATATTCATGCTTGTGAAACTGTCGAATTTGCCGATTATACGACCAGTGAATTGCCGTCACATTAAGCCACTGGTCATCACAATGATCCTCCAATATAAAATGCTGAGCCTTTTTGTAAATCTTTTGAGCATTGTATCGCGTTTGTAATTTAGTAATCTGATCATAGTGTTCAACGTAGCTATTAATCTCGGAACGATTACGATCAATCTGGCCCCAACCAGAAAGGATAGTACGGCTGAGCGTACTTAAACTAGCACAAACAGGAAAAGCCAGGAGTAATCCTATTTTAAGCGGAATTGTCATTACAACATAACCCATCATAAGAATTGCAAAGCCAATAGTGGATAGGACGATAATCAACCAGGTTAACAAGATATTGGGAATTAGAGTACCAGCTGCGGTTCCCAAAAGAACCAGGACTAACATGGCTGTCGCTATCGTAGTCGAGTAATTGCCAGCCCACCACATTAAAAGCGCAATTAGAGCCCCCATTAGGAAAAGAACGGTTAGGCCGATTTCTACTATATGTCGCCGTATCAATTTGATCTCTCCTTTATATTGACGGATAATTTTAGCAAAAGTATTTTCTTTTGAAAAGTAAGCTTAAGCAATATGATTATATACCTTCTTTTAAAAAGTCATTCCATGTATACATGTATATATAATCTGTACTATTTACAAATGAACATAAAAAGCCCTTACTAGCATTCGGCTATAATGCCCTCTAAGTATACAGATGAAATAGAAAATTCATCTGATGTACTTGGAGGGCATTTTTCTATGAGCCGTCAATCTAAATTTTCGATTGAAGATAAGCTAAAAATAATTAATGAGATGAAGA
>DXFH01000001.1 GCA_019114515.1 Candidatus Limosilactobacillus merdigallinarum
GCTTTTTGTACCTCATAAAAAATTGTTGTAACTTAATCATTTTTCACCTCTTCCTTTCTTGACACTACACATTATAGGTAAAAAACAATTTAGGTGACTTGACTGTTATCAAGATACTAGTGTCTTTTTATATTTATCTTTTAAGCAAAAAATCACAGTTTTATTGTGTAAATTTCGTTTAATAAAAGAGAGAATATACAAAAAAGACTAGAAACCATGCAAAAAGCATAGACTCTGGCTTTCAAATTTCAGTTCTATAAAAATTAATGTGCCAATTTAATCTCTCCAGCAGCAATTGGCAAAGTTGTATGTGCATCATAACTCATAACATTACCAGCAACGCTAGATGGCAATTTAAGATCCGCTGGTACGCCGTGTAAATAAACTACTCGTTTGTCTAATTGAAGATCGTCACTACCAAATGCTTACTTAAATTTTGCTTGTAAATCTTTTAATGGGACATCCTTATCATATTCATAATGACCGTATTTATCTGCAACCGGGTAGTCATCATGGGGAATGTTCATTTCCTGTGGTGCATCATCAAAAGGAACCATCGTTGTCCCAGATACTGCCTCTGTTTCAGGTAAATCAATAAAATCATCATGATTCACATCCTGCATTAGCGTCGGAATATGAGCTTATTTCCCATCTGGAAATCTATGGAAATGTTCCCAATGTTCAATATTGGCAGGCTTATCAAACATTTCCACATGAATATGAAGACTATTACCATTTTCACTGAATGTTGCTATTCATGCGTCTGTGTTTCAATTTTATCCGCATTTATTGGTTTAATTTTTGCAATATAGTCAACCATATTTCTCATCCTTCCATTTGATTATTGCGATAGAAATCTAGCATAAAAGCATTTTACAAAAATTGATTAGGATCAATAAATTAAATCTTTGATTATAAATATCTTTAATAATTAACATCCATCATCTTATCGTCATGTCAACCATTACTGCTTTTCTCATCAACTTAACCAACTCAACTCCCCAAAACGGACAATTATCTACACAACCTAAAAATCCAGCACGTTGTCCACTTGACCCTCTAGCTCAACAAGCAAAAAGTGTACTAATTCCTATCGTTTAGAAAGGAATTAGCACACTTTCAATCACTTATGAATGCCGCCACACCGGCGATTATCGGCTATTTCCCTGTACGTTCCAGGACAGTAACAGATTCAACATGCGTCGTCTGCGGGAACATATCAACTGGCTGAACTGGTTTGGCCACATGGTAGCCCTGCTCCATAAAACGCTGCACATCACGAACCAAAGTGGCCGGGTTGCAGCTCACATAGATCACTTTTGGCACAGCCATCTTGCCGGCAGCCTCGATCAATTCTTCACCAAGGCCCTTACGCGGCGGATCGACAATTAATACATCCGGCTTTAGACCCGCTCCTTGCCACTTCGCCATCTGCTCTTCGGCTTTACCAACCACAAATTCCGCATTTTCGATATGGTTATTCTTGGCATTTTGTTTAGCATCCGCGATGGCTTCCGGCACAATTTCGACACCGTAAACCTTCTTGGCATGCTGGGCAACCACTAATGAAATCGTCCCAATGCCACAATAAGCATCGATCACGGTCTGACTGCCATCTAATCCGGCATTGGCAATGGCATTTTGGTAAAGGCGCTCCGTTTGTTGCGGATTAACTTGGTAGAACGATAATGGTGAAATCGTAAATTGAATGCCCAACAAGCGATCTTGAATGGTACCGGAGCCATAAAGCGTATGGTTAGTGGTCCCAAGAAGGCGGTTAGTATTTTGATCATTAATATTCTGCACTACGGTCTTCAAATCAGGTACTTGTTCCACTAAGGCCGCAGTGATTTCCGCAGCGTGTGGCAGCTTCTTGGTATTGGTTACCAGTACCACCATTACTTCGTGACTGTAGTAACCACGCCGTACCATGACCGTCCGGATGCATCCGCGACCAGTCTGCTCATCATAGGACTGAATATGGAACTTCCTTAGTTGATCACGTACTGCCAAAATCGTCGCATCAATCGCCGGATCCTGAATCAGGTAATCTTCAATGGGCACCAAATCGTGGCTACCCCGGCGGTAGAACCCTGTCTCCAGCTGCCCCTTGATTAGCTTAACCGGCACTTGGGCCTTGTTACGATAACGGTAAGGTTTAGCCATTCCCATCGTTGATAAAACTTCCACATCATCAAGGTGCGCTTTTTCGAATAGTTCCTTAATTTGGTGTTGTTTAAAACGTAATTGCGCTTCGTAATTCAAGTTACCTAATGGCGTGATACCCGTTTGCAAGTAACGGTTATCCTTTAATTCCACCCGGTCAGGGCTCTTCTTTTGCCAAGACAAAGCTCGTCCCCATGCAAAGTGGCGCGTAACTTTGGTGACAACGAAAGTGATCTCTTCTCCAGGAAGTGCGTTCGGAATAAAAATCGGGTAATGTTCTAGCTTCACTACGCCATTTCCCTGGTAAGTCAAATCAATCACTTGCCCTTTACACTCTTCATTCTTGTGAACTGGCAATTTAACCTTCATAATTTCCTCCGTCAAATTCAGTAGTAGTTACATTGTAAAACAGTTTGCGTCTGCTTTCATTCATAAACAGACGCTTTTATATATCGTTACGAGACCGACTTAAGCAAGTTTTAATTGTCTTTAGGAATTGCTTAAGCTCCGTCCAAAATATCGTTATCACTAGTTAAATATAGTATGATTAAGTCAGCAAATAACTCAACGGCGTTTATATAAGGAAAGGATGAATACCATGGATTAAATTGATACTCACGCCTTTTTTAGAGTTATTAGAGTTATTACAGTTGGCAATAACGGTTATCGATTGAAAACATAGGAAAAGGAAGTGACATTTATGAACTGGATTTGGGCAATAATTGTCGGCAGCTTAATCGGTTTAATTGCTGGTGCCATTACCCGGCGCGGCGGCTCCATGGGCTGGATCGCCAACATTATCGCGGGTCTTTTAGGATCCATCCTGGGTGAGGACATTTTCGGCGCTTGGGGACCAAGTATGGCGGGAATGTCACTAATACCCTCGGTTCTCGGAGCGGTGATCCTCGTAATGGTTGTATCGGTAGTCTTAAGCATTACCAAAGATCGTAACCACGCATAACCACCTAATAATTAACTCATCCTATCGCATTCAACGGCTTATCAACACAAAATAAGACCTCCGGCAAAATGTCGGAGGTCTTTTAGTCACGCTCAATCACGTTTATTCATCTTTAATTTGGCCAACACCACGAACGAAGTCATCCTCCGCCTTTTGCAAATCTGGTGAAATATCGCTCATTGCCTTATCAGGAATGGCAACGACATTTGCAACAACGTCAATGTGCTGGTGCAAAGCGTGAAATTCCATCGGGGCGTCACCACCATACTCACCATCCAAGTTAATCATCAGACGGTCAGTCTTACTAAGTGGCGTTACTTTGACATCCTTAGCTTTGGCATAGATGACCCGCGGGTCGCCTAAATGGTTACCCTTCAAGGCCTTCGCCATCAGCTGCATTAGGCCAACCATGCTGGAATCTTTAACGATCAACAAAGAGAACTTGCCATCGTCCAGCGCTGCATCGGGCACAATCTGCTCAAAACCACCTACTGAATTGGTCATAGCTAAAAAGATCGTCGACGCTTTGCCACGGAATTCATGACCATCATACTGGATGTCCATCTCAACCGGCTTCACTCGCGGTAACATTTCAGCACCCTTAGCAAAGTAAGCCAGATAACCGAACAGAGATTTGATTTGTGATGAAACATCGTAGGTTAATTCAGTCAGCGTCCCACCGGCAGCAATGTTGATAAAGTAATGCTTACCAGCTTGACCAATGTCAACCAACAAGTGGTTTTCTGGCTTCAGAATTACTTTGGCCGCCGCTACCGGGTCTTCACGCGGGATGCGCAATGCCCGGGCATAGTCATTAGTGGTTCCTGCCGGGATCAATGCAAAACGGGGCCGTTTATCTAACCCGGCAATCCCATTGATGACTTGGTTGACGGTCCCATCACCACCGGCCGCCACGATCAGGTCAAAGCCTTCTTTAGCACAGCGCGTTGCCTCATCCCGTGCGGAATTCGGCGCTGGCGTTGTCGCAAAGGCACTGGTTTCATAACCAGCCTGTTCGTAGACGGCTAAAATATCAGCCAGATCGTTGTGCATGACTTCACGTCCGGCAACTGGGTTATAAATTATCCGTGCGCGTTTTCGCATTGCTGGCTGACCTCCTTACTATTTTGCCTGCAGTGACTTCATCAAAAGCTGGTTAACAATCTTCGGGTTAGCCTTACCATGAGTTTGCTTCATAATTTGACCAACTAGGTAGCCGACAGCCCGGTCCTTACCATTCTTGAAGTCGACAATCGACTGCTGGTTGTTAGCTAACACATCATCAATAATTGGCTGCAATTGAGCAGGATCAGACAGTTGTACCAGATTGTGACTCTTAGCGTATTCAGCTGGATCTTCTCCGGCAATGATCCCCTTGAAGACCTTCTTAGCCATCTTCGAAGAAATCGTGCCATCAGTGATCAGCTTAATCATGCCGGCCAGGTGAGCAGGAGTGAGCTTCGTATCCTGCAGGTCAACTTGCTCATCGTTCAAGTAGCTGTTCACATCGTTCATCAGGTAGTTAGCAACCCGCTTAGGATCGCCACCCAACTTGACCGCTTCATCAAAGAAGTCAGACATTTCCTTGGTTTGCGTCAGCACTTCAGCATCGTACTTGGTCAGGCCAAGATCATTGACGTAACGTTCACGCCGGCTATTTGGCATTTCGGGCATGTCTTCTTTAATTTCGTTAATCCAGTCATCGGAAACATCCAACGGTGGAATATCTGGTTCGGGGAAGTAACGGTAGTCGTCACTACCTTCCTTAGAACGCATTTCCTTGGTCGTCTTGGTTGGTTCATCGTAACGCCGTGTTTCCTGAACGACACTGTGACCAGACAGGATAACCTGCTGTTGCCGCTTCTCTTCGTATTCCAGCGCGTTCTTGACGAAGTTGAAGGAGTTAATGTTCTTCATTTCCGTCCGGGTGCCCAGCTTGTCAGTACCGTATGGGTGGATAGAAATGTTGGTGTCGACACGCATCGACCCTTCTTCCATCTTCACGTCAGAAATGCCAGTAAATTGGATCCGCTGACGCAAAGCTTCCAAGTAGGCAACTGCTTCATCTGCAGAAGCAATGTCTGGCTTAGAAACGATTTCGATCAAAGGCGTACCTTGCCGGTTTAAGTCAACATATGAATACTTGCCCGTGTGCGTGTTCTTACCGGCATCTTCTTCAATGTGCATTTCGGCAATTCCGATCTTCTTCTTTTTGCCGTTAACTTCAATTTCAACCCAGCCATCGGTAGCAATCGGCGTATCAGATTGCGTAATTTGGTAAGCCTTTGGGTTATCAGGATAGAAGTAGTTCTTCCGGTCAAAGTGCATCTTGTGAGTAATGTTGGCATGCAGAGCTAAGCCAGCCATGATCCCGTCACGCACTACCCCCTTGTTCAGGGTTGGCAGCGTACCAGGATAACCCCAGTCAATTACATTAGTGTTCAGGTTTGGTTCATCACCATATTCAACCGGTGATGGACTGTAAATTTTAGACTTGGTTTTCAGCTCTACGTGGACTTCAAGACCAATGGTTGTTTGGAAATTCATCTTAGTCTTGGCCTCCTAACTTTGGGTTGCGCTTGTGAACATCCGTCGTCTGTTCAAAGACATAAGCAGCGTCGTACAGCGTCTGTTCGTCAAACTGCTTACCGATAATCTGCAGACCAACTGGCATACCATCCTTCTTAGAGAAGCCAGCTGGCACAGACATTGCTGGCAGTCCAGCCATGTTGACTGGAACAGTCAGCGTATCGTTGAAGTACATCTTCGTTGGGTCATCAACTTCACTACCGATTTCAAAGGCAGTGGTTGCACCAGTAGCACCCATGATGACATCGTGATCCTTCAATACATTGAAGAAGTCGTTAGCCATTAAGCGACGTACTTTAGCAGCCTTATTGAAGTAGGCATCGTAGAAACCGGCAGACAGCGAGAAGGTCCCCAGCATGATCCGCCGTTTAACTTCTTCACCAAAGCCTTCTGTCCGACTGCGTACATAAACGTCTTCCAGGTTCTTGGCATCCTTAGCACGGAAACCATAACGAATGCCATCATACCGTTGCAAGTTTGATGAAGCTTCTGAAGAGGCCAGGATGTAGTAAGCTGGCACACCATACTTCGTATGTGGCATCTTAACTGTGTCAATCGTGGCACCTAGTGATTCGTAGTGCTTCAAAGCAGCTTCGATTACTTCACGCACATCCGGATCAAGCTTGTCGCTTACGTATTCTTCTGGTACCGCAATCCGTAAGCCCTGGACTGAGGCATCATCTAAGCCCGCTGCCCAGTTAGGAACTTCCTTATCAGCAGAAGTCATGTCATGCTTGTCTAGTCCACTGATTGCCTGCATCAAAATGGCGTTATCCTTAACGCTCTTGGTTAACCAGCCCACTTGGTCAAAGCTGGAACCAAAGGCAACCACGCCCCAACGAGAAACACGGCCGTAAGTTGGCTTCATCCCAACAATTCCGTTGAATGATGCGGGCATCCGGATAGAACCACCGGTATCCGTACCAAAAGCACCTAAAACATCACCGGCAGCAACGGCAGCAGCAGAACCACCAGAAGAACCGCCAGGAACGCGTGTCAGATTCCATGGGTTGTGCGTAGTCTTGAAGGCGGAATTTTCCGTTGACGAACCCATCGCAAATTCATCCAGGTTGGTCTTACCAACGTTGATGGCACCGGCCTGCTTAATCTTTTCCACTACCGTAGCGTCATATACGGGATTGAAGTTTGCCAAAATCTTGGAAGCAGCCGTAGTAGTAAGGCCCTTAGTCAGAATGTTGTCCTTAACTGCCAACGGGATCCCGGATAATAGTTGATCATCCGCAACCCCTGCCTTATCAATTTCAGCAGCCCGCTTTAATGCGGCTTCCTTATTCAATGCTAAGAAAGCCTGCACTTGATCATCGGTTTCGTCAATCCGGTCAAATGCCCGCTTAACGAGGTCGGTTGCAGAAACATCACCGTTTACCAGCTGCTGATGCAGTTCTGAAATACTGGTGTTGTAAAAACTCATTTATCTCCGTCCTCGCTTTCATCAATAATGGCAGGAACCTTGATCAGGCCATCCTGAGTGTCAGGTGCGTTCTTCAATAGAGCATCACGCTGGTTGCTGCGAACGCCCTTGTCTTCGCGCATTACGTTTACTTCAGTGGTTGGGGAATACATCGGTTCTACCCCATCCGTATCAACCTTTTGTAGGTCCGTAAACAAGCCGATGATTTCCTCTAATTGAGGAGTGATCTTATCCAGCGCTTCGTCATCAAATGACAATTTGGCAAGGTCAGCCACGTGCTGAACTTCTTGACGATCAATCTTTTCAGCCATTCTTTAAACCTCTTTCCATGTTTTTGATATACCATTTTATTCTATCACAAGGGATCGTCCTAAACGAGTACAGACCTTCCTGTAAACGGTTCAATCTTATTGATGCTGTTCACCATTAAAGTATTCGTCAATTTCTTTCATCAATTGCTGGTCTTCTTTGCCATAGACCTTCGCCCATGCTGGCCGCTTGCCGCCTGGCTGACAATCATATTCACGAAAGTCGGCTAAGTCAGCACTGTGCGGATCATCGCTCCACAAGTGCCAGACTTGGTCACTAATGCCTTCGCCAAGTTGACAATCAACATAGTAGGCTTTGGCGTATGGCCGCCATGGCCGTCCTAAGAAGTGATTCTGTACGCCGGAAGCCGTCATAATGCGGCAATGATCAAAGATAAAGCCATATTTGCGTTCTTGATCGGTGCATGGTGCACAAACATACCCTTCTTCTGGATCGGTTTTGCTCAATAATGATTGAATAGTGCTATTCTTAATCCAAACACTGCCGCCACCAAAGATGTAGTCGATGTTGCCTTCAATGTAGCAGTCATTCAATTGGTAACGAGCATCTTTCAATTCACGGTGAGCCACTGGTGTGTCAGGAACCGTGTTATCCCGATTCATATGAATAATTGGGCCAAAGCAGACAGTATCTTGGAAGCCTAAGAAACTGCAATTGTTAAAACCAATATGGTCACCATTAGCATAAACCGCGACGGCCTGACCCACTTTAGATCCTAAACCAGCACTGTTTTGGAAGGTTAAACCGTTGAACAAGATTTGTTCACCTTCGACCAGAACCGTTGCAGTATTAAATGTCTGATTATGGCCTAAAGCATCCGCACCCAGCGCATAATCGATGACGACCGGTCCCATGGACTTAATTTCCAAATGTTGGCCAACAATGTGGAGACGCTGGTAATAATGTCCCCTAGTGAAGACGATTTGGGTGACTTCATCACTTTCAAGCATTGTCTTCTTATCATCTAAGATTTCTTGGACGTTTTGGTATGGAGTAACTTCGATTGTTTGCATAATGTAATGCCTCGATTCATTTATGAATAGTATGCTTAAGCAATAAAAACGGGTCCACAACTACTGCTGAGGACCCGTTTAGTTTAATTAATTAAATTAATCTTCCTTGAAACCAACATTGTTGTTACCGTAACAGTGTTCGTAGTCGAAACCAGTTAGGTCTTCAACAACGGCCTTAGTCTTAGGATCAACATCTTCAGGCTTACCACCATTGTGACGACGCTTAGTTTCGTCGTTCAAGATCTTCAGGGTGTTACGGTTAACGTGCATGTGGTGAGAACTCCAAATACCTAACAGTTCAAGACCACAGACACCGATGATCAGGATCATAACAATACCCCATTGTGCTGACAGTGGCTGAGTTGGACGACCCTTAACAAAACCGGTTGCGGAAAGAACCCAACCTAATACCAGCATGATAGTAGCACGCATAATCTTACCCATCATAGTCATGGCACCGGAGTAGATACCTTCACGACGACGGTTGGTAATAGCTTCGTCGACGTCAGCCATGTATGCGTAGTTAGCCCATGGAATGTAGTAAACAGCACCAGTACCAAGGCCATATACGATACTAATAACAAAGATCAAACCAGTTGCGGAAGTTGCGCCGAAGAACCAGATGGAGCACCATGCCAGCATTGATAAGATAACACATGCAAGTGCGCCCATGTAAGGCTTAGAAGCCTTCCCGTACTTGGCGAAAACCCACATCATGAAGAAGGTAGAAATCAATTGCAAAATGTTGTTCAGTGAGTTGATTCCAGAAACAAAGACGTTAGTTTGCTTCAGAACGAAGATGAAGAAGTATGTGTTAGTAGCAGCCCAGAGCCATTCACCACCGAAACCAAAGGCGTACATACCAATGTGCCAACGGAATGAACGGTTACGCATCGTAGAGATGATGTCGACAAACATCTTCTTGAAGCCTTCCCAGAAGCCGTGAACATGTTCTGATTCAACTTGGTCAGCAGGCATTTCCCAAGTGGAGATGTAAACGAAGAATGCTGACAGAGCCATGCAGGCAGCCCAGGTCAAAACAGCTAACTGGTATGAACGTGGGTTGTTCTTACCGAATGCCATGAAGAACAGACCAGGCAAAGCGGAAGTTACGAAACCAGCGATCTTACCAAAGACAGACATGAAACCGGAAAGTTGTGAACGTTGCGTGTAGTCCTTGGTCATTTCCAGAGGCAAGGTCTTGTAAGGAACGTTGAACATTGTGTAGAACCATTCGTAAACCAGGTAAGTAATTAAGTAGTAAGCGAATGATTTGCCGGTTTGCCACAATAATGGGTACCAGAACATCAACGGAACAGTCAGCAGAATCCAGAAACGACGCCGACCGAACTTACGACCTAAGCGGGTGTTATAGAAGTTATCAGTGATGAATCCCATCAGTGGGTTTTCGATAACATCCAGATAAGTACCAATAGTGAAAATCATTGTACCTTCCCAAACAGGCAGGTCACAGAAAGTAGTGTAGAAGAACAGCAACCATGCAGATGAAATGGAGAGGGCCCCACCGCCGATAAAGTTACCAAAACCATAGCCAAGCTTGGTCCAAATGGTAATCTTTCTCTCCTTATGTGCTGGTGCTGGAGTATTAGAATCAGCCATATGTAAATCCTCCAATAATTGCAAACTATCTGGAAAACCAGAAATACACTATAAAATTGCATCCGCCAACGTCACTAAGTAAATGTGATCGTTAACATTTTTGATTATATAACAGTTTGCGAGAAATTGTAACCGTTTACAGCAGCTTTTATTGAACTGTTTTCCTGATTATCGTCGTAAATCCTATCAATTAAGCGTTTTTAGAGGATCTTTTGTCATTCAGATTTTTTGATTTTCTTGTTGCGTTAAGGTTTCATTAACCTCTTAAGTCTTGTGTAAATGTTCACGGTCACATTGTGAACTGTTTTTTGTACTCCGTTATGTTTTCAGAAAACTAATATGTTACTTAGTCGTGTTTTGGACCGGTCCAGCTCATTTATTCACAATCTTTTAGTTGAGTGCTAATGTAGCGTATTCCAGCTTAGATTGGCTAAATAAAAGCGATTACATTAAAATAAAATCGTTTTCATTGAACTTTTTATTGTGAAATAATTGTATTTCAGTTTTGCTTGCATATACTATTCAGGTGTAGAGAGTTGATTGAAAGAATTTTGGTTTAATAGAGAAAGGGATTTGTAAAATGCTTAGTATTTTTCGTGGATTTGTTGCTGCTTTAGTCGTTGCTGGTGCTGGCTTCCTGCCTCTGCACTACGTTAACAATGCTAACCAGAAGAGCTACCAACAGTATGCTCAGTACGTACAGCAAACTAATCAGAATGAACAGGCTAATTTCCAATTCAATGATGACGGTGAATAATCACTATTAATCATACGAAAATAAAATTATCCATACTATTGCACCGCCATTGACTGCGTTGCATTACTGATAATTCATGAAAAAATAGTGATTATTCGTTCATGACCTTCATTCCAATAATTGCATCTTTTGCCTTTGACCATCAGCCAGGTCAAGGGCTTTTTCTTTGACTTTTAAAGTTGATTCATCATAGTAAAACCGTTAAATAAGTTCCCTCACTTTAGAAATAAAAGCGATGTCTTGTTGATTATACCTAATACTTTTATACCGTCTTAAGATTGAACATATTTACACTAATGTGCTAGCAAAAAACTCGTGTATTTTTTAAGATAAAAATAGAAATATGTATACTTTGATTTTCAGTAAGGAGGTAGTGCTATGGCTCAAGCAAGACCGATCGTGGAATTCGATCATGTTGGCAAGACCTACCCTAATGGCAAGCAGGCCCTCGTTGACTTTAGCCTAAAAGTGATGCCTGGCGACTTTGTCTGTTTTATTGGTACTTCTGGTGGTGGAAAAACGACGGCTATGCGGATGATTAACCGGATGCTGGACCCTACTACGGGCGAAGTTAAATTTGATGGCAAAAACGTAGCTGATCTGGATCCAATTGAATTACGGCGCCATATTGGCTATGTGATTCAAAATATTGGCTTAATTCCGCATATGACACTAGAGGAAAACATCTGCTTAGTGCCTAAATTACTGAAATGGCCCAAGGAAAAACAGGCTGCGCGTGCACGTGAACTAATTAAATTGGTAGAAATACCAGAAGATTTCTTATCACGTTACCCGCACGAAATTTCTGGTGGGCAACAGCAGCGAATCGGGGTTATCCGGGCGCTAGCGGCCGACCAAAAGGTAATGTTAATGGATGAACCTTTTGGTGCTTTGGACCCGCTAACCCGTGAAAAATTACAGGATTTAGTCCACTACCTGCAGCATGACCTGGGTAAAACTATCATAATGGTTACGCACGACATGGATGAAGCTTTGCGGCTCGCTACTAAGATTGTCATCTTTGATGAAGGCCACATTATTCAGTCCGATTCACCTGCCGAAATATTAAAGGCACCGGCTAACGACTTTGTTGAAGAGTTGATCGGCCCTGATCGGATGAACGAAGCTAAAGTAATGCTGGCAACTGCGGACTCAATCATGCTCAAGAATCCTGTGTCAACTACTGCTGACGTAACGTTAGGTGCAGCCCTCGTTAAGATGAATAATCACCATATTGACTCCTTAATCGTTGTTGACGATGATAACCATCTGATTGGTGAACTGGATATTGGTCAGGTAATGGCTCACCGTAACTTAAAGCTGCGCGTCCGCGAGTACATGTTAGCCTCGCCACGTTCCGTTTTTAACGATGATCTATTGAGCAGTATTTACCAAACGATTATCAACCGGCATTTGAAATACATGCCCGTCGTTGACCATGACCACCGGGTGGTTGGTATCATCACTCGTTCATCATTAGCTACCCTACTATACGAACACGTTTGGGGGAAAGCAGACTCACAACCTGCAACTGATGAAGGGAAGTGATCGTCATGATAAGTTTTCTGAATGAATATGGCAGTGACCTCCTATTAAAAACCTGGGAGCAGCTTTACATTTCGCTCATTTCCTTAGGGCTCGGGATCATCGTGGCGGTTCCTTTAGGACTGGTATTAACGCGTTTTCCACGAACTGCTAAGGTAACGATTAGTATCTGTAGTATGTTGCAAACCGTACCATCATTGGCACTTTTAGCGTTAATGATCCCAATCTTTGGTATTGGTAAGTTTCCGGCCATCGTGGCCCTCTTCATCTACTCACTGCTTCCCATCCTTCGTAATACCTGTATCGGAATTGAAGGCGTTGACCCAACACTGATCGACAGTGCCAAGGGTATGGGTATGACTAGCTGGCAAATCATGATTAAGGTTTCACTGCCCCAAGCTCTGCCAGTTATAATGGCCGGCATTCGGCTATCTGCCGTCTACCTAATTGCCTGGGCAACCTTGGCCTCCTACATTGGTGCTGGTGGTTTAGGTGACTTCATCTTTAATGGTCTAAACCTTTACCAGCCGGAATTAATTATTGGTGGGACGATCCCCGTTAGTCTGTTGGCCCTGTTGACTGACTTCTTACTCAGTCACCTCGAGAAAAAGCTAACCCCAGTGAACTTAAGAGACGGAAGTGAGGACTAATGGCTAAAAAACACCGTTTACTAACAATTTTGATGACGCTGTTAGCAGTCTTCTCGCTCAGCGCATGCGGTCGAAAAACCAGTTCTAATAAGTCCGGAAAAGAAACTGGTACTGTCCGCATTGCTAGTGTCAGCTCTACTGAATCCCAAATTATGGCCAACATTCTGGCTCAATTAATTGAGCACGATACCGGATTAAAAGTTAAAATCATCGGTAACCTGGGTTCCGGAACTGTCTGTCATAAAGCCTTACAGCGCCATAATGCAGATATTATGGCCACCAGTTACACCGGTACGGACTTAACTGGTACTCTCGGACAAAAACCGGAAAAGAATCCGAAAAAGGCTACGCGAATTGTTGACCATCTGCTACTAAAGCGCTATGACGAAGTGCGCTTCCCAACTTATGGTTTTGCCGACACTTACGCATTCTTAGTTACTCAAAAAACAGCTCAGAAGTACAACTTAAATAATGTGAGTGATTTGGCTCCTTACGCTAGAAACTGGAATGCCGGTGTGGACAGCTCATGGATGAACCGTAAAGGTGACGGTTATCGCGACTTCAAGAAAGCCTATGGGTTCGACTTTAAACGAGTCTACCCAATGCAAATCGGTTTGGTTTACGATGCCGCTGAACAAGGTAAGATGAAAGTCATTGTCGGCTATTCCACTGATGGTCGAATCCGCAGCTACAACTTGAAGATGCTAAAGGACGACCGTCAATTCTTCCCGCCATATGAAGCGGCCGCGGTAGCCAATAAATCAATTTTGAAGAAGTACCCTCAATTGGCACCAACGATTCATAAACTTGATGGTCAGATCGATTTGAAGACCATGCAAAAATTAAACTATGAAGTTGACGACCAATTGCTGGAACCAGCTACCGTTGCTCATAACTTCTTAAAGCAGCATCACTACTTTGATCGGAGGTGACATCCATGAAAAATCTTAGCCTTTGGCAACAGTTCTTCTACTACTTCCAACACAATGGAATGTATATCCTCGGTAAATTTAACCAACACTTCCTTATTTCAATCGAAGGCGTGTTGCTAGCTGCCATTGTGGGAATACCGATTGGTGCTTTGATCGCTCACTATCGTCGCCTCAGCAACCCGGTGATCCAAATTGCCAACTTAATTCAAACAATTCCGTCACTAGCTATGCTGTCGATCTTAATGCTGGGCTTGGGTTTAGGTGACCAGACAGTTATTACGACTATCTTCCTCTACTCCCTTTTACCGATCATTCAAAACACTTACACTGGGCTGCGGAACACCAGTCCGGCCGTCCTGGACGCAAGCAAAGGGATGGGGATGACCAAGTGGCAACAACTATGGATGGTCGAAATTCCTCTGTCCGTATCGGTCATCATGGCCGGTATTCGAAACGCCCTCGTTGTGGCCATTGGGGTCACTGCGATTGGGGCCTTCATTGGTGCCGGTGGATTAGGTGACATCATCATCCGCGGTACTAATGCTACTAATGGTGGAGCCATTATCTTAGCTGGTGCTTTACCGACTGCTTTAATGGCGATCGTTTCTGACTTGATCCTGGGTGGTATCCAAAAGTTGGTATCACCTAAGGGCTTGCGTGACAACAATTAAAATGTCCGCGTCTCGTCGTTACTAATCTTCACTTTATTAATCTTTCACATAACAAAAAGAGCAACTAAGGATCAATCTCCTCAGTTGCTTTTTTACTTTTAGTATGAATCAAATACGTGTGACTGGAATTTATCGGAACCGGAGTTTCTAAAGACTACCGCTTGCACATTAGAATCCGACTGAATCTTGATATCAATCGGAATCCCGCTTGGCAAGTAACGCCGTGCAGCCCGCGTAATGTACTGCGTAAAGCTGGTAATTTCGCTTTGACTATAGAACTGCGTGGTAATCGTAATGTGCATTCCCGTCATGGATGAACCATTGTACTGTGCCTGTGCCGTTACGCCAGATAAGTTCGGGAAGAAGCTCTGGACTTGGCTCTTGAAGTTAGAGAAGCTAGAAGAGTTAGTCGAATCATCCTGGTTCTCACTAGTAGTACCACCGGCCTTCGGCAATACTTCATTACGGTAATGCAGATTATGCCATTCAGAGATGGTATCACCCTTGTTATTACTGTATGCAAAGAAAGTACCACCAACCAAGCTATCATCCGGTGCTTGCTTATATAGAGCAATCACAATTGGAATATTCTTGAGGTCCTTACGAGCACGCAGTCGTTTCAGTACCTTTTCGGCCGCAATTTTGCCTTGCCGTTCTACTTCCGCATTGGAAATCTTCTTGGTATAACTTGGACCATCATCCTTCTTCTTGTAATTGTATTCCGAGTTAATACCGATCCCAATGGTCATCCCTTTAAGCTTCAGTTTATTGCCGCTTTCGGTCATATAGTCTTGCTCTTCAATTTGCTGAATATATTCCGGATTAGGATTCGACTTCTTCCCCTGCTTAGGGTTCAAACCTTCTGGATTGTCCTTCGTCTTCCGGCCCAGCCAGTTCGTAATCGTATCTGTATCCAGATACTGGCCTTCTTGGAAAATATAGTTCTTAGTGGAGAAAACCCGCTTTGAAACGGTCGTCAATCCACTTTCAAAGCTTTTAAGGTTGTATTGATTATTATTTTGACTTACATTGACGCCCCGTGCCTTACTGGTTCGGTAGCGTCCTTTTTTGATAACCCCTTGATAATTGCCAGCAGAACTCCCGGTAGTGGAGTAGTTACCCTTTGAGTTTCGACCACACGAAGCGAGTGTCATGACCGTCACTAGCAGTGCTGCCAACGTAGTCACTTTTTTCAGTTTCACGACTTTATTGTTCCTCCTTCATTGCACGACGAAAACGCTCTTCATTCCAAACCGGAACACCTAACGTTTGCGCCTTTTGCAATTTGCTTCCAGCCTTTTCACCCGCAATTAACAGGTCGGTCTGCTTTGAAACACTACCAGTAACAGTTGCACCATGGTTTTCTAACCATTCCTGTGCTTTGCTGCGCGTCATTTGTGCTAACTTACCCGTCAGCACTACCCGACGTCCGTTCCATTCACTGTTCTCACTGGCGTTGTTCGTAGACGAGCCCAGATAGTCCATATTAACCCCGACTGCTTTAAGTTCATCGATTAAGCTTTTCACTTGCGAGTTATCAAAATAAGTAGCAACTGACTGCCCAATCGTCGGGCCAACCGTGGCTACTGCCGCAATTTCGTCTTCATTGGCAGCCATAATGGCATCCAAACTACCAAAATGTTCCGCAATCAAGCGAGCAACTTTTGCACCAACATGACGAATACCGAGGCCAAAAAGCAAACGTTCGACTGAATTATGACGACTATTGTCGATGGCTGTCAATAGGTTATCCGCCGATTTGGGCCCAAATTTATCTAATGTTAATAATTGGTCCTCATTTAGGCGATAAAGATCCGCAAAATCACGCACCAGCTTCTTGTCCCACAGTTGCTGGATGATCTTGGGACCTAACCCACCGATATCCATCGCGTTACGAGAAGCGAAGTGGGCCAAGCCTTCCTTAATTTGTGCCGGACACATAGGGTTGACACAGCGCAAAGCTACTTCACCATCTAAATGGACCAGTTCTGAACCGCAAACTGGACAATGGGTCGGAATTTTATAGGGTTCACTATCAGCTGGTCGTTTGGCAATTATTACCCGGGAGATTTCCGGAATAATATCCCCTGCTTTATGCAGCATTACCGTATCACCTAAACGGATATCCTTAGCTTGCAGGTAATCAGGATTGTGCAGCGAGGCACGGCTAACAGTTGTACCAGCTAACTTAACCGGATCCATTACCGCAGTTGGGGTCACATTACCGGTCCGGCCAACGGTCCATTCAATATCATGCATAACGGTGGCTTGTTCTTCCGGCGGGAACTTATAAGCAATTTCCCACCGTGGCACTTTGACGGTATTTCCCAGCCAGATCTGTGTATCTAAATCGTTAACTTTTTCTACGATGCCATCAATTCCATAAGGCAGCTGGTCGCGCTTCTCGGTATATTCTTCAATATACTGTGCTAAATCCGCTTTGTTGCTAATAACACGATTCGAAGGGTTAACGTTGAAGCCCAGGTCGCGCATCTTATCCAGTGCTTCCGCCTGCGTCTTTAACCCCAACTTTTGGTATTCAGGGATGTAATACATAAAGGTGGCTAACTGACGTTGCTTAGTAACCGCAGGATTCAACTGACGCAACGATCCGGCAGCTGCATTACGAGGGTTGGCAAATATTGGTTGGCCATCCGCCTCACGCTGCTGATTCAGTTTCACAAAAGCGTCTTTAGGCATGTAACACTCACCACGGAATTCAATGGACAATGGTTCCTTTAGCTTATGCGGAACATCTTTAATGGTCATTACGTTTGCCGTCACGTCTTCGCCAATCGTCCCGTTGCCCCGCGTTGAACCTTGCACAAGTCGGCCATTCTCATAAACCAGTGATAACGACAGGCCATCAATCTTCAATTCCAGGTTATATTCTAATTGCTTGTGTTCTGGTAACAAATCCTGTTGACGTTCATTGAAATCATCCAGTTCGTCAACTGAAAACACGTCGCCCATTGATAACATTGGAATGTCGTGGCGCACTTTCTGCAGCTGCGTCGCCGTTTGGCCACCTACCCGCTGAGTTGGCGAGCCTGGTGTGATTAGTTCCGGAAAACGGCGTTCAATCTGCACCAGGCGTTGGTACTGGCGATCGTAAACATAATCCTCGACTGATGGGTTATCCTGTTCGTAATATTCACGACCCCATTTAGTTAATTGATCACGAAGCGGGCCGATTTCAGATTTAGCCTCATCTAAAGTCAGCTGGTCCATTGCTTTTTGATTATCCATTTCTAATCATCCACCTTTTCAATTGGTGCAAAGGTCGCTAGCAAACGGCGAACTCCTTCATTAGGAAACGCAATATCCAATTCCATATCTTTGCCAGTACCGTTAACCGACACCACAGTGCCAACGCCCCACTTTTTGTGACGTACTTTGTCACCGGCCGACCACGCCTGCTTGTCAGCACCGGTCCCTTCATTGGTCTTCGGTGCTACCCGCTTACCGGCTGAAGCATAGTGATGTCTTGTAGGACGATAAGTAGTGGCGGCAGCAGCCCGTTGTACATAACCAGCCCGTTCCTTAGCAAAGGGGATGCGTTCACTGGCAACATTGTCGTAATCAAGCAGTGAATCATCAATTTCATCAATGAATTCAGACTCGGGGTTACGCTGAATGCGACCGTACAGTACCCGTGACATTGCGTTAGTCAGGTAAAGTTTCTTCTTAGCCCGCGTGATCCCTACATATGCCAGACGACGTTCTTCTTCCTCCTGATCACTATGCTGTAGCGAACGTGCCAGCGGAAAAATACTCTGTTCCATCCCAATCAAGAACACGACTGGAAATTCAAGCCCCTTAGCAGCGTGCAGGGTCATCAATGTAACAGTATTTGCCTGATCTTCAATATCATCTTGCGGCGATACCAAAGCCAGGTTAGTCAGGAAGTTGGTAAGCTTTTCCTGTGTATTGGCCACATCGCCTTCTTGTTGGTGATCAAACTCTTGGGTCACCGACTTAAATTCATTCAGGTTATCAATCCGCGATTGTGCCTGTAGATCATGATCGGCAACATCTTTTAAGGCTTTTAAGTACCCAGTCTTATCCAGGATCAAATCAGTCAATTCAGTAACTGTCTTACCTTCTGCCTCTGTCTGCAACGACTTCATCATTTGGCCAAAAGCATCTAGTCGCCCTTTAACGGCACTAGAAATATCGTTAGCCATCTCAATGTTTTGCGTAGCACTCATCAATGACATGCCATTAAGGGCCGCAAACTGGTGTAGCTTTTCAACACTAGTCGGGCCAATGCCACGTTTTGGCGTATTGACTACCCGTTCGAAACTCATTGAATCATCAGGGTTGGCTAAAAGCGTTAAGTAAGCCAGCATGTCGCGAATTTCCTTACGGTCATAGAACTTGTGGCCACCAACCATGGTATATGGAATGGAACTCTTTAAGAAAGTTTCTTCGATCACCCGTGACTGGGCATTAGTCCGGTACAAAACCGCAAAATCACCATAGTGGTAGCCATGCTCACGGCTTTCCTCTTGAATCTTCTTAACCACGTAATAAGCCTCATCGTGTTCACTCTGGGCACGGTAATAGCTGATTTTGTCGCCCTTACCATTCTTCGTCCACAGGTTCTTATCTTTACGATTGACGTTGTTGGCAATCACTTCATTAGCGGCATCCAGGATGGTCTGAGTCGAACGGTAATTCTGTTCCAGCATGATCGTCTGTGCATCTGGATAATCCTTTTCAAAGTTCAAAATGTTGTTCATGTTGGCTCCCCGCCAGCCGTAGATACTTTGATCCGCATCACCAACCACGCACAGGTTATGGTACTTATCTGCCAACATGTGTACTAATTCGTACTGAGCATCGTTGGTATCTTGGTATTCGTCAACATGAATGTAGTGGAACCTATCCTGGTAGAAGGCCAAGGTATCAGGTTCTTGCTTAAACAACTGAATTGTCTTCATGATTAAATCATCAAAATCTAAAGTTTGATTTTCTTCCAGCTGTTGCTGATACAAACGATAGGCCTTAGCTACCATCTTACGGTAAGGGTCAACCCCTGCCTGCTTGGCATATTCATCCGGCGTCAGCATTGCATTTTTCGCGTTGGAAATGGTGCCTAACAACTGACGAGGGTCGAATTTTTTAATGTCGATATTTAACTGACCGCAAACCTGCTTCATTAAGGTTCGCTGCTCACCAGGGTCAGCAATCGTGAACGCGCGGCTGAAGCCCAACTGGTCAATGTTGCGTCGTAAAATGCGGACACACAGTGCGTGGAAAGTGGATACCCAAACATCATCCGCATTTTCTCCCAATAACTTGCCAATCCGCTCTTTCATTTCGCGCGCAGCTTTGTTCGTAAAGGTAATTGCCAGGATGTGCCACGGCAATACGCCCTTTTCTTCAATCAGGTAAGCTACCCGGTGGGTTAACACACGAGTTTTACCTGAACCGGCTCCAGCCATTACCAAGACTGGGCCCTCGGTAGTCAAAACCGCCTTCTGTTGCTGATCGTTCATTCCTACAAGTGGTGATTGTGCTGTCACGCCGTTTGCTCCTCTCTAAAATCAATCGGCTACCATTATAACAAACTTTTGTGCCGTCTCTAAACGAATCAAATTAAATAAAGAAGGAGCCTGGGCGAAGTCGTCAGTGACTCCGTTCATGCTCCCTCGCTATTGAAACCAGCAAGTATTTGTTGCAAAAAATTAGTAATTAACGCTGTATTGAATTAATTAATGGGTTAGAGCTTATTCAGCATGATCGCCTAAATCGTCATCATCAGGACGTGGTGGCAATGGCATTGAGTCATCGCTTGCTTCACCACCCAATGACTGCTCATCTTCTAGTGGTTCATTCTCATCCACATTATCATCAGCTGAGCTCATCGGGACCCATACTTCAGTATCATCAATCTGATTTTGCAGCTCGTCTAAATTATCATCTGGTGAGCTAGCCCATACATAAGCACAAACTGCTTCATCGTCCTTACGCTGAGGATTGAAGAAGCTGATCTTCCAGTTGTTCCGGATCAACTCTTGCCGTTCTAAGGCCGCCAACTGCTTTTGCCGACCAACTAAAAAGATAACGGGCTGAATCGACTTGATGAAGTGGATTGGCTGTCCCGAAGCAATCCGGATCTCTTGTGCTTCCTGCGAAATGTTTGTGGCCATTGAAAAGACATTGCCCGCCGTCGATAAGCCAGGCTGAATATCCTTAATGTACAAGTTATCGGTAGAGGTAACGTAGAAGTCAACCGCTAAAATACCATGATAGCCTAGCTGGCTGCCAATGGAATCAGCGATACGCTTCATTTCCTGATACATATCATCGGGAACGGTGGCTGGTGCCTTAGCAGCAACTAATTGACGGTTATCATTGAATTCTTGTTCAATCAATGGGTATTGAGATACGCCATCGCTATCTACCGCCATCACGATTGAATATTCGGCAGCGTGTTCAATCCATGATTCCAGCAAGTAGGTGCCGCCTTGAATAAAGTCGGCTGCCCGCGCAATATCAGACTGTTTTCTGATCATCAATGACTTTTCGCGGAGGCCACGTTGAATTGGACGCAGGACCGCTGGATAGCCAATGGAATCAATTGACTGGTAGATATCGTCTAAGCTAATAACTGTGACATATGGGGCCAGGTTAACGTTGACCTGGTCCAAAAAGGCCCTTTCCATTAAACGGTCCTGCATGATTTCGAGCGGTTCAATACCTTGTGAAATGGTACTGTACTTGTTTAAGTAACGTAAAACGACAGAGTCAATTGCTGGCGTTTCATAGAGGATAACATCACAGTTTTCCCCGAATTCCGTCAGCTTGTCCTTGTCACGATAGTTGCCAATAATGGTAAAGTCAGCCAATTTTGTCGTCTCGGGTTCTGGATGATCCAAGTAAACACCCACATTCAAACCAGCGTCTTTAGCGTTCATGATTAATCGTTGGCCATTACGGTCAATGCCCATGATACCTAAAGTCTTACCCAAATACAGTGCATTTGTACTCATCGTTTTACCCCTCCCTATTAATCATCCGTGTCAAAGGCAACTTTGCCATTTGCTAGGGACTTAACTTTAGCTAATGAATAAACCTCGACGCCTTTGTCACGCAGTTCATTTGCACCTGGCTGGAAGGTTTTGGTGATCACTATGCCCGCACCAGCAACTTCAATACCTGCCTGGTCAGCGATCTCCATCATTCCTTCCACCGCTTGTCCATTTGCTAAGAAGTCATCAATTAAAAGCACTTTATCTTGTGGATCTACGTACTTTTTAGAAATAGAAATCCGGTTCGTAGTTTTCTTGGTGTAGGAATAGACATCCGCTGTATACATATTGGAATTTAAGGTCAGACTCTTGTGCTTACGAGCAAAGATAACGGGAACCTTCATCGCCAGTCCGGTCATTACTGCAGGTGCAATCCCGGACGATTCAACCGTCCAAACTTTGGTGATTCCGCGACCAGCAAAGTGCTTGGCAAATTCTTCACCAACATGGTACATCAATTCTGGATCAACTTGATGATTCAAAAAGGCATCTACTTTCAGCACATTGCCAGGCAAGACGGTCCCAAATTGTTCAATTTTATCTTTTAACTCTTGCATCACAATACTCCTTCTTAGTCGTCATATTTATCAAGATGATAGGTCTTAATCACGTTAATCAGCTTGTTAGCATAGTCTGGATCAGTTGCATAATTATCCTTCTGCAGTGCTTTTGCTGCATCTTCATAAGTCTTCGCACTTACGACGTTTTGATAATTATCCTTCTTGTACTGTGTTCCATTCATCATCAACTGGGTGTGATCCTTAATCGAATCCGACCAACTGTCGTACACTTTAAAGCGTCCCCGCGTGACAACCCATTTACCGTTAGTATATTCCTTGGTTGTCAAAACCTTTGAATCCGGGCCTTCACTCTTAATGCCAAAAAGGTTGTGGTACTGTGTGGCTAAACCACTGGTTCCCCAGTTAGATTCAAGAATGGCCTGCGCCATCGTGATCGAGGCCTTGATCCTATATTGTCGCTGCATGGCCTGTGCCTCTGGAGCAATCGCCTTAATAAAAGCCTGCTTTGAGTTGCGTTGCTGTTCTAAGATTTCCTCTTGAACATGTCGCTCATAAAGGTGATGCCCAACATAAACGCCCATGAAAACGACTAATACTGCCAACAAGACGATCAGCCATTTGCTGCCGGTTGATCGCTTTTTGCGGCGTGGCTTACGCGTCGTCTTTTTATTTCTCGCTGCCAAACTAGTTCCTCCCTTAATGCACCACTTAACGTAATAATTCTACCGCATTTAAACATTGAGCAAAAGAAAAATCAAGGAGTGTATCCATGGATGGCCCCTTGATTTAAACAATATTTTAATTATTCATTGGAAACGTAAAATGTTAGATATGCTTGTCATCTAAAAATTGCGGTCAATTTCACCATTCTCTATTCACCGAAATCATTATCAGCGTGTCGACCAGTAATGAAGTAGAACGGAATAGCGATGATTAAGGCACCAAATCCCCATAACAAGTTGGCGTGGGGCGTGTTGGACAAAAGCCATAAGGAAACCACAATGGCAATAACCGGGATCACTGGACCAAATGGGACCTTAAATGACCGTTCTTTATCCTTCATTGTGTGCCGGAAGACCAATACGGCTAAACAAGTAGGAATGTATTGTACGAACCGCGAAATAGCTGAAATCATGGCTAACCGCGCAAAGGTGCCTGAGTAAGCCAAGAGCAGGCCCACAACCGTTGAAATAATAATGGCAACGTACGGTGCGCCAAAGCGGTTTTTCTTGGCCAATACCGCTGGCATCATCTTGTGTTCCGCCAAAGCTTGGCCGGAACGTGGCGTGATAAAGGAAGACGAGATACAAATGCCACCGATAGACATTAGTGTCCCAGCCGCTACTAATACGCCACCCCAGGAACCAACCATCTTTGTCATGGCTTCTTGCAAAGGTACCGTGGAGTTAGTTAATCCGCTGCCCAGAACACCGATACATGCAATCATGATGAGCAGGTAAAGCAGAACTACGGCACCCATTGCCAAGATCAGTGCTCGTGGCAAGTTCTTCTTGGGGTTCTTCATTTCTCCAGCAGCCACTACCAACCCTTCAAAACCGGTGAAGACGTAAAAGAGCGTCATGGTTGTTTGACCAAAGTTGGACATGGTCGCCTTGCTAGGAATGAAGAACGGTGTGAAGTTAGCTGGGTGTAAGAAGAACAAACCTAACAGGCCAACTAAAATCACGGGAATTAATTTACCCACCGTTACGACGTTGTTCAGGAAGGCCGTCACCCGCGCGCCACCGAGGTTCAATGCCATCAGAACCAGGCCCAAAATAGTGACCAGGGTGTTCTTGGCAAACGTGGTGTTTAGACTAGGGAACATCCCAGCTAACGCGGTTGCAAAACCAACATAGAGTGTCGCTTCAGCGATCATCCGCACAACCCAAGTCATAAAGCCCACTTCGTAACCGACAAAGTTGCCGAATGCACTCCGCGCGTACAGGTAAGGACCACCGTTTTTCTTAAAGAGGCTCGAACATTCCGCAAAACAAAGGCCAATGCAGAAAATCAGCGCACCATCTAAAAGCAGGGAGAGGATACTAGCTGGACCGAAAAGCTTCATTCCCGAACTAGGCAACAGAAAGATCCCGGTACCGATAATACCGTTAATACCCATCAAAACGATTGAGCCAAAGCCTAGCTTCTGTTTTTGCACATTAATTGTACTGGTTTTAACTTCTTCCATAAGCTATTTCCTCCTTTTCTGCACCCGTTTGAAGAAATCGGTAAAAATGCGTTCCTGTGCCGGATCATTTTGCCAAAGGTTTTCGGGATGCCATTGCACCGCTTGAATTGAGGAATCATCATTTTCGACAGCTTCAATTACCCCATCGGGCGCCTTCGCAACTACCCGTAGTCCAGGAGCCACATTCCGAACTGCTTGGTGGTGACGTGAATTGACTAAGCATTCACCGCCTAGCGTTTTGCCTAACGCACTATCTTGATCAATTTCCACATGGTGCACTGGCAAATCACCTAATGATTTCTGTGAATGCTGCAGCAGTCCCTTTCCTGGATACTCACTTGGTAGGTCCTGATAGACCGTGCCACCCATGACCGCATTGATTACCTGAATGCCACGACAAACACCCAAAACTGGTATCTGTGTATCGAGAGCTGCCTTTAACAGGGCAAATTCAGATTCATCGCGTGGTCGGTAAGTGGAGCCAATACCGGCATGCGGTTCTTCACCGAGAAAATCGGCGGCGATGTCGTAGCCACCAGGCATGATCAATCCGTCCAGTCCTGCAACGCTCTGTGCCGCTAGCTGGGCTGGCAGAATTGGAATAATTACCGGCAGGACGTCATGCTTGACCATTACATCAATAAATGGCTTAGGCGCAAAATTAGCTAATTTCTGATTAATAATACTGGTTGTTTGTTGGTTGGCATCTGCCGCAATTCCGATTCGCATATATTCGTGCCCCTTCCTAAACTGTTTCACATCAAATTTTAATTATATTAAATCAGTTTCTGGGCTTTTTGTAAAGATAATTTACTACAAAAAGGAATAATCTGTCCTGCAAGCGATTTCTGCTTATTATAATTAAGCCCGTGCCTTTATACAGGTAAAAAATAAAATTGTTGTTTAAATTTATTAGGAGACTTTAATCATCAACAGACAAAAAAGGAGTTGCAACCATCTTGATCGCAACTCTTTTCTCTGATTAACGTTAAGTCTAGTGGAATTGCATACCACCATCAACTTCCAGCGTCTGACCAGTAATGTAGTCAGAGTCAGGACCAGCTAAGAATGCAACACCATTGGCTACATCCTCAGGTTCTGAGAGACGCTTCAAAGCGATGTCCTTAGCAAAGGTCTGCATACCCCATTCGTCGCTCTTGCCGGCGTTTTGACCAACCTTGTGAGCAATGTCGTACATCATTGGTGTCTTAACGATCCCAGGGGCGAAGCAGTTAACTGTTGTGCCTTCTTCTGCCAATTCACGGGCCGTTACCTGGGTGATACCACGGATAGCAAACTTGGAGCTGGAGTAAACAGTCAGGTTAGGATTACCAACAACGCCAGCCTGTGAAGTAGCGTTGATGATCTTGCCGGGGTGGCCTAACTTCTTAAAGGCAGCGTGGGCAGCCTGAATGCCCCAAACCGTACCATAAACATTGATGTGGTAAACGTAATCCATGTCATCTTCAGTTACCGTATCAATTGGCGTCGTTGGAGCAACACCAGCGTTGTTGACCATCACGTTGAAGTCGCCTAATTTGTCGGCTGCTTCATTGACTGCAGCAAAAACGTCATCACGCTTGGAAACGTCAGCAACGATTGGTAATGCCTTACCACCTGCTTCTTCGATTTCCTTCTGTACTTTTTGCAGCTTGTCCATGTGACGAGCAACTAATGCCACTGCAAAACTATCCTTGGCTAACCGCTTGGCAATTGCTTCACCGATTCCCTGACTTGCGCCAGTTACTAATGCAACTTTTTGAGACATAGTTAAATTCTCCTCTTCTTGTGAAATGCTTATCAATCTGATGGATTAAAAATACAGTATTAGCAAACAATTGTCAAGCCTAGTGATTAATCTATTTGATGGATTCTGAACACAATGTGCAATTGGTATAGAGCATAAAGATTGTGAAATAGCAACACTAACTATTACTTACAGGGAAATGGTTGCCCCTAATACATACAAAAAAGAGCTTGCGCCAAAATGACACAAACTCTTTTGATAAATATGGAAGCGATAATCGAAATTAACGCTTACTGAATTGAGCAGCCTTACGAGCCTTCTTCAGACCAGGCTTGCGACGTTCCTTCATCCGTGGGTCCCGAGTTAACAGACCTGCTTTCTTCAAAGCATCACGGAAGTCAGGGTCAACTGCAAGCAAAGCGCGTGCAATCCCATGACGAGTTGCACCGGCTTGGCCAGAGAAGCCACCACCATTAACGTTAACTAAAACATCATATTGACCGTCAGTCTTAGTAACATCAAATGGTTGGTTAACGATGGCACGTAAGTTAGCAAACGGAATGTAGTCTTCGATTGCCTTGCCGTTCATCGTAATCTTACCAGAACCTGGTACTAAGCGAACGCGCGCAGTAGAATCCTTGCGACGACCAGTACCACTATATTGTACTTGTTGAGCCAATTCCGTTCCCTCCTTAGATTAAGTTCGTGATATCAAGCTTTTCAGGCTTTTGTGCTTCGTGCTTGTGGTCTTCACCAGCGTAAACATGAAGCTTCATGCCCATCTTGCGGCCCAGTGGGGTATGTGGAAGCATGCCCTTGATAGTTTGTTCAACCATCTTAGCTGGTTCCTTAGCAAGAAAATCGCCAGCAGTCCGTGACTTCAAACCACCTGGATGATTTGAGTGACGGTAATACATTTTGCGATCAGCTTTCTTACCAGTTAACTTAACATCTGCTGCGTTAACAACGATTACAAAGTCACCGGTGTCAACGTGTGGAGTGAAGGTTGGCTTGTTCTTACCACGTAAGATCGAAGCAACAGTAGATGCAAGGCGTCCTAAAGCGATACCCTTGGCATCCACGATGTACCATTTACGGTCAACTTCACCAGGTTTTGCCATGTATGTCGTTCTCACGATTAGTTCCTCCAATTTTGTCTTTCTTTTACAATAAATTGTGTACCGAGTAATTTATGGAAAAGAAATACCAGCTATTAGTGTACTCGATCAGGCCCGGTCAGTCAATGACTTTATCCTCATTCATCATAGCTAACATCCACCAGATACAAACCACTGGCCGGTGCGGTCATCCGTGCTTGCTGGCGATCCTTTGCTGCCATTACCCGCTTCACATCATCCAATGGTCGCTGTCCATTACCAATTTCCAACAGCAACGCCACCATGATACGTACCTGATTGTACAAAAAACCGTTACCGACGAACTCGAACACAATTTCGTCTAACGCGTCGTCATGATAGACCCTCGTCTCGTAAATGGTCCGGACGTTGCTCTTAGCTTGTGACCCCGAAGCTACAAAACTGGTAAAATCATGCGTACCAACCAAGTCCTGCGCCGCTGTCTGCATATTACCAATGTCCACCGGATACTTGTAATGAGCGGTGTAATTGCGCCGAAACGGGTCAACAAATTCGCCCTGCTTCACCCGGTAACGATAACGTTTCCGATGGGCATTATAACGAGCATGGAAGGTCTTGGGCACAATCTCTGCTTTCTTAACAACAATGTCTAGTGACAGCTGACTATTTAATGCCCGAACCATCGACCGTTCCGGAATGTCAAACGGAAAATCAAAATGGGCTACTTGGTTCAAGGCATGCACACCAGCATCCGTTCGTCCCGACCCAATCACCGGAATAGCTGGTGTCGGATTTTTCGCCATCCGGTTAACAATCGTTTTTAATGTTTGCTCAACGGTGCGCTGATGAGGCTGAATTTGAAAGCCAGCAAACTTAGTTCCATCGTAAGCAAAGGTAATTTTATAACGCGGCACAATTTGTCTCCTTACTAAAGATGACGCAATACAATCAATACAACAGTTAACAAAATATATACCAGTAACGCCCAGTTATTCGCCTTTTCCCACTTCAAGCGCCGGTAAGCTGTTCTTTTGGCTCCTGGTTCATAACCACGCGCCTCCATCGCCAAAGCTAAATCATCCGCTCGCTTAAAAGAAGAAACAAATAGCGGAATCATTACCGGCACTAAGCGCTTAGCACGTTGAAACAAGTTACCAGCAGAAAAATCCATACCCCGTGCCCGCTGTGCGTCCATTATGGTTTGAATTTCATCCATAATAGTGGGAATGAAACGCAGGGCAATCGAGAGCATCATTGCTAATTGACTAACTGGTACTTTTAAGTAGCTCAACGGCTTTAACAGACTTTCGATCCCGGCGGCTAACTGTAATGTAGTAGTGGTAACGGTCAAGACAGTCGAAATCGTAATAATAAATGCAAAACGGAAAATCAGATAAATTGACTGAATGATTCCTAAAGAGGTAATCGTCAAGAAATGCCATTGCCACAGTGTGTACCCTCCAGTAGAGAAAAGCAGCTGAACGGCGGCAGTAATCAAAATGATCCACATTAATGTCCTGATGCCTTGCCAATACATTTTGAATGACACCCTGCTCATTGCCATTAAAAACAACAAGAACAAGGCTAATAGCACGTTAGTCAACAAATTATTAGCAAAGAAGACAATGACAACGTACCAAAAGCAGCCAATGATCTTCATTCGCGGATCTAAGCGGTGCAGGATAGAATTAGTCGGGACATATAAGCCAAAGAATACTTTACTATTCATGGTGTTCCTCCTCTTGCAACTGCTTAATTAATGATTGACTCAAGCTGGTAACTGTTAACGGTAATTGCTCAAAATGCCAGTCATTGTGCTGCAGCTTCTGAGCAAAGGCGGTTGCCAGTGGTGGTTCCAGTTCGGCCTCTTTTAACAACTCTGGTTGGCTAAATAAGCTGCGTGGTGTGCCATTAAAAACTAAGTTCCCCTGGTTAAGCACCAAAACAGCATCCGCATAAGTAGCCACCTGCTCCATTTGGTGACTAACCAAGATGACGGTAATCCCTTGTTCATGCAGGGAATACGCCAACTCGAGAATCTCGGTCTGCCCTTGTGGATCCAGACCGGCTGTGGGCTCGTCCATAATCAAAATTTGCGGTTGCATTGCTAAAACGCCGGCAATGGCTACCCGCCGCATTTGGCCGCCCGATAGTTCAAACGGTGAATGTTCGTTAAATTTTTCTGGTAAATGCACCGTCTCCAGAGCAGCTAGAGCCAGTTTTTGGGCCTCTTGAGCCGACTTGCCAAGGTTTAATGGACCAAATTCCACATCTTGGAGCACAGTATCACTGAATAGCTGTTTTTCGGGGAATTGAAATACATAGCCCACCTGCTGGTGCAGCTTTTGTAATTCCTCGTGGCTGCTGTCATGCGTGAGGGTAAAGTTGCCAACTTGGATTGTACCTTTTTCAGGCAGTAATAAGCCATCAACTAACTTAGTTAAGGTCGATTTACCACTACCAGTGTGACCGATGATGGCCGTCAAACTCCCCTTATCAATGCTGGCAGTAATGCCCTTCAAGGCCGGATTGCTAAAGTCCGTCTGTGCATTATATGTATATGCTACTTGTTGGAAGACAACTGCTGGTTGAGCCATGTCATCATCTGCTCCTCACTTTGATATTCTTTTGGAACCTTTAGTCCATGTTCCTGAAGTTCTTCTTTTAACTGAGTGGTAAAGGGCAAGCCGAGATGATGATTCCTCAGAAGGTCGGAACTGCCCATGATTTGTGAAGTCGGTCCATAGGCTACTAAATGCGACTGATCAATGATCATTACTTTATCACCTAGTACTGCTTCACTAGGATCATGGGTGATCGCCAGGATAGTAAAGCCCTTTTTAACTTTTAAATGGGCCAATAGCTTTAAGATCTTTTGCCGTCCTTTAGGGTCCAGCATTGAGGTGGCTTCATCAAAGATTAAAATTTTGGGGCGTAAACTCAATGCGCCGGCAATGGCTACCCGCTGCTTCTGGCCGCCAGATAAGTAAGCCGGTTCTTTATCCGCGAAAGGAACCATATCCACATCATCCAGTGCTTGATGAATACGAAAAGCCATTTGGTCATGAGGCACTTGGTGATTTTCCAAACCGAATGCCACATCATCAGCAACCGTCGTACCAACAAACTGATTATCCGGATTTTGAAAAACAAAACCGATGCGCTGGTGGATCGCATGCAGATTATCTTCATTAACTTTGATGCCATCTACTACTATTTGTCCTTGCTTAAGCGGCAAAAGACCATCAATTAATCGTGCTAAAGTACTTTTTCCACTGCCGTTAGGGCCGATGATGGTAATCCATTCGCCTGCTGGCAAATCCAGCGAAATATTGGATAAAGTTGGTTCTGCATTGCCCGGGTATGTGAAGGTCAAGTCTTTAATGCTGATGATTGCCATCTATTTAGCCCCTTTCGTGATTCCAACTTAGTATTCTAACAAATTAACCACTGAAACACTAATCGCTGATAAACAAAAAAATCACTTACAACTGCGGTGCGTGATTTCTCACATTCGAGCTAGACTAGGGAAAACCCACCATCATAACGCTCTATACCATCAGTCGTAGTGATTCTTTATTACGTATTTAACTGTGACGAAATTATACTAACTGTAACAGAACCATTGGAGCACCATCACCACGGCGCGGCATGGTCTTCAGCATTCGCGTGTAACCACCGTTGCGGTCCTTGTACTTAGGTGCAATTTCATCGAACAAGTTTTGCAGTGCTGACTGAACTTTGATGTCATCGCCGTTTTCCTTAACGTCAGCAACAACATTCCGGATGTAAGCAGCAGCCTTACGCCGGGATGCAAGATCACCCTTCTTAGCCAGGGTAACCATCTTGTCCATCATCTTACGTACTTCCTTAGCACGCGCTTCGGTAGTAGTGATTGAACCATTAACGATCAAATCAGTAGTCAAATCGCGTAATAAAGCTTTCCGTTGTGAACTAGTCCGTCCTAATTTGCGGTAACTCATGGAATTTCCCTCCTTTTATCTAGTAATTAGTCTTCCTGACGAAAACCTACGCCAAGATCTGCTAACTTTTCCTTGATTTCTTCAAGTGACTTTTGACCAAGGTTACGAACCTTCATCATGTCTGCTTCCGTCCGTTCAGTTAAGTCCTTAACCGTTTGAATATCAGCACGCTTCAAACAGTTGTAAGAACGAACAGATAAATCAAGTTCTTCGATTGTCTTGTCAAGTACCTTTTCTTGATGGGTCTCTTCACGTTCGATCATCACTTGAACATTTTGTGCTTCTTCGGTAAGGTTGACAAACATGGACAGATGAGCCGTCAAGACTTTAGCAGCTAAACTGACAGCTTCAGTAGGCGTTAATGAACCATTAGTCCATACGTCCAGTGTCAGCTTATCATAGTCGTTGTTTTGACCAACACGAGTATTTTCAACCGTGTAGTTAACACGTTCGATTGGGGTGTAGATGGAATCAATTGGCAATACACCAATAGCTAAATCCATCCGCTTCTTATTATCTTCGGCAGCAACATAGCCACGGCCCTTGTCAGCAGTTAACTGCATGTGCAATTCAGCACCATCAGCAACCGTTGCAATGTAGAGATCAGGGTTCAGGATAGTAACATCACCATCACCCTTGATATCACCGGCAGTGACTTCCGCAGGACCCTTGACATCTAATTCAAGGTTCTTTGCATCGTCGGAATCAATCCGTAATGCAACCTTCTTCAGATTCAAAATGATCTGAGTAACATCTTCGGTAACCCCATCAACCGTACTGAATTCGTGAAGGACACCATCGATATTGATACTCGTGATAGCTGCACCAGGCAAAGAAGCCAACATGACACGCCGTAAAGAGTTGCCAAGCGTCGTCCCATAGCCACGTTCAAGTGGTTCAACGACAAACTTACCGTAGTTGTCTGTCTCTTCAACTTTGTTGATGTTTGGTTTTTCAAATTCGATCATTCTACTCTAGTACCCCTTTCAAACGTGGATCGTATTTACTAAAAAGGCATCTGGCTGACTGAAACATCGCCGTGGATGCATCATTAAACACGACGACGCTTTGGAGGACGAGAACCGTTGTGTGGCACTGGGGTCACATCGCGAATGGCAGTGACTTCCAGACCAGTAGCTTGCAGAGCACGGATAGCTGATTCACGACCAGAACCTGGGCCCTTAACTTCAACCTCAACGGTCTTCATACCATGTTCCATTGCTTGCTTAGCAGCTGCTTCGGATGCCATTTGGGCAGCAAATGGAGTAGACTTACGTGAACCCTTAAAGCCCAGAACACCTGCAGATGACCAAGCAACGGCGTTACCTTGAACATCAGTGATCATAATCAACGTGTTGTTGAAAGTTGAATGAATGTGAGCAACACCAGTTTCAACTTTGGTACGGTTACGACGCTTACGAGTTTTCTTAGCTGGCATAATTTACTAACCTCCTTTTCAAAATATTACTTTGGTGAGTTGCTGATCTTCTTACCAGCGATAGCAACTGCCTTACCCTTACGAGTACGTGCGTTGTTCTTCGTGTGCTGACCACGAACTGGCAGACCACGACGGTGACGCATACCACGGTAACTACCAATTTCCTGCAGACGCTTGATGTTCATTGAAACTTCACGGCGAAGGTCACCTTCAACCTTTAAGTTGTCAACTTGACCACGGATCTTTTCTTCTTGTTCGGGAGTCAAGTCACGAACACGGATATCTTCGGAAACACCGGCAGCCTTCAGAATCTTTTCAGACAGAGACTGACCAATACCATAAATGTAAGTTAAGCCGATTACAACACGCTTGTCACGAGGTAAATCGACACCTGCAATACGAGCCATTATTACACCTCCATTCTTTTAATGATTACTTGCCTTGACGCTGCTTATGCTTTGGGTTAGAGCAGATAACCATAACCCGGCCACGACGTCTTACAATTTTGCAATTGTCACACATCTTTTTTACAGATGGACGTACTTTCATCGTTAGACCTCCTACTTTGAAACTACTTAAAACGGTATGTAATCCGACCCTTAGTCAGATCATAAGGTGACATTTCCACCTTTACCCGGTCACCAGGCAAGATCTTGATGTAATGCATCCGAATCTTCCCAGAAACGTGAGCGAGAATTTCTACCCCGTTCTTTAATTCCACTTTGAACATTGCATTCGGCAAAGTTTCACTAACTTTACCTTCAACTTCGATCACATCGGCTTTTGCCACTGAATGGTTCCTCCTTGCTAGACTCAATTTACTGAAAAAGGTGGGGGACGCACTACGCCACCCACTACGAGCTAGATAAACCTTGGATAGTTTACCATAGCTCATTTGTTAGTGCAAGACAACTCAGCTATCAATACTAGAATTAAGCATTTAAGCTATCAAGAACCTTCTTAACTTCCTTGTAAACATCATTAATGTCTTGTTCACCATTAATTTGGTGTAAAACACCTTGTTTTTCGTAGAAGTCAATCAGTGGAGTGTTAAGCTTGATGTTTACATCCAGACGATTCTTAACGGTTGCTGGCTTGTCGTCATCCCGTTGGAAGAATTCATGACCGCCACAGACGTCACAAGTACCTTCCACCTTTGGACGGTGGTAAAGCTTGTGGTAAGTAGCACCACAGTTCTTACAAATGAAACGACCAGATAAACGATCAACCAAAACATCAGGATCAACGTGAATGTTGATAACTGCATCGACCTTGCGATCACTCTCACCTAACATTTCGTTCAAGGCTTTCGCTTGGTTGAGATTGCGAGGAAAACCGTCAAGCATGAAACCATATTTGGTATCATTCTGAGCTAAGCGTTCCTTCACAATTCCATTAGTGACTTCATCAGGAACCAGGTTTCCTTGATCGATGTACTTCTTAGCTTCCTTCCCCATTGGGGTACCATTCTTCATTGCGGCCCGGAAAATATCACCGGTAGAAATGTGAGGAATATTAAAATCTTCATCAATCAATTGGGCCTGGGTTCCTTTACCGGCACCAGGAAGCCCCATTAATACAAGGTTCATACTCATCGTAATGTCCTCCTTATTCATGGATAAATCCAATGTATTCACGCCGCATGGTCATACCCTTCAATTGCCGGTTAACATCCAATGCAATTTGAACGATGATCAGCAGGCTCGTACCACCTAAACCAATGGATTGGCTTAAATTCCAAATGTTGCTTGCTAGCAGTGGGATCAATGAAATAACCCCTAGAAAGACGGATCCAACAGTTGATAGACGCATCAACAAGCCGGATACGAAGTCCTGCGTTCCTTTTCCTGGCCATACACCAGAAATATAGGAACCTTGCTTTTGTAGGTTTTCCGCTAATTTTTCAGGGTTAACTTGCACGAAAGCATAGAAGAAAGTAAAGACAACAATCAAGAAAGTATATAACGCAATACCAGGTCCAGATTGCATATTAAAGATGTTAGTCAGGACTTGGTACCAGGTATCGCCACCATGATTTTGTTGGAAAGCCATTAAGATGGTCTGTGGCGTTGAAATAAACGATCCGGCAAAAATAACAGGAATAACACCGGATACGTTAATCTTCAGTGGTAGATAACTACTCTTTGGGCTGGTGGTTGTCCGCCGCGTGTATTGGATTGGTAAACGGCGTTCCGCTTGCTGCACCCACGTAACGAACTTAACAATAATTAGTAATGCGACCACGACGATCGCAATAAACCCAATTCCGGCATAGAGGCCAGAACCAGATTCACCAACAATTTGATCTTGATATAACTGCCGTAATCCTTGCGGAATCTGAGCAATGATTCCTGCAAAGATTAACATTGAGACACCGTTACCGACACCACGCTCGGTGATCATATCACCTAACCAGGTAGCAAACATGGTCCCAGCAGTTAAAATCAAACCAATTGTCAGATAAGTTTTCACACCCGGATTGTTCACCAATTTAATAGTGCTAAGTGCATTGAATCCAGCAGTAATACCGATGGACTGAATGAAACCAAGGACGATCGTCAGCCAACGTGTTGCTTGGTTAAGCTTGCGTCGACCAACTTCCCCTTGCTTACTCCATTCAACAAACTTAGGCACAATATCCATTTGCAACAGCTGCACAACAATTTGTGCGGTGATGTAGGGCGAAACCCCCATTGCGAAAAGAGAATAATTTTCTAGTCCGCCACCACTAAATGTATTCAAGATGGACGCTAAACCAGTTGACGATATTTGTGCCAACGCAGCAGCGTTGACACCAGGAACCGTAATTGAAGCACCGAACCGATAAACAATCAACACAAACAAAGTAAAGAAGATCTTACTACGGATATTCTTTTCTTTGAATGCATCTTTGACGGTTGTGAACATTAAATCACCTCAGTCTTGCCGCCAGCAGCTTCGATGGCCTTAGCAGCAGATGCAGAGAACTTGTTAGCCTTAACAGTCAGCTTCTTAGCAACCTTGCCACTGCCTAAGACCTTAACACCGTTCTTGGTGTTCTTAATCAAACCTGCTTCAACCATTGCATCAGGAGTTACTTCAGCACCGTCGTCAAAACGGTTCAGAGCAGTCAGGTTAACTAATGCAAAGTTCTTGTGGTTCAAACTAGTGAAACCACGCTTTGGCTTTTGCCGGTACAGAGGCATTTGGCCACCTTCGAAGCCCAGACGAGTCTTACCATGAGCCTTTTGACCCTTGGTACCACGACCGGAAGTGAAACCATGACCTGAAGAAAGGCCACGACCACGACGCAGGCGCTTGAAACGTGAACCTGCAGAAGGCTTCAATTCATTTAACTTCATTCTTGCGCACCTCCTTTAATAGTGATTACTTAACTTCTTCAACAGAAACTAAGTGAGCAACCTTGAAAATTGCTCCCCGAGTAGCAGCGTTATCTGGGAGAATGTTGGAGCTGTGCAGCTTTCCAAGTCCCAGTGCCTTAACCGTGCGACGCTGAGTTGGTTCACGGTGGGCAACACTGTGGATTAAAGTAACTTTAACTTTAGCCATGATGAGTCCTCCTATTATTCAGCCAGGTGGTCAATGGAAACGCCACGCAGCTTAGAAACCGTTTCAGCGTCCCTCAATTGCTTCAGGCCTTCAAACGTTGCCCGGATCACATTGATTGGGGTGTTTGAACCAAGACGCTTTGAAGTAATGTCGGCGATACCAGCTAATTCCATGACGTTACGTACCGCACCACCGGCAGTAACACCAGAACCTTCAACGGCTGGCTTAAGCATGATCTTACCACCGCCGTAGATACCGATAACTTCATGAGGGATCGTAGTGCCAACAATTGGAACCTTAATTAAGTTCTTCTTGGCAGCAGCTGAAGCCTTACGAATAGCTTCGGGAACTTCTTGAGCTTTACCAGTTCCGAAGCCCACGTGACCTTTATGATCACCGGCAACAACTAATGCGGCGAAACGCATACGACGACCACCCTTAACAACCTTGGTAATCCGGTTGATTGATACCACTTGGTCGTCCAGATCCAGTTTAGCTGGGTCAATGTAAGTTGATGATGCCATTACGGGTTATTCCTCCTTCTATTAGAATTCCAGTCCGTTTTCACGAGCAGCTTCAGCCAGGGCCTGAACACGACCATGGTACAGGTAACCACCACGGTCAAAGACAACAGACTTAATGTTATTGTCGTTAGCACGCTTTGCAATCAAAGCACCAACACTAGCAGCCTTTTCAGTCTTTGTCTTGCCACTAACTTCACTGTCTAAAGTTGAGGCACTTGCGAGCGTCACACCCTTTACGTCATCAATTACTTGAGCGTAAATGTTTTTGTTTGAACGGTAAACACTTAAACGTGGGCGCTCTGCAGTACCAGAGATCTTACCGCGCACGCGACGATGACGACGCAGGCGGATTTTATTCTTGTCTGGTTTTGAAATCACAACTGTCACCTCTATATTTTTATTTTTAATCCATGCTATTAATCTAGCATTACTTACCAGTCTTACCTTCCTTACGGATAATGTGCTCGTTTTCGTAACGAATACCCTTACCCTTGTAAGGTTCTGGGGCACGAACGGAACGAATGTCCGCAGCGTAGTTACCCAGGTTTTCCTTGTTAATACTACTCAATTCAATAGTAGTGTTGTTAGGAACTTTAACTTCAATATCTTCCGGAACCGGAACTTCAACAGGGTTGGAGTAACCGACAGTCAGGACTAAGGTCTTGCCCTTGAGTTGTGCACGGTAACCAACACCGACCAGCTTCAAGGTCTTGGAGTAGCCATTGACAACACCGTTAACCATGTTGTTGACGTTGGCACGGGTAGTACCGTGAAGTGAACGCATACGGTTGTCATCACCGCCACGGTCAAACTTAATAACGTTGTCTTCAACCGTCATGGAAATCAGTGGAGAGATTTCACGACTCAGAGTACCCTTAGGACCCTTAACAGTTACAACGTTACCCTTCTGGGATACTTCAACGCCCTTAGGCAAATCGATTTCCTTGTAACCAATACGACTCATTCTTACACCTCCTATCGATTATTCTTATTACCAAACGTAAGCGATAACTTCGCCGCCGACCTTCTTGGCACGTGCAACCTTGTCAGTAACTACACCATTGGAGGTGGAGATAATGGCAATGCCCAGACCATTCAGGACCTTTGGCACAGCATCAGCCTTGACGTATGAACGAAGACCTGGCTTGGAAATCCGCTTTAAACCGGAAATAACCCGTTCGCCGTTCTGTCCGTACTTCAAGAACACACGAATGATGCCCTGCTTGTTGTCATCTACGTATTCAACATCGCGAATGAAACCTTCTTGCTTCAAGATTTCAGCAATGTCTTTCTTCATCTTTGATGCAGGTGCTTCAACTGAATCGTGGTGTGCCATGTTAGCATTCCGGATCCGAGTTAAGAAATCTGCAATTGGATCACTCATAGACATCGATGTTTTCCTCCTTTTGTCGTTTTTGTTTACCAACTAGCCTTCTTCATGCCAGGAATCTTACCTTCATGAGCAAGTTGCCGTAAGCAAAGACGGCACAGGTGGAATTTACGGTAAACAGAGTGCGGACGGCCACAACGTTCACAACGCGTGTAAGCTTGGGTTGAGAACTTGGCTGGACGCTTGCTCTTAGCGATTAATGATTTTTTAGCCAATTTTGTAACCTCCTATATTACTTTGTGAATGGCATGCCTAATTGAGCTAACAGTTCATGTGCTTCTTCGTCACTTTGAGCAGTGGTGACAATAACAATGTCTAAGCCACGAACACGCTTAACCAGGTCATAATCAATTTCAGGGAAGATTAATTGTTCACGTACACCTAACGTGTAGTTGCCACGGCCATCAAATGACTTGTTTGAAACACCGTGGAAGTCACGAACACGTGGCAGTGAAACATTAACCAGCTTGTCTAAGAATTCGTACATACGGGTACCACGTAGGGTAACCTTAGCACCGATCTTCATACCTTCACGAAGACGGAAACCAGCGATTGACTTCTTAGCCTTAGTAACCAGTGGCTTTTGACCAGAAATCAAGCCCAGTTCTTCAACGGCTTCGTCGAGGTTCTTTGAATTGGTAGTGGCGTCACCAACACCCATGTTCAAAACGATCTTGTCAATCTTAGGTGCAGCCATTACTGAAGAGTAGTTAAACTTTTCAATTAATGATGGGCGAATCTCATTTTCGTATTTAGCCTTTAAACGGTTTTCCATGAGTAATGTGTTCCTCCTTTCCACAGTGATTAGTCAATTTGCTTGCCAGATTTTTTGGCAACGCGGACCTTCTTGCCATCAACAACCTTGAAGCTAATCTTGGTTGGTTCATTAGTAGATGGGTCGATCAGCATAACGTTAGAAGCCTGGATTGGTGCTTCAGCATCAACGATACCGCCATTAGGGTTAGCATTGCTAGGCTTCTGGTGTTTCTTAATCTTGTTAATTCCTTCAACGATTACACGGTTTTGCTTGGCAAAGGTCTTCTTAATAGTACCTTCCTTACCCTTGTCTTTACCGGTAATGACGCGAACCTTGTCACCTGTCTTTAAAAACATGTGCGTGTGCACCTCCTTATTTTCGGTATCCTTACAGAACTTCTGGGGCCAGAGAAACGATCTTCATAAAGTCGTCTCCACGTAACTCACGAGCGATTGGGCCAAAAATACGGGTACCCTTTGGGCTCTTATCATTGTTGATCAGAACTGCGGCGTTTTCGTCAAACTTGATGTATGAACCATCCTTACGGTGCAGACCATGCTTAGTCCGTACGACAACGGCCTTTACAACGTCCCCCTTTTTGACAACGCCACCTGGTGTTGCTTGTTTTACAGTAGCAACAATAATGTCACCAATATTACCGGTCTTTACTCGGGAACCACCCAAAATCTTGATTACCAAGAGCTCACGTGCGCCTGAGTTATCAGCGACCTTCAACCGACTTTCTTGTTGAATCACGGTTAATGTCCTCCTTCCGCTATTAAATAAGTTAGAATACGAATTTCATGATCTAATCGGTTTACAGCTTAACAGCCTTCTTGACGATCTTAACTAAACGGAAACGCTTCTTTGCAGAAAGCGGCCGCGTTTCCATAATTTGAACAGTGTCGCCAGTGTGGGCTTCGTTGTTTTCGTCATGAACATAGAACTTCTTCGAGTACTTTACCCGCTTACCGTAAATCGGTGCAGGCTTGTAAGTGTCAACAGATACAACGATCGTCTTGTCCATCTTATCGGAAATAACGTTGCCACGGTAAACCTTGCGTGAATTACGTTCGTCACTCATGCGCTAATCCTCCTTTTCGTATTCTTTACTTGTTTAATTCTTGTTGGCGAAGAACTGTCTTAACCCGAGCAATGTTCTTACGAACGTTCTTAAGGCTTGCAGTGTTTTCCAACTGGCCGGTTGCTAATTGGAAACGTAAGTTAAACAATTGTTCCTTCAATTCCTTCTCACGGCTAAGCAATTGATCAGTGGTTAACCCATTCAGTTCTTGTACGTAATCTTTACTCTTCATGAGATTGTCCACCTACTTCCTCACGTTTGATAATCTTGGTGCGAACTGGCATCTTAGTGCCGGCAAGGCGAAGAGCTTCACGTGCAACTTCTTCAGGAACACCTGCAACTTCAAACAGAACCTTACCGCGCTTTACAGGGGCAACCCAACCTTCAGGAGCACCCTTACCATTACCCATACGAACACCAACACCTTTGCTAGTGTAAGACAGGTGCGGGAAGATCTTGATCCATACTTTACCACCACGCCGCATGTGACGAGTAATCGCAATACGACCAGCTTCAATTTGCCGGTTGGTGATCCAGTGTGAATCGATTGCTTGCAGTCCGTAATCACCAAAAGTAACGGTCTTGCCACCCTTAGCTTCACCACGTAAGTGACCACGTTGGACCTTACGGTGTTTTACTCGCTTTGGTACTAGCATGTTTTACTTCCCTCCTTTAGTGTTGTTCTGGCTTTCGCCCTTCTTTGCTGGTAATACTTCACCACGGTAGATCCAGGTCTTGATACCCAGAGCACCGTAAGTAGTCCGTGCTTCATCCCATGAGTAGTCAATGTCCGCACGTAAAGTATGCAACGGAACAGTACCATCAGAGTATGATTCAACACGAGACATGTCTGCACCATTCAGACGACCAGCAACTTGGATCTTAACACCCTTGGCGCCGGCACGCATAACACGTTGCATAGCACCACGCATTGCACGACGGAATGCAATCCGGTTTTCAAGTTGTTGAGCAACATTCTCACCAACCAGGTGTGCATCTAAGTCAGGCTTCTTGATTTCCACTACATTGATGTGGACACGCTTGCCAGTTAACTTGTTCAATTCCAAACGAAGTGCTTCAACTTCTGAACCACCTTTACCAATTACCATCCCAGGACGAGCGGTATGGATTGATACGTTGACACGATTTGCGGCACGTTCAATTTCGATGGTTGAAACAGAGGCATCAGCAAGTCGCTTTTCGATGTAAGCACGGATCCGGAGGTCTTCGTTCAGGTATTCAGCATAGTGTGCCTTGTCAGCATACCACTTAGCACTCCATGGACGAATGACACCAACACGGAATCCATTAGGATTAATCTTTTGACCCACTATTCATTCCTCCTATTTTTCTGTAACAACCACTGTGATGTGACTGGTCCGCTTGTTGATTGGAGAACTCGAACCCTTAGCACGAGGACGGAACCGCTTCAGGGTTGGGCCTTCGTTTGCAAAGCATTCTGAAACAACCAATGAAGCACGATCCAAATCAAAGTTGTTCTCAGCGTTTGCGACAGCAGATTTTAAAACTTTTTCGACATCTGAAGCTGCACCATTAGGAGTGAACTTCAGAATAGCAAATGCTTCAGCAACGCTCTTGTTCCGGATAGTGTCCAGCACTAAGCGAACCTTCCGGGATGATACACGGACCATCTTGGCAGTTGCCTTAGCTGAAGTAACATTTTCAGCCATTATTCAATTCCCTCCTTAATTACTTAGCCTTAGTTGCCTTATCATCCTTAGTGTGACCATGGAAAGTCCGAGTTGGCACGAATTCACCAAGCTTGTGACCTACCATATCTTCTTGGATGTAAACTGGTACATGCTTACGACCATCATAAACGGCGAAAGTGTAACCAATGAAACTTGGGAAGATAGTGGAACGACGTGACCAGGTCTTGATAACGGTCTTCTTGTCGTTACCTTCTTGGGCCTTAACCTTCTTCAATAATGAAGCGTCTGCAAAAGGTCCCTTTTTCAAACTACGAGCCATTAATGTACCTCCTCTCGGGTATAACTATTGATTATTTTAATTAACGAGTGTGAGGACCACGCTTGTGATCACGAACAATGAACTTGTTGGAACGAGCCTTGTGTGAACGAGTCTTCTTACCAACAGTCTTCTTGCCCCATGGAGATAATGGTGATGGCAGACCAACTGGTTGCTTACCTTCACCACCACCATGAGGGTGGTCGTTAGGGTTCATAACAGAACCACGAACGTGTGGACGCTGACCAGCGTAACGAGTACGACCAGCCTTACCCTTAACTAACAGAGCACGTTCTTCGTTACCGATAGAACCAACAGTTGCCCGACAGGTAGCCAGTACCATCCGAACTTCACCTGATGACAGACGAACCAGGACGTACTTTTCTTCCTTACCTAACAGTTGAGCTGAAGTACCAGCAGAACGGGTCAATTGGCCACCCTTGCCTGGCTTCAATTCAATGTTGTGAATAACAGTACCAACTGGAATGTTCTTCAGCGGAAGAGCATTACCAACCTTGATATCAGCGTCTGGGCCAGATTCAACAGTCATGCCAACCTTCAAGCCCTTAGGAGCTAAGATGTATGACTTAGTACCATCAGCGTAAACCAGCAAAGCAATGTTAGCAGTACGGTTAGGATCATATTCAATGGCCTTAACAGTTGCTGGAACATTATCCTTGTTCCGCTTGAAGTCGATAATCCGGTATTGACGCTTAGTACCACCACCACGGTGACGAACAGTCATTTTACCTTGGCTGTTACGGCCAGCGGTGTGCTTTAATGGAGCCAGCAAGGACTTTTCAGGCTTAGTCTTCGTGATTGCTTCGAAGTCGTAGCCGTTCATGTTCCGGCGTCCGTTAGTGGTACCTTTGTATTTGCGAATTCCCACTTTTGTTTCCTCCTAACTTTAAAGTTTATTTGTTGTCATCATCACTGAACAACTTAATTTCGTCGGAGTCAGCAGAAAGTTGAACAATAGCCTTACGACGGCGCTTAGTGTAACCTACGTAACGACCTTGACGCTTTTGCTTACCCTTAATGTTCATAATGTTAACATTGACTACCTTAACACCGAAGATTTCTTCAACGGCATTCTTAACTTGGGTCTTGGTAGCGCGTAAATCAACATCGAACGTGTAACGTTTGCTGTCCATTGCTGCAGTAGATGCTTCAGTGATGACAGGACGTAAAATAATGTCGCGTGCTTCCATTATCCGAGCACCTCCTCTACTTGAGAAAGAGCTGACTTGGTAATGACGATCTTCTGTGCGTCAACGACGTTTAAGATGTTGACACCACTAGGAGTAACTACAGTCGTGTTTGCTAAGTTGCGAGCAGACAATGCAGCGTTCTTGTCATCGTCAGTGACCACGATCAGTGCTTTTTCGTTGACCTTCAGGCTGTTCAAAACACCAGCAAATTCCTTGGTCTTTGGAGCATCAAAATTGATACTGTCAACAACCACGAAGTTCTTGTCAGCAACTTTTTGTGAAAGAGCTGACTTGATAGCTAATTGACGAACCTTGCGTGGTAACCGGTAATTGTAAGAACGTGGAGTAGGTCCAAATACGATTCCACCGCCACGGAATTGTGGAGCACGGATGGAACCTTGACGAGCACGACCAGTACCCTTTTGCCGCCATGGCTTCTTACCACCGCCAGAAACAGCGGAACGGTTCTTAACTGCGTGAGTACCTTGGCGAAGTGAAGCACGTTGACGAATAATAGCTTCGTATTCAGCGTTTTCGTTGGCTTCAACACCGAAGATAGCATCGTTCAGATCGATAGTGCCGTTTTGGCTACCATCTTGTTTAAATAATGCGACGCTTGTCATTTTTTACTTCCTCCTTTCTTTATTTGTTGTGTTGCTTGCTAAGACTCTTCTTAGTGTTGGCCTTAACAGAGTTTTTAATCGTAACAAAGGACTTGTTTGCACCAGGTACATTACCCTTGATCAGCAGAACGTTGTTGTCAGTGTCAACCCGTACAATTTGCAGGTGCTGCATGGTACGAGTGTTGCCACCCATGCGTCCTGGAAGTGGCTTGCCCTTGAAGACGTGGTTAATGATGGCACCCAGAGAACCTGGACGACGGTGATAACGAGAACCGTGTGCCATAGGACCACGAGATTGGTTGTCCTTGTGGATGTTACCTTGGAAACCATGACCCTTGGTGATACCAGTTACATCAACTGTTTCACCTTCAGTGAAGATATCCGCTTTAACTTCGTCTCCAACCTTTACGTCGTCTCCTAATTCAGCATCGCGGATTTCACCGATGAAGCGCTTAGGAGCCGTCTTTGCTTTTGCTGCATGACCTTGTTCAGGCTTGTTGCTCAAGAATTCGCGCTTGTCTTCGTAGCCAAGCTGTACGGCATTGTAGCCATCGTTTTCGACGGTCTTAATCTGCATAACCACGTTTGGGGTTACGTCGATTACAGTAACTGGAACCAGTTCGCCGTTGTCAGTGAAGACTTGAGTCATACCGACTTTTTTACCTAAGATTCCTTTGGTCATGAGTACACCTCCAATTTAGTTTGATTTTTATAGTAGATTAAAGCTTAATTTCAATGTCAACACCTGATGGCAGGTCGAGCTTCATTAATGAGTCAACCGTCTTTGGCGTAGGATCAACGATATCGATCAAACGCTTATGGGTGCGCATTTCGAATTGTTCCCGTGACTTCTTGAACTTGTGTGGTGAACGGATAACCGTGTACAAAGTACGTTCAGTAGGTAACGGGATTGGGCCTGAAATTTGAGCACCAGTGCGCTTTGCAGTTTCAACAATCTTGTCTGCTGATTCATCCAAAACGCGGTGTTCGTAAGCCTTTAAACGAATACGAATCTTTTGTTTTGCCATTGTATTCCCTCCTTCGTCGAATTTAAAATTTGACTAGCTCCATGGAAATTACCGCCACATCCTGTGGCAAAGCGGCCGGGTGTGTCGCAACCTTCCACTTCAACGCCTCATGCCCAAGACAGATGATGGGGCATACTTATCCCCTATCAAAATTCAAGCACTTAACTATCATACATAAGAATTGCCCGGTCTTCAAGGGTTTTAGTGGATTTATTTCAATGTATCGCTTACATTTTTGGTAAAATTTTGCGGTTGACTAATATTTTTATTTTTGCAATTTATTTTTCGCCTTTTCCAGGAATGCTTTCTCCTCAGCATCGCTAATACTACAGAAGAAAAATGACCTTAATAACAAAAAATCCGCCCAAGAATTTCTTGGACGGATTTAATTATGATGACTCATCACTTAGTCTTCAGCGTTACCACCGTTCTTCTTGATGATGTCTTCTTGGATACTCTTTGGAACCTTAGCGTAGTGGTCAAAGGTCATCGTGAAGGTACCACGACCTTGAGTAGCACTCCGTAAAGTAGTAGCGTAACCAAACATTTCTGACAGAGGTACAAAGGCGTGTACTAATTGTGAGTTACCACGTTCTTCCATACCTTCAATGTTACCACGACGAGCGGTAACGTGGCCCATAACATCACCCAGGTTATCCTGAGGACATACGATGTCAACCTTCATAACTGGTTCCAGAATAACTGGGTCAGCCTTCTTAGCAGCGTTCTTCAGAGCCAGTGAAGCAGCAACCTTAAATGCGGCTTCAGAAGAGTCGACTTCGTGGTAACTACCATCGTACAGCTTGGCATGCATATCAACTAATGGGTAGCCTGCCAGCACACCGTTTGCCATAGCTTCCTTCAAGCCTTGTTCAACAGCTGGGATGTATTCACGAGGAACAACACCACCGACAATGGCATCTTCAAATTCGAAGCCCTTGCCTTCTTCAAGTGGCGTGAATTCGATCCATACATCACCATATTGACCTTTACCACCGGTTTGACGAACAAACTTACCTTGTGCGGAAGCTTGCTTAGTAAATGCTTCACGGTAAGAAACTTGTGGCTTACCAACAGTTACTTCGGCGTGGAATTCACGACGCAGACGTTCAACAATGATGTCCAGGTGCAATTCACCCATTCCGGCAATCAGAGTTTCACCAGTTTCAGGGTTCGTTTCAGCCTTGAAGGTTGGGTCTTCTTCAGCCAGCTTTTGCAGACCCTTGTCCATCTTGTCTTGGTCAGCCTTGGACTTTGGTTCAACAGAAACCTGGATGACAGGGTCTGGGAAGTCCATGGATTCAAGCTGCAGTGGGTGGTCAGGATCAGTCAGGGAGTCACCAGTAGTGGTGTTCTTCAGACCGATAGCAGCGGCGATATCACCAGAGAATACTTCTGGAATTTCGTGCTGTTGGTTAGAGTGCATTTGCAGCAGACGACCAATACGTTCACGCTTATCCTTAGAAGCGTTCAGAACGTATGAACCAGATTGCAGAGAACCAGTGTAGACACGTAAGAAGGTTAGACGACCAACAAATGGGTCAGTAGCGATCTTAAATGCCAAGGCAGCAAATGGCTTGTCATCACCGGCAGTCAGTTCAACTTCATTACCATCAGCATCGTGAGCAACGAATGGCTTAACATCCAGTGGAGATGGCAGGTAGTCAATAACGGCATCCAGCAGCATTTGGATACCCTTATCCTTGTAAGCAGAACCTGCTAATACTGGGTAAATGTCTTCGTTCAAAGTACCCTTACGGATAGCAGCCTTGATTTCGTCAACAGAAATTTCATCGCCATCCAGGTACTTTTCCATGATACCGTCATCGATGTCAGCCAACGTTTCCAGCATTTCATCGTGCATCTTGTCGGCCTTGTCCTTCAGGTCAGCTGGAATATCAGTAGTATCCCAGTTAGTACCTAACTTGTCTTCGTCGTAAACGTAAGCGCACATCTTAACCAGGTCAACAACCCCTTGGAAGTTGTCTTCAGCACCGATTGGCAGCTGAATTGGCAGAGGTGTTACGTTCAGACGATCCTTGATGGTCTGGACAGAGTAATCAAAGTTAGCACCCATCTTATCCATCTTGTTAGCAAAGATAATCCGGGGAACGTTGAAGTCATCAGATTGACGCCATACAGTTTCGGTTTGTGGTTCAACACCGGCTTGGGCATCCAAAATAACGATCGCACCATCTAGAACACGCAGTGCACGTTCAACTTCGACAGTAAAGTCAACGTGTCCTGGGGTATCAATGATGTTAATCCGGTGATCCTTCCAAACGGCAGTGGTGGCAGCGGACGTGATAGTGATACCACGTTCCTTTTCTTCATCCATCCAGTCCATTTGTGAGTCCCCATCATGGGTTTCACCAATCTTGTGAATCTTACCAGTGTAGTAGAGAACCCGTTCAGTAGCAGTAGTCTTACCGGCATCGATGTGGGCAACAATACCAATGTTACGGGTCTTAGCAAGTGGATATTCACGTTTGTTAGCCATCTTTATGTATATCTCCCTTCAGATAAATGTTAATCTGCTTTTTTCAGAAAAAGGGGTGACGGTTAAACTAAAACTGCGTCGCCCCTTTAAAAACCAGCCAGTGACTGATTTTAAGATATTACCAACGGTAGTGTGCAAATGCCCGGTTAGCTTCGGCCATCCGCAGCGTATCTTCCTTTTTCTTGATTGATGCACCAGTGTTGTTGGATGCGTCAATAATTTCAGCAGCAAGACGCTGAACCATCGTGTGTTCACCACGAAGACGAGCGTACTGAGTCAACCAACGAAGAGCCAGAGTCCGTTGACGATCTGGACGAACTTCGATTGGAACTTGGTAGTTAGAACCACCGATACGACGAGCTTTAACTTCCAGAGCAGGCTGAACGTTTTCAATAGCTTGCTGGAATACTTCAACTGGGTCGTTACCAGTCTGATCCTTAATTTCGTTAAATGCTTGGTATAAAATCTTGGAAGCAGTGCCCCGCTTACCATCAAGCATCAAGTGGTTGATCATGCTGGTAACCAGCTTTGAGTTATAAATTGGGTCTGGTAAAACTTCAGGCTTTACAATATGTCCTTTACGCGGCATGTCTTAATCTCCTTTCCTGATAATTACTTCTTAGGACGCTTAGCACCGTACTTGGAACGGCTCTGCATACGACCTTCAACACCAGCGGTATCAAGAGTACCACGAATAATGTGGTAACGAACCCCTGGTAAGTCCTTAACACGGCCCCCACGAATCAGAACAACTGAGTGTTCCTGCAGGTTGTGACCGATACCTGGAATGTAAGCAGTAACTTCCATCAGGTTAGACAGACGAACACGGGCGTACTTACGCAAAGCTGAGTTTGGCTTCTTAGGTGTCATAGTACCAACACGGGTAGCAACACCACGCTTTTGCGGTGATGGAGTCTTAACTTCTTCCTTCTTGAAACTGTTGTAGACAAAGCCCAATGCTGGTGACTTTGACTTGCCCTTGTGGCTCTTCCGGCCGTTCTTGACCAGTTGGTTAATGGTAGGCATAATTGATCCCCTTTCTGAAATATAAGTCCACACATCCAGGCGGTTCTTTTTTAACCACGAAAATACTGGATGTTAAATTACGTGCTATCGCTGACGCATCGTCTGCCCAACGACAGACACAATCGTTGCTCGAAAAAGCACCTTTACAAATCTAACACGCAGCCTCAAAAAAGTCAACGAGTCATAAATATAATTCATCCTTTTTTGCGTCTTTAGAATGCGGAAGGATATGATTAAATGACTAAATTCGTCTTACTTATGATTACAGGCAGCTGCTGGGCATCCTTTTGTTGCACCATGACGTGGCGCTACCTGCTTGATACAAAGCATCACTCAGGATATCGGTGGTCGGTTTGCGATCACTGCGGTCATCGGTTAAATGCCTGGCAACTAATTCCCGTGTTTGGTTATCTAGGCCAGCTTGGCCACTGTCGTTACTGCAATACAGTAATTGATTACTGGTGGCCTTTATGTGAACTGACGACGGGAATCCTTTGGGCCATTAGTGTGCAAAACTCCATCAGTGTTTTAGCCATGACAATATGTGTAAGTTCTGCCTGCTTGGTTATCAGCACACAAGATTACTTCGATCACTGTTTTCAGCCAATCTGGCTACTAGCGTGGTCCCTAATGCTGGTTCACAATCACTGGCCACGCAATTTACTCATTGATGGTGTTCAAATCGCAATTTTGATCGCAGGATACTATAGTCAACATATTGGTCATGGTGACTTAGATGCATTGATAGTGTTAACGATTGTACTAGGCAGCTATCAAAGCACCGTAATTATTCTCGCCGCTTGCTTGCTGACCTTAATTTGTCCTGTCTTATACCGTCATCAACCAGTGCCTTTCATGCCATTTTTAAGCCTTGCTTTGCTCTGTTTCTTGGTCTTCCCCGCCTGCAGCTGGTTAATCTGCTAAGTTGGGATCAGTGGCTGAATTGTCACCTTCTGAAGGAACGGCCTTAATTTCAATCGGAAAAATAATAACGTTGTTGGAGACTAAATTGCCGATATATTGGAATAATAATAAGATCCAGGCAAAGGCCAGAATAAAGGCAATTAGTTCAAAGGCCGTTAAAGATAGGTAAGTAAAGATCTTAAAGATCAGATAATCTGTGGCTAAAATGCCCCCAATCGTGTATGAAACCACCAAAAACTGATGAGTCACGTCGGGCAGGCACCAACGAATCACAATAATCAATATCAGCATGAAGTAGATTAGCCACATGGAAATACGATCATGCAAAACATGATAGCGGGGATCATTTGGAAACAGGCCAATTGCCGCTACACACGCTGCTAATGCATATAGTAACCAGCGCAAAACTTGGATTTCCAAGCCGGAGTAGCGCTGACCAAGGTTTACAAACAAGTAGTCGACCAGCATGATCATCAAAAGCCCTGAGAAAATCAATGTAATGTTAAATTGCCAGTTACTGTTATTTTGGGCCGTCCCTAAAAAGCTAAAGTTATGCTGCCACCAGGTCTTTGAAGAATTGGTCAGCATCGAAAAGCCAACACCACCAACAATCATGACCGTCATTAGGTTAGTTACCACACCAGACGATAAGGTCATGGCCAAGTTGATCATCAAATAGTCAGTTAACGCCACCGATAAAATCACCAACACGGACGCAGTATATGGATCCAAAATCAGTCCCTTAAATAGCTGACCGATCATCCAAAAAATGGCCATTGTGGTGAAGGTAATGATCATGCCACAAGCAACAACTAGCGGAATCAAACTACGCCAAGAGAAGTTCTTAGCTGGTCCCGTACCTTTTCTTTTTTGATGGATAAAGGTAATGGCAAAAGTAACGGTGCCAGCAATCGTGGATAAGACAATTGAGGCAAAGGCAATCGAATAATCGCCGTTTAACGGTACCAAACGCATCTTGCGCTGACTCACTGCTAATAGAAAGATCAATCCGGCAATAATAGCAAAGATCCCATACCACCAAAATTTGATTTGTGGAACCATATCAGAAACATTGCTTGGCCGCACGATAATCTGCCGGTGACTGATCCACATTGAATACTTGGTTTGGCTATCAGAATCTAATCTTTTAATGGCATCCGCCGGCACTTCGATACGATATTTGTTCAAAAAAGCGTCTCCTCCCTGAATTTCAAAATAAGCACTCCTTTCTAGTAAATCACAAGTCCTTGCTGTCGACAAACTAGTTAGGCAATAAAACCCATAAAAAAAACGGCTGTCAGCCAAAATAGCTTACAGCCGTTCATTTCAATTTTAATGACAGATTAGTGGTTATCCTGATCTCTCATTTGTTCTTCCATTTCACGAATCGATGAGTTAGGCAGCGAAGTTACTGCGCCATCGGCAGTCGCACCAACTGAAGCTTCCTTCGTCTTGATGTGCCGGTAAGTTGCCATTCCAGTACCAGCTGGAATGATCTTCCCAATAATAACGTTTTCCTTCAAACCTACCAGTGGGTCTTCCTTGCCACGAATTGCAGCATCGGTAAGTACCCGCGTCGTTTCCTGGAATGATGCAGCTGACAGGAAACTGTTGGTTTCCAAGGCAGCCTTGGTAATTCCTAAGATCACTGGACGAGCAGTGGCTGGGATACCACCAGAAACCAGTGTCTTGTAGTTAGCGTCACGGAATTGACCAATGTCCATCAATTCACCTGGCAGAACATCAGTATCACCAGGATCCATGATGCGTACCTTCCGCATCATTTGCCGAATCATAATTTCAACGTGCTTATCCAGCAGGTCGATACCTTGCATACGGTAAACCTTTTGAACTTCTGCCAACAGGTAAGTTTCGGTAGACAGGACGTCGCGAACCCGAATCAATTCCTTTGGATCAATGGAACCTTCGTTCAGAGCGGCACCACGGTGAATGAAGTCGCCTTCGGATACCCGCATCCGTGCCGTGATTGGCAGCGTGTAAGTCCGCGTATCGTTTTCACCCTTAACCGTAACATCCTTCGTCTGTTCAGCTGGATCTTCTTCAATTGATTCAACTGTCCCCGTAACTTCAGAAATGGTAGCTTTACCTTTAGGGTTACGAGCTTCAACAATTTCTTGAACACGAGGAAGACCTTGGGTGATATCTTCGTTGCCGGCAACACCACCAGTGTGGAAGTTACGCAAGGTCAATTGCGTACCTGGTTCACCAATTGATTGTGCGGCAACCGTACCAATTGCTTCACCGGCTTCGACCTTGTCACCGGTAGCAGCGTTACGACCGTAACAACGTTCACAAACACCATGTTCAGTGTTGCAAGTAAATGCAGAACGAATCGTAACCTTCTTAACGCCCGCATCCACAATCTTCTGTGCCATGTCTTCGTCAAGCAGAACGTTCTTGCCAACGATCTTATTGCCAGTCTTTGGATCAAAGACGGACTTCATCGTGTAACGACCCAGGATCCGGTCGTACAATGGTTCGATCATTTCGTTACCGTTCGTGATAGCGGATACTTCGAGACCACGGTCAGTACCACAGTCCTTTTCACGAACAATGACATCTTGGGCAACATCCACCAGACGACGAGTCAGGTAACCTGAGTTGGCAGTCTTCAAGGCGGTATCAGTCATACCTTTACGAGCACCGTGAGAAGAAATGAACATTTCCAGAACGGATAGGCCTTCACGGAAGTTCGACAGGATAGGCAATTCCATGATCTTACCAGATGGACTTGCCATCAGCCCACGCATACCAGCCAGTTGCGTAAAGTTAGAAATGTTACCACGCGCACCGGAGTCGGACATCATGTTGATTGGGTTGTGGATATCCATGTGCTCAATCAGTTTGTTTTGTACTTCATCCTTAGCGTCGTTCCAAATACCGATAACCCGTTCATAACGTTCGTTGTCAGTAATCAGACCACGACGGAACTGCTTAGTAACCAAGGCAACCTGCTTACGAGCCTTCGCAATGATTTCTGGCTTTTCCTTCAAGTCGGTGATATCAGAAATACCAACTGTCAGACCAGAGATCGTTGATTCGTAGTAACCCAGGTCCTTGATCCGGTCAAGGAATTGTGAAGTCTTAGTAACCTTGTACTTCTTGTAGATTTCGGCAATGATGTCGGACAAGAAGCCCTTCTTGAATGGTGCTACCAGTGGAGCATTTTCCAGATAATCATGAACATTTTCACCCTTATCCAGGAAGTACTTGTCAGGAACACCGTTCATCAGGTTATCGTTAGTTGGTTCGTTAATGTAGGCATAATCATCAGGCATGATGGTGTTGAAGATCAATTTACCAACAGAGGTCATCATGATCTTGCCACGCTGGTCGTCAGTGAATGGCTTGTCTGGGTAGGCAGCTACTTGCACACCAACACGGGTCTGCAAAGCAACGTAGCCGTTCTTGTAAGCCATGATTGCTTCGTCGGCGTCCTTGAAGATCATGCCTTCGCCTTCACGACCCTTGTCTTCAGTCGTCATGTAGTAGTTACCAATAACCATATCTTGTGAAGGAGCAACGATAGGTTCTCCGTCACGAGGTGAAAGAATATGGTGAGCAGCTAACATCAACAGCCGTGCTTCAGCTTGAGCTTCATCAGACAGTGGCACGTGGATAGCCATTTGGTCACCATCAAAGTCGGCGTTGTAAGCAGTACATACCAGTGGGTGCAGACGCATTGACTTACCAGAAACCAGAATTGGTTCAAAGGCTTGAATACCAAGACGGTGAAGCGTAGGTGCCCGGTTTAACAGAACGGGGTGTTCCTTGATAACGTCTTCCAAAACATCGAAGACCTTATCGTCACGCTTGTCGATCATCCGCTTAGCAGCCTTAACGTTGTTAACCAGCTTTCGCTTAGTTAATTCATGCATGATAAATGGCTTGAACAGTTCCAAAGCCATCGGAATTGGCAGCCCCATTTGGTTCATCTTCATTGATGGACCAACATCGATAACGGAACGACCAGAGTAATCAACACGCTTCCCTAACAGGTTTTGACGGAAACGACCCTGCTTACCTTTCAGCAGGTGAGACAGTGACTTCAGTGGCCGGTTACCAGGACCAGCAACCGGACGACCACGACGACCGTTATCGATCAAAGCATCAACAGCTTCTTGCAGCATCCGCTTTTCGTTTTGCACGATGATACCAGGAGCATTTAGTGCCAGTAGACGCTTCAGACGGTTGTTACGGTTAATAACCCGCCGGTACAAGTCGTTTAAATCAGAGGTAGCAAAACGGCCACCTTCCAACTGAACCATTGGCCGCAAGTCAGGTGGCATAACCGGGATAACAGTCATTACCATCCATTCAGGCTTGTTGCCAGACTTAATGAAGGCTTCCAAAATGTCAAGACGACGAACGGCACGAGTACGCTTCTGACCAGTAGCTTCCTTTAAAGTAGCCTTTAATTCAGTAGCTTCCTTCTGCAGGTCGACATCCTTTAACAGCTTTTGCACAGCTTCAGCACCCATTTCAGCAACGAAACGGTCGCCATATTCAGCCTTCTTATCACGATATTCAGCTTCGGTCAGCAATTGCTTCTTTTCCAGTGGCGTGTCACCAGGATCCAGAACAACGTATGCTGCGAAGTAGATAATTTCTTCCAGGGCACGTGGGCTCATGTCCAATACCAAGCCCATCCGGGAAGGAATTCCCTTGAAGTACCAAATGTGGGATACCGGAGCAGCTAATTCAATGTGGCCCATCCGTTCACGACGAACCTTTGAACTAGTAACCTCGACACCACAACGGTCACAAACCAGGCCCTTAAAACGAACCCGCTTGTACTTACCACAAGCACATTCGTAATCCTTCGTCGGCCCGAAAATCCGTTCGTCAAACAGACCTTCTTTTTCTGGCTTTAAGGTCCGGTAGTTGATGGTTTCAGGCTTCTTTACCTCACCATACGACCAACTACGGATCTTGTTGGGCGAAGCCAGACCAATCTGCATACTTTCAAAATTATTGACGTCAATCAAAGGATTGTCCTCCTTAATCTTTAGTCTTGCTTAGCTTCATCCGGTTTTGCGTCTGTCATCTGCTGTGCTTCATCCTTTTGGGCCTGTTCTTCACGGCCATGCTGAGCAGAACGACGAACGTTAATCACATCTTCGTCCATGTTCTTTAACTGAACTTCGTGATGGTTATTGTCCAGAACCTTCATGTCCAAACCTAATGACTGCAATTCCTTAACCAATACACGGAATGATTCAGGAACACCTGGCTTAGGAATCCGGTCACCATTAATGATGGCATCGTAAGTATTAACACGACCAACAACATCGTCTGACTTGTAAGTCAAGATTTCTTGCAGCGTGTATGCGGCACCATAAGCTTCCAGTGCCCAAACTTCCATTTCACCGAAACGTTGGCCACCAAATTGTGCCTTACCACCAAGTGGCTGTTGCGTAACCAGTGAGTATGGTCCAATTGAACGTGCGTGGATCTTATCGTCAACCATGTGGGCCAGCTTCAGGTAGTGCATGACACCAACGGCGATCCGTTTTTCAAATGGTTCACCGGTACGACCATCATACAGAATGGTCTTACCATCTGACGGTAAACCAGCTTCCTTAACAGCGTCCCAAACATCCTTATCAGTAGCACCATCAAAGACTGGCGTTGCGATGTGGATACCTAATTGACGAGCAGCCATACCTAAGTGCAATTCAATAACTTGCCCAATGTTCATACGACTTGGCACACCCATTGGACTCAGCATAATGTCGATTGGCGTACCATCAGGCATGTATGGCATATCTTCTTCAGGGATAACAATGGAAACCGTACCTTTGTTACCGTGACGGCCAGACATCTTGTCACCAACTTGGATCTTCCGCTTTTGAGCGATGTAGACCCGGACCATCTTGTTAACACCAGGAGATAATTCGTCACCATTGTCACGGGTGAAGACCTTAACGTCCTGGATAATACCACCACCACCGTGGGGAACACGCAGTGAGGTATCACGAACTTCACGTGACTTTTCACCGAAGATAGCGTGCAGCAGACGTTCTTCAGCAGACAGTTCAGTCACACCCTTTGGCGTAACCTTACCAACTAAGATGTCACCATCGTGAACTTCGGCACCAACACGGACAACACCATCTTCATCCAGATTCTTCAGTGCATCCGCACCAACGTTAGGAATTTCACGAGTCATTTCTTCTGGGCCCAGCTTAGTTTCACGGGCTTCAGATTCGTATGATTCAATGTGGATAGAAGTGTAAACGTCATCCTTAACCAGACGTTCAGAAATAGCGATGGCATCTTCGAAGTTGTAACCCTGCCAAGTCATGAAGGCGATCAGTGGGTTTTGACCCAGCGCCAATTCACCCTTTTCCATGGATGGACCATCAGCTAAGACGTCATCAGCATCAACATGTTCGCCGACCTTGACGATTGGACGCTGGTTGTAGTTCTTACCACCGTTACTACGACGGAACTTCATCAGCTTGTAAGTGTCTAAGGTGTCGTCTTCTTCACGAACACGGATTTCACGAGCATCAACGTATTCAACAGTACCTGAATTCTTAGCAATTAAAGCAACCCCAGAGTCGTGGGCAGCCTTGTATTCGATGCCAGTCCCAATCAAAGGAGCATGTGGGTTAATCAACGGAACGGCTTGCCGTTGCATGTTAGCACCCATCAGCGCACGGTTGGAGTCATCGTTTTCCAGGAACGGAATACATGCAGACGCAACGGAAACTACTTGCTTTGGTGAAACGTCCATGTAGTCAACGTTGTCAGCAGAAGTTTCAATGTAGTCATCCTTATCACGGCACATGATTTCATCTTCAGCGAAGGAGCCATCATCGTTCAGCGGCGTGTTAGCTTGGGCAATGATGTAGTTATCTTCTTCGTCGGCAGTCAGGTAATCGATCTTATCGGTAACCTTGTGGGTCTGCCAAGAAACACGACGGTATGGTGTTTCAATGAAACCGTACTTGTTAACGCGGGCATAAGAAGCCAGTGAGTTAATCAGACCAATGTTAGGACCTTCAGGAGTTTCGATTGGGCACATACGACCATAGTGGGTGTAATGCACGTCACGAACTTCATAACCAGCACGGTCACGAGTCAAACCACCAGGACCCAGGGCGGACAGACGACGCTTGTGCGTTAATTCACCCAGTGGGTTGGTTTGGTCCATGAATTGTGACAGTTGTGAAGAACCGAAGAATTCCTTAATAGAAGCAACTACTGGCCGAATGTTGATCAATTGTTGTGGGGTAACCGTGTTGATATCCTGAATGGACATCCGTTCACGAACAACCCGTTCCATCCGGGCCAGACCAATCCGGAACTGGTTCTGCAGCAATTCACCGACAGAACGAATACGACGGTTGCCTAAGTGGTCGATGTCGTCAGTAGAACCAATGCCTTCTTGTAAGTTGAAGAAGTAGTTTACTGATGCAATGATGTCGGCTGGCTGAATGTGCTTTAATTCCAACGGAATGTGGCCGTTAGCAACGATTGGCACAACCCGGTCAGGATCATTCTTGGAGTAAACCAAGATCTTTTGCAGCTTAACCGGCTTAGTAACAACGGCTTCATCAGATGGCGTGTAGGTAATCATCTTGAAGTCATCACGTGCCAGTGCTGGTTCCAGCTTCTTCAGTACTTCCTTGGTAACAATATCGCCCTTGTTGGCCAAGATTTCACCAGTGTCTGGGTCAGCCAGCGTTTCTGCTAAGGTCTGACCAAGCAGGCGGTACTTCATCATGAGCTTCTTGTTAGTCTTGTAACGACCAACTGGAGCCATGTCGTAACGACGTGGATCAAAGAAACGAGCGGTCAGCAAACTACGAGCAGAATCAGCCGTCTTTGGTTCACCTGGACGCAGACGTTCGTAAATGTCCTTCAAGGATTCTTCAACTCGTGAATCTTCAGCATTCTTGTGAACATCCTTATCCAAGGTTGCAGCTAATGATTCAGAGTTGCCACCCAGCATGTCAATGATTTCATCATCAGAGCCGAAGCCTAATGCCCGCACTAATTCGGTCATTGGCAGCTTACGGGTCCGGTCAATCCGTACATATGAAATGCCCTTAGCGTCCGTTTCGTATTCCAGCCATGCACCACGGTTAGGAATAAAGTTGGCGCTGAAGTTAGTCCGACCGTTCTTGTCGGTTTCCTTGTCATAGTAAATACCTGGGGAACGAACCAATTGTGAAACAATAACCCGTTCGGCCCCGTTGATAATAAAGGTCCCTTGATCAGTCATCAATGGGAAGTCGCCAAAGAAGACGTCCTGTGACTTAATTTCACCAGTTTCGTGGTTAGTCAGACGCAGGGTAACGTGCAGTGGTGCAGAGTAGTTAGCATCATGTTCACGTGCTTCGTCTTCCGTATACTTGGGTTCCAGGAGCTGGTAATCAACGAACTCGAGTGACAGCTTGCCCTGGAAGTCATCAATCGGCATGATGTCGTTAAACATCTCACGCAAACCTTTATCCATGAACCAATTGTAAGAATTAGTTTGGATTTCAATCAGGTTTGGCAGGTCGAGAACTTCCTTAATCCGGGAGTAGCTACGGCGGGTACGGTGCTTACCATATTTAACTAAATGTCCAGCCAAAGTATTCACCTCTCTAATTTGTTGGGTGGGTCCAATCAAATGTTACATTTTGATTACATTTAAGCAAAATGCCAACTTTTGAGCAAAAAAAATCCAAAAGCAGCTGGCAACTGCCTTTGGTTTTTTATAAAGAAGCCGGTGGACAAGAGATCACCGACCTCACTGGACTCACAAATTACATACGTTAACAATATAGGACAATCAGCATGCAAAGTCAATCGCTATGCACGCTAGCAAAGCCCTTACATTGATCTTTTTTTGCTTTTTTCAGTAACCGCCCTCGACATTTTGAATTACGAACGGCCTTAGTCCGAGAATAATGCAAACAAAGGGGCTGTGACTTAAGTCTGTTATATAGATCAAAAGTTAACAGCGCGGTACACAAATGGCCTCAAGTGTTCGGATTTTTTCGAACGCTTGAGACATATTTGTGCTCGCGGGCGTGACTACGAAGTCATAAATGACTTCTGTCACGTTCCCAAACAAAAACCACCAGCAGTTATTTTGCTGGTGGTTACTAAATTTAAACTGTTATTTATGCTGCATAACACCGTTTAAGAATACATCCAAGATAATCTTGCCACGCTGTTCGTTACTGATACTCTTACCACCAAGCTGCTGTAATGAACCAAATAATGGTGTCAAGTCAGCGATGAACAATTCAGCAGCTTCTTTAGGCAGGAGGTCCGGACGCAAATGCGCTTCCGGCAGCTTAAAGAATTCAGAAACTGGCTCAATGTAGTCCATCATAAAAATAATTTCCAGTTTACGACGACCACTAGGACTCAAGAGCGAGGCAGTGGACTGCCAATTATTGTAAACGTTGTTCGGGTGATTCTTAGTAAAGACTTCTGTGATTTCCCACAAACGGTCTTTTGCCGATAAGTTATCCCGGCGCATCACCTGGTTAATTTGCTGACGGACCTTGCTGCAGTGTGCAGACAAGACATCCAAGTACAATACTTCCTTATCACTAAAATGATGATACAAAGCCGGCTGGGTAATGCCAATTTCCTTAGCAATGTCACGGGTAGAGGTTAATGCGTACCCCTTTTTTAAGAATAATTTAGTGGCGGTCTCCATGATCGCTGTTCTGGTTTTTGCTAGTTGTTCTGTTCTCTTCATGATTTATCTCCCAATAAATTTTATTGAATCTTCCCGGGACAATTATAGTCAATACTACCTAATTTTTCCAGAAAATCCTGAAGAGTCTCGTTTCTACTCTCTGCGTTACTTTACTGTAATCAATTGTTTTTCGTGCTGGGGATTTTCCTTACTGAAGGTTAATTTACCATGCCGAGCACCAATCGTCACCCGATCACCAGATTGCACATTGCCATCGAGTAACGCCATGCTTAACGGATCTTCAACCATATTTTGAATGGACCGACGAAGCGGCCGTGCCCCATATTCAGGGTTATAGCCATCCTTAGCAATCGCATCAATTGCTGCAGCCGTAAAGTGCAAATCAATTCTTTGTTCCTTAACCCGGTCAATCAAGTGACGGGTAAGCAACTTAACAATTTGATGCAAATCATTCTTAGTTAACGAGTGGAAAATAATCGTCTCATCAATCCGGTTTAAAAATTCGGGACGGAAGTGCAACCGTAATTGTGATTGAATAGCCGACTTCATCGCTTGATAGTCATGCTGCACATCTTCAGCACCAAAGCCCACTGTCTTCTCATCCCGTAATTGAGTTGCTCCCAAGTTAGAAGTCATAATCAGGATAGTGTTGCGGAAGTCAACGCGCCGACCCTTCGAATCAGTCAAGAAGCCATCATCTAATACCTGCAGGAGCAAGTTAAAGATATCGACATTCGCCTTTTCTACTTCGTCTAGTAGAACAACGGAATAAGGGTGCTGCCGTACCTTTTCCGTCAGCTGACCGCCCTCTTCATAGCCAACATAGCCCGGAGCGGCACCGACTAAGCGGCTGGCACTGTATCGTTCCTGGTATTCTGACATATCAATGCGAATCATATTATCTTCGGAACCAAACATCTCGTCGGCCAAGGCCTTAGCCAATTCGGTCTTACCAACACCAGTAGGGCCAAGGAACATGAAGGAGCCGATTGGACGTGATGGGTCTTTCAAACCACTGCGGGCGCGACGAATCGCCCGTGCTAATGCGGAAACGGCCTCATCTTGTCCCACTACGCGTTCATGCAGGCCCTTTTCCAAGTTAATCAACCGGTCGCTTTCCTTACGCTTCAGCTGGGTCAACGGTACACCGGTCCATTCAGAAACCACCTGGGCAATGTCGCCTTCAGTGACGCGGGCTGCATATTTATCGTGGGATTCATTTGCACGCCGCCTCTGTTCAGCCTGATCCAGCTTTTTCTTCAAGTCCAATTCTTGGTGGCGCAATTTGGCAGCCGTATCAAAGTCCTGCCGTTGAATGGCCGCTTCTTTTTGGCTGCGCAACTGTGCTAATTCACGTTCACGCTTAGCATGCGGGCTATCCTGACCTTCATGGTTAATGTGTACCATCGCAGCAGCTTCATCCATCAGGTCAATTGCTTTGTCCGGCAAGAAGTGGTCGGTAATATAACGACTGGAGAGCTGAATGGCTGCTTGCAGCGCTACATCTTCAATTTCGACATGATGGTGCTTTTCGTATTGGGGCCGAATCCCCTTCAAAATCGCTAATGATTGCTCTTTCGTTGGTTCCTCAACCATTACTGTAGCAAAGCGCCGTTCCAAAGCCGCATCCGATTCAATGTGCTTTTGGTATTCATCCAGCGTGGTAGCACCGATCAACTGCAGTTCGCCACGGGCCAGTGCTGGCTTCAAGATGTTGGAAGCGTCAATTGCACCTTCAGCACCACCGGCACCTACTAAAGTATGAAGCTCATCAATGAACAGGATGATATGACCATCCTGGTAAACTTCATCGATCACCTTCTTCAAACGGTCTTCGAATTCGCCACGGTATTTAGTACCCGCAACCAATGAGCCCATATCTAGCATCATCAGACGACGGTGGTCTAATTCTTCGGGAACTTTGTGAGCAGCGATGAGTTGGGCCAGTCCTTCAACAATCGCGGTCTTCCCAACACCTGGTTCACCAATCAAAACCGGGTTGTTCTTCGTCCGCCGACTCAGGATCTGAACCACCCGCTTAATTTCTTTATCCCGACCGATCACCGGGTCAGGCGACTCTTCTGCAGCCACCTTAGTAAGGTCACGGGCCAATTTATCTAGTGTTGGAGTGCCCTTGCTTGCTGGACGACGATTACGCATCCGCTGTTGATTAACGTCAACACCTAGGCGCCGCAACAGATTCCTGCGCGCCTGTGTAACATCCACATCCAAGCTCATGAGGATACGGGAAGAAAAAATGCGCTCATCACTCAATAATGCTAGTAGTAAGTGCTCAGTGCCAATTCTTTCAGCACCAAGCTGACTAGCAGTTTGAGCAGCCACATTTAATATCTCATCTAACTTCGGTGAATTCGGCAGGTAACTGTGCGAATCCAAATTCTCCATCGTTCCATAACCAGTGAAACGTTCAATTTCTTCTTTCAGATCATCACTAGTAATGTTCATTTGTCGCAGAGCATTTGCTGCCACACCAGTTTTCTCCAGACTTAGTGCCAGCAAAAGATGTTCTGTACCAACTGCTTGATGCTTGAATAAACGTGCTTGTTCTTGTGCAATCTTGAGTGCAGCTTGTGCATTAGGGGTATACAGAAAATCTGGCATAAGTTCCTCCTTGAAAAATGATTTAATTAATTCAGCTTAGCTTTCATAACGCAGGCGATTCAAAAATGAAACGAGCAGCCGTGCTCGCAACTGATTCTCGGTATTGTGATCATTCACGTCTAGAGTATGTTTAGACAATGCCACCAGCATCAGGTCACCTTCACGACGGCTAATTACCTTTTCTCGATAAAGGGTTCTGACCACATCAAAGGCGTCATTTTCACTAATGGAATTGCCAATTGCATCAATTAACATATCCAAAACGTCAACATTTTCAAGCAATTTAACTCTTTCGATCCGGATATAGCCGCCCCCACCACGTTTGCTTTGTACTAAATAACCATTCTGTAGCGTGAAGCGAGTTTTGATCACATAATTGATTTGTGATGGGACCACGTCAAAATGATCAGCAATTTCTGAGCGTCGAATTTCAATCTGCTCGTCATTGCCTAAAATCGATTTTAAGTAGCTTTCAATCACATCCGATATACTTTTGCGATCCACAACTTCATCTCCCATCATCTGACTAATTCTGACCATTATCATACCATGCTTTCACAGCCGTCTAATAGCAAAAAGTCTTCTTAATTATCAGTGATAACAAAAAGGAACCTTCAGTGCTTACTGAAAGTTCCTTTATATGCAGGGCTTGCATACAAATATATGAGTTTAGAAAGACTTAGATTGGTTATTTATTAACTAAGATTACTTGTTGTGAACGAAGTCAACAACGTTACGACCAACAACCTTGTTGTCCTTCAGTTCTTGAATCATTTCGTTGATTTCACTCAGCTTGCGAGTGTGAACGATTGGGTGAACCTTGCCTTCAGCACCGAACTGGAAGCATTCAGCCAAGTCTTGACGGGTACCAACCAGAGAACCAGCAACGATGATCCCATCCAGAACCGTCTTAGCAATGTTCAGCTTCATGTCACCCTGTGGCAGAGCAACAGCAACTAAGCGGCCATCTGGACGAAGTGAGTTAACGGCTTGGTCAAAGGCAGCAGTAGTAACAGCAGTAACAACTGCGGCATGAACACCGCCAACCTTTTCTTGGATCTGTTCATCAACGTTGTTATCGTGACGGTTGATCAGAATTTCAGCACCGTTTTCCTTAGCAGCTTGTAGCTTGTCAGGGTTACCATCAACGGCGATAACGTGTGCACCAAATACATTGTGAGCAAATTGGATACCCAGGTTACCAAGGCCACCAGCACCAACAATGGATACCCACTGGCCAGGCTTGATGTTAGCAACCTTCAGAGCCTTGTACATCGTAACACCGGCACAAGTCAGAGAAGTAGCTTCAACTGGGTCCAGGCCATCTGGAACCTTAACAGCGTAGTCAGCTGGAACAATACACTGTTCCGCCATAGCACCATCAGCAGTGTAGCCGGCGTTTAAAACGTGGCGGCAAAGAGTTTCACGGCCAGTCAGACAATATTCACAGTGGCCACAGCCCTTGAAGAACCAAGCAATTGATACCCGGTCACCAACCTTCAGACTAGTAACACCTGGGGCAACCTTGGATACACGGCCAATACCTTCGTGACCAATGATCCGGCCTGGCTTCTTACCGAAGTCACCGGCAGCACAGTGAAGGTCAGTGTGACACAGACCACAGTATTCCATGTCAACTAATGCTTCACCTGGCTTTAAATCACGAAGTTTAACATCCTTAACAGTAACGTACCCATCAACTGGGTCATTAATAACAGCAGCTTTCATAAGTGAAAATCTCCTTCGTAAAAACAAGATCTTTGTTACTCTTTACACAAAATATAATAACAGCATTTAGGAAAAATGCAAGCGGTAATGTGAAGATAGTAACAAAGCGTGCTAACATGGCTTGATCGCACTAATGCCAAACAATTGCAATATTCTTTGCGATGGTATTTTTACTTGATATTCTTTTTTTGTGAATGAATTTGAATAATTGTCTCATTCAAACTTGTGCAATATGTAACTAATTAATAGTAAGTAAAACTCCCGCCACCTGCAATTAACAGATAACGGGAGTTCATTGATGATGACAATGGCATTAGCCAATTACTAACCAACGCATAAAATCATACGCCTTGTTCTTAACTGGTGGTACCAACTTGTGGAGCCGCTTTTCCATTGACTTCTGGCTGCAATTCTTGCTGCCCTGCCGTAAGTAATCAGTCATTTCATCGTACTTAGCGATCCCGAAACGCGTGTATTCCGGTTTCATGAATTGGTCACACATGATGCGGTCATCAATACCAGCGTGACGTTTGCTACGCTTGATCCGCAAAATCCGTACTGGCTGCGTCTCAATTTGGCCATTAACCTTCACAGGAACGTCAATGATGTCACCTTTCAGCAACTGATCCCAGTCTTCTGGATGAATTTTCCGGTATTCTTTTAAGCCACGCTGCAGCTTCTTAGGTAACTGGTACCATTTCGTGGATTCATCTGAAAATTGAACTAGAGCCCAATAAGTCTTCTTTTTCTTATCACTCTTACGAGGTTTGACCCGACTATACTTATCCTTTTCCTCTTCACGTAATTCATACAAAGCACGGTCACGAAAACTCATTGATTGTAGATCTTTTTCACTCATAATCCTTTCTCCACTTTCTCCTGATTTGTAATGGCTTTCATCCTTATTATGACTGCATTTGTGGCCAAATATCAAGTAATAAATGAATGAGAATTAGCACTGTTTACTAAGAAATATTTTAACCACTGCTCACCGTCGCAAAAGATTCAAAATTTTTTATTTCCAAAAAAGTATCTTAACACTTTTTAGTTAAAGAGCAATCATTTTTTGCTTTCTTAAGTTATTTACTTCATTCTTTTAATATTACAATCTTTCATGCTATAAAAAATTGCCCCAGCATCTGCTAGGGAAACTATCATTTTTAATGTCTTACGGCTAGGTGGCAACAATCATTGACACATACTCGCACTGCTACATATAAAAGGTAGAAAGGATTAAAAAACATGCTTAATTCTTGAAGGAATGGATTGGTGCCGGCATCGTACCCCCACGGTCGATCATTTCTTTGGATGAACCCTTACCAACATCCATGACGGGTGCGTGGCCCAGCAAGCCACCAAATTCAACGGTGTCGCCGACCTTCTTGCCTGGTACCGGGATGACCCGGACGGCCGTGGTCTTGTTGTTGATCATACCGATTGCGGCTTCGTCAGCCATCATGCCAGAAATTGTAGCTGCATCCGTGTCACCAGGAACCGCAATCATGTCTAGACCAACCGAGCAAACTGCCGTCATGGCTTCCAACTTGTCAAAGTGCAGCGCACCATTCTCTACGCTGTTAATCATTTCGGCGTCTTCAGAAACGGGAATGAAGGCACCGGACAGGCCACCAACATGGCTGCAGGCCATAATGCCACCCTTCTTCACGGCGTCGTTGAGCATTGCTAAAGCAGCCGTCGTACCGTGCACGCCAACGTTGGATAATCCAATTGCTTCCAATACTTCGGCTACGGAATCGCCAGCTGCGGCAGTTGGGGCTAATGACAGGTCGACGATGCCAAAGCGAGTGTGCAGACGCCGAGCCGCTTCGGAGCCAATCAGCTGACCTAAGCGAGTAATCTTGAAGGTCGTCTTCTTGATTGTTTCCGCAACCACGTCAATGGATTGACCCGCCACTTTATCGAGGGCGGCTTTAACCACGCCGGGTCCGGAAACTCCACAGTTGATGACCGTGTCTGGTTCACCAACGCCTAAGAATCCCCCAGCCATGAAGGGATTATCATCGACGGCGTTGCAGAAGGTTACCAGTTTAGCATTGGTCATGTAGTCGAGCTTGCTGGCGTCCACCACCGTCTGTCCCATTTCTTTGATGGCATCCATGTTCAGGCCTGCTTTTGTTGACCCGACATTCACTGAAGCACATACAAGATCCGTTTCCGCTAATGCCTGAGGCAGCGACTTAATCAGGATATGGTCGCCCTTGGTATAGCCTTTTTGTACCAAGGCGGAAAAGCCGCCGACAAAGTCGACGCCAATGTCATGGGCAGCACGGTCCAAGGTTTTGGCATACTTGACGTAATCATGATCGCCAGAAGCCGCCGCAATCATCGCGATCGGGGTCACTTCCACCCGCTTGTTAGCGATCTTAATCCCATATTCAGATTCCAGCTCTTGGCCCACCTTCACCAAGTCCTTGGCTTTGGTCGTGATCTTGTCATAAATCTTCTGGCAGGCGCGGTCACTGTCACTATCGATACAATCAAACAGACTGATCCCCATCGTGATCGTCCGTAAGTCAAGCTTTTCGGTGTCAATCATCCGGAGAGTTTGCTCAATTTGCTCAATCTCCATATTAACCCTCCTTATAACTGCTGCATGGCCCGGTACAATTCTTCGTTACGGATATTAATTTCAATCCCGATTTCTTTACCTAATGCCCGTACTTGGCTGATCAATGCTGACAGGTCTTCATCTTCATGCAATTGCACCTGCATCATCATCGTAAACGTATCATCCATAATCGTTTGGGAAATATCTAAAATATTGATATTGCGGTCAGCCAAAAAAGTACTGATCTTTGCAACGATTCCTGGTTTTTCCTTACCCACTGCTGTCAAAATAGCCTTCATAATGTGCCTCCTTATCATTCGTACGTCATACAGGTTAATTCTAACATAGAAAGACTTACAAAACGGTATCGGCAAGAAATCGGTTTCAATTAATGAACAGTGGCTGTAATTTGTTTGATTGAACAAAGAAATTGCAACAAATTCAAATATGCAAAAAGCCTGTCATCCAAGACATCCTTGGATGACGGGCTTTCATCTTCAATCGGAAATACACGATTTGAACGTGCGACCTCTGCGTCCCGAACGCAGCGCTCTACCAAACTGAGCTAATTTCCGAAAATCTAAAAAAGAGCGCCACAACCATCATTTAAGATAACTGCCACGCTCCTCCTTAATAATGCACCCAGTAGGAGTCGAACCTACAACCTTCTGATTCGTAGTCAGACACTCTATCCAATTGCGCTATGGGTGCAAAATAAACAAAAAGCGGAAGACGGGATTCGAACCCGCGACCCCCACCATGGCAAGGTGATGTTCTACCACTGAACTACTTCCGCATGTGATATTGCTATCAACATTTATAAATGATACTAAATAACTCTCAAAACGTCAATAAGTTTTTTGAAGAAATTTAGTAATGCGGATAAGAGGATTCGAACCTCCACGTCTAAAAGACACAAGAACCTAAATCTTGCGCGTCTGCCAATTCCGCCATATCCGCAAAAAATAGAGGATACAGGGCTCGAACCTGTGACCCTCTGCTTGTAAGGCAGATGCTCTCCCAACTGAGCTAATCCTCCATTAGTAACTCAACTTCTAAAATCATAAAGGAAAATCGAGTTACTGTCAATTTATTTCAAACCAAGTGATGCTAATTTTTGGTCGATCTGTGAAAGCACTTCCCGGCTGGCCTGTGGATCTTCAATAAAGTCATAGCGATCGCCATTGATGGACATCTTCGGGCTCTCGTCATAGTCCTCATACCACTGCCGATAACGTTCATTCAGCTGCTTGTAGTAGTTGTACAAACTTGGATCAGCAGATAGCTGCTCATAAGGACGACCCCGCTTCTTGATCCGCTTCAGCATTGTATCAAAGGAAATCTGAATGTGGATCATTAAGTTAGGTGATTTCTGATGCTTTTGCTCAGGAAGTTCTTCCATCATATTATGCAAGAGCGAATCATAGATATCAGACTCTGTCTCCGTAGCACGGCCAAGGTCTGCATTTAGTTTAAAAAGCAATGAGTCTTCAAAGATGGACCGATCTAAGACGTTAAGGTCATTGCTAAAAGCATCTTCAATCTCCTGTAAACGCCGGTTAAGGAAGTAAATCTGCAGCAAAAAACCATACTTTTGTGGGTCTTTATAAAAGAGTGGCAAGATTGGATTATCATCCACTGATTCATAAAAGGCCTGCGTACCTAAATGATCGGCTAGGATCTTAGTCAAGCTGGTCTTGCCAGCCCCGATCGTTCCTGCTAATACAATCATGATATTTTCTCCCTACTTAAAAAAGTCACAATTAGTATTGTACCATTTCAGCTCATCAAACGATATGAAAAATTAGATTACTTGTTTGCGTCGTCTTCGTCGCTAGCTTCGTACTTTTCACCACGAGTACTGTGGGAGAAGTCGACATCCTCTAACGGAATCATCTTGCTACCGTACTTGAACTTGTAGTACAGGTAGTAGATCAAGAAGATCGGGACTGACAGGTAGGTAATAGCGATGTTCTTCCAGTCTAATTGGATGAAGGCATCCATGTTTTGGAAGACGATGATAACGATACACAGAATGAATGAGAAGATTGGGCCAAATGGGTAGAAACTAGCATGGTACTTCAGTTCGCTAACATCGTGACCTTGTGCCAAGAAGGCCTTCCGGAAACGATAGTGGGCAGCGGCAATGCCGACCCAAGCAATTACCCCACACAAACCAGAAGCACCAATCAGGTAGTTGTATGCATTAGGGCCGATGAACTGGGTTAACCATACTAAGAGGCCAAAGACAGTCGTAACCAGCAAACCATAAATCGGCACACCACGCTTGTTAACGTAGCCTAACCAACGCCATGCGTAACCTTCACGCGCCTGTGAGAAGAGCATCCGCGTGGAAGCATACATCCAAGAGTTAGCAGATGACAAAACGGCAACCAGAATAACCGCGTTCATGACGCTGGCAGCGGCAGCTAAACCAGCACGCTTGAAAATCAAAGTAAATGGACTAGTAACAATATCAGATACATCAGAACTCAATAAGTTCTTGTCAGTGTAAGGCAGGATACAAGCAATAATGAAAATCGTGAAGATGTAGAACAGCAGGATCCGCCAGAAAGTAGAATGAATAGCCTTTGGTACAGACTTTTCCGGATCTTCAGTTTCACCAGCGGCAATCCCAATCATTTCAGTTCCTTGGAACGAGAAGCCAGCAACCAACAGAACACTGACAATCCCAGGTACCCCATGAACAAATGGTGCTTGCTTGTAAGTAAAGTTCTTCATGCCAATTGGGCCTTGGCCACCCATAATACGTAAGATAACCAAAACACCAACAATCAAGAAAGCAACAACCGCGGCAACCTTTACCAGTGCCAACCAGAATTCCGTTTCACCATATGACCGCACCGTCAGGTAGTTAATTAAGAAAATAAAGATAAATGCTATTCCACTAAACACCCACGCCGGAATATGTGGCAACCAGAAATTCATAATCAGACCGACCGTGGTAATTTCCACGGGAACGGTCAACGCACCGTTTAACCAATAATTCCAACCAAAAGCAAATCCCATTGCCGGACTCAGATACTTATCAGCATATGCCGCAAATGATCCGGTCAGCGGCAGGTAAGTCGCCATTTCCGCCAAACTGGTCATCAAGAAGTAAACCATAATCCCGATAATAATGTAACCGACAAGGGCACCACCAGGACCCGCCGTCGTAATTGCGGAACCGGAAGCAATAAATAGGCCGGTACCGATGGATCCTCCCAATGCGATCATGGATAAGTGGCGGCTCTTCAGCCCCCGCTTAACTGATCCTTGTTCGCCCCTACTATTATTCTCTGCCATGAACATTCCCTCCTACGAAAAAAGCCTTCTGACGGGCGGCCATCAGAAGACTTATAGTTAATCGTCATTCTTGAAGCTCCCCGCGTATACACGCGACAGTCCGCATCCTTTCGGAATACGTCCCAATGTCAGTGGTGGGCAAACACCCCTGCATTTCGGCAATGCACCCTTTCGCCAAGCTTAAGACATTTGCCTGTCTCCACATGGTTACTGATGAGCACTGCAACCTCTTCAAATTTTAATTACTTTTTAAGTATACATAAATTAATGCTGACAACAAGCGTTTTTTAATCAGTTCTTTTTTAGGAAGCGCATCCATCCTTGATCTGTTGCCGTTAAATCAAATCCATTTTTTTGCAATACCCGCTGCGATGGCTCGTTATTCACCCGTACTTTGGCAAAAATAGGGCAGGAATGATTTTGTTGCAATACTTCCCCCACAGCCATTGTCATGATGCCGTGATGCTGGTATTTCGGCATGAGCAAGTAGCCAATCTCTTCTTGCCCTTCTGTCGGAAAAAGGTTAATGGTGCCAATGAGCAATTGATGAGAAAAAATGCCCCAGAGAAATTTTTGCTTTACCCAATTATTAAAGACCATCTGCCTAAACTCCGGGTTAGCGTCAATCACAATACCAGCTTGTGCTAACAATTGATCATCCGCATACAAGTGGTTCAATGCTGACAAGTCGGACTGATTTAACAGACGCACCTGAATCTGATTGGCTTTTATTTGCTTTGGCACTATAATTACCTCCAAATCATTTTTACAAAGGGGTTCATTATGCAAGTCGTAAACATTAACCTAAGTAATCAACGCTACCGCACACAGGCGTCTCTCACTGTTTACTTACAAACACCAACACCCAAAAGTCCCGTACAGGATTTTCCGGCGCTTGTCATTGTTCCGGGTGGTTCAATGACTCATATCACTGCAGAAGAAAGTGAAAAAACGGCCATTGCCTTTGCTGCTCGTGGCTTTCAAACAATGATCCTACGCTATTCATTTCTCGATGAGCATAATCCACTCTACCCTTACCCGTTATTTGACTTTGCCCAAGCGATGCAAACGATCAATCACCATCGTAGTTCGTGGCACCTCAGTCCACAAACCTTTATCTTAGGCTTTTCTGCCGGTGGCCACATCGCTGCTTTGTTCAATGACTACTGGGCGAGCTCCTGGTTAAAAGGGCAAACGGGCATCCAGGAAGAAGTATTGAAACCAACCGCGATTGTGCTGGGCTACCCAGTGATCGACCTTGACGCCGGCTTTCCCAAAGAAGCGCAGACTTTGAATCGTTGGACTGATCATCCGGAACGGTACAATGCCAGCCAACATGTTAACGACAACAACCGGCCGACTTTCACTTGGGCCACCATGGATGACCCGTTTGTACCCGTCCAAAATAGTATCAATTATGCACTTGCTTTACATGCCCACAACATTCCTCAAGAACTGCACCTATTTGCCCATGGCCCCCATGGAATGGATATTGCCAATTCACTGGTGGCCCATCATGTTAATGGTGACCAACCCCACGTTGCCCACTGGGTCGACTTGGCTTGTGAGTGGCTATTAAACCACTAAGAGTTAGCCATAAAATTAACTCCCGACTTCGTTTATCCGAAAGCCGGGAGTTTTTAATTTATATCATTCACCAATGATTAATAATATGAATGGTGCACAATGCGCCAGTTTGCCATATGTGGTGCCCAAGAACGGTAAAGTGCTTCGGCAATTTGCAGCCAGGTATAGCCTAGCAGCATTGCGCCAATCGTGTCCGATGGAAAATGTGCATTTAAGTAAACCCGTGAAACTGCCAGCAGAATGATAAAGATCACTAACAACAGCTGGCAGATCACCCGCTTAGAATTGCTCTTGATTAAGGGGATTACTACCAGGAAAAGCACAGCTGCCACTAAGAAGAAGCCTAAAACATGGCCACTTGGGTAACTAAAGCCACTATCCTTAGCCATGTGTTGTGCTGGCCGATTTCTCTTCACAATGTGCTTAATGATAAAGCCCAGCACGTCACCACCAAATACAGTAGCTAAAGCCCACAAGGCTGGAATTTTAAATTTGAATCCCCAAAGGAAGAATGCGATCACCAATGTCCACAAGATATCCATCTTCGGACTGCCCAGAAAACTGATCAAAACCATTAGGTGATGACCAAAGGAACCCTGGTTGCCTTCACCAATCAGTGCCTGTAAAACGGAATCGATGGCCCCGATCAGGATGGAGTTCTTATAAACCATTGCGGTAACTACTACGAAAAGGACAGCAGCCACTATTAGGCGCTTCCAACGTCCAGAATCTTTTTCAATTAGCATTGTCTATCTCCTGTTAATTAATCTTGTTGAGTATAACACAAAATTGTCTGCTTCGTAGCTTACCGGTTCTGTCGCAGCCGTTTATGACGGTAAAATAGCATCCGATTAACCACGTCACCTAACCCATAGCCAATCGTGATTGCACCACAAATTACGACGACTTGGTAGAGATAAAACAGGGTGAGGTCATAATGACCCATCACAAAATAGCGCACTACCTTATACGCTTGTCCACCAGGAACTAGCGCTGCCAATGCCGGCACGTTAAAGACAATCATTGGTAGGCGATAATGACGTGCTGCATAAAAACTAGCTACCGAGATTCCTAAAGCTGCCAACAAGTTGCACACGGCCAAGCCTAAATGCAGCTTATAGTAAATCACAACGTAAAAAATCCAATCCAAGCCACCAATTAATGCAATCGGAATGGCTGCCGACCATGGGGTGCTCCGCAATGCGCCGAAACAAATGGAGGCAATGCCGGCAAGTAAAAATTGACGTAAGAAATACCAGACCATATCCTACCTCCTAAAAGTACCGCAAAACAATGACAATACCACAACCAATCGCGATCGCCGTAATCACGGCTTCCAAAGCTCGCGTCGGTCCGCTAATCAAATGACCAGATACTAGGTCACGAGCAGCGTTAGTTAAAGCAACGCCGGGAACTAGCGGCATCACGGCACCAATAATGATAGCATTCACGTTGCCAGTCCAACCGAGCTTATAAGAAAAGCCAGCCATTAAGGCAATCAGAAGCGATGAGACAAATTCACCCATGTACTTAATCCGGAATTTTTTAACCAGCCAGAGGTAGAACCAGTAGGAAACCCCACCAATAATGAAGCCCGCCCAACTATCTTTCACATCATTAGTGAAGACAATCATCAGGGTGAGACTCAAGATCGCAGCGGCCATACACTGGGTAAACAAAGACAGCTGCATCTTACTGTGGTCGACATCTTGCAATTTGTCATAAAGGTCTTCAAGACTCAGCTTACCGGTAGCAAATTCACGGGATAATTCGTTGACCGCAACTACCTTGGCCAAATTATCCGCCCGTGACCGAATATCAGTGGCTTCGGCATTCGGCATTCGTTCCGCCGACACCACGATCCCCGTAACGGTAGTGAAAGCTTGGAAATAATGCAGGCCGGCATTTTGTGCAATGCGGTACATCGTATCATTAACCCGCTCCATGTTTGAACCGTTTTCGATCAATAATTTACCTGCTAACAAACTACAATTTAATGCTAAAACTAGTCGCTCGTTATCGACCACTACGTTCACCCTCTTTCAATTCATCCTGAAACAGTTTAACAGAGTTTATCCCGAAATTTGCATTAATTTGTCAAACTTTTCCTAAAGAATATCCAATTAAGAAATTAACGTCCAAATACCATACATAACAGTATTTGGACGTTGTTCGTTCTTTGTCGGCTACTAGACAAAAGTAAATTCATTACAAACACAAACTTGTTAATTATTCTTGGCCGCTTTTTCGTCAATAAAGATATTATGAGAAGCCTTGTAGGAAATATTAATTGGATCCGACTGGCCCTTCTTTGTCACCACGATGGGTCCTTCAAACGGCTCGTGCTTAACAATATTGAGTTGATCATGCAGATTAATATGCAAGTCGCTCAAGTAGGTTAACAGCTCGTGATTATCCAAAAAGCGTTCCACTTCTACTGTTTCGCCGTCTTCACCATCCGATAGCAAGCGGTGACTAACCTGTGAAAAGTGGCCAGAGGCATCCGGAATGACTCCACCGTGCGGGCAGGTCTTGGGGTGGTCTAGAAAATTATCCAGGGCTGTCGCCAGCCGGTCACTGGTTTCATGCTCCAAAACTTCTGCTTCTGAATGCACATCGGCAACCTGGTAGTGCAGCTTTTCGGCCAAAAAGTCTTCCCAAAGACGGTGCTTGCGAACTAATTCAGCTGCATAGGCACAGCCCTTCTTCGTCAACGAAATACCAGCATACGGCTCATGTGACACCAAACCTTCCTCGGTTAATTTCGTGATCATTTCCGTCACCGAACCGGCAGCAATCCCCAGACCGAGTGAAATTTCCTTGTTGGAGACCTTCTTTTTGCCTCCACCTAATTCAAAGATAATTTTTAAATAATCTTCCTTCATTGGCGTCATTAGTTGCCACCAGCCTTCTTTCATAAACAAGTGTTGAATACAAAGTGATTATAGCATACCATAATGTTAACAGTTTGGATAACCTAACTTAATTTTTATTTTCATATGATAAGGAGTGATTTGATGGACTCACACCGTTTGCGCGGCCAGAACTTTCTGATTGTCACGGTGCTGAATTGGCTCATCACCATCGTTGAAATCATCGGTGGTTTAGTTTCCGGTTCACTAGCTTTACTCTCGGACGCTTTTCATAACTTAGGCGACTCGTTCTCAATTGTCTTAGGCTATGTCGCCCAATTAATCTCTCATCGTCCGGAAAGCAAGGAACGAACGTACGGTTACCGGCGCGCAGAAATTTTATCAGCATTATTAAACGCGCTTTTTCTCATTGTTATTTCGGTCTTCTTGATCGTGGAAGCTGCTAAGCGTTTTGCACATCCACACCCGGTCAACGGTGAAATTATGCTGATCGTCGCCATTATCGGATTGCTAGCAAACTTTGCCAGTGCTTTTCTATTACATCGGGGTAGCAAAGAGAGCTTAAATGTGAAGGCTACCTACTTGCATGTGCTCAGTGACGCTTTATCATCCTTGGCCGTTATTGTTGGTGGTTTCATCCTGATATTTGTCGATCTGCCGTGGTTGGACCCCGTCTTAACCATTGCCGTTTCGCTTTATGTTGCCAGTGAAGCTTGGCCCATCGTTAAACAAACCGTTAGTATCTTGATGCAGTCATCACCTGATCTGGACTTTACGAGCATCGACCATGACCTCATGCAGATTAAAGGCGTCAATGATGTGCACCATGTTCATGCCTGGCAAATTGATGAGCACCGCATCATCTTCTCTGCGCATATTAGCTGCGATAACCTGCAGCTATGTCAGTTAGGTAAAATCTACGACCAAATCAATGATGTGCTGCAAAAGAAATATGGTATTGCACACGTAACGATTCAGGCCGAATGCGATCGTGGTGATGACAAAGAAATGTTTAACACCAAAGAAGACCAGCAAAATATCTGTAACTAATTGCTACATCAAGACATCAAAAAGCAGTCATTGGATTCATTCATCCAACGGCTGCTTTTTATTTTGATTAATATTATGCATTAGAACAATTTACCGACACCAAAGTGGATGGTAATCGTAATTAGGCCAATTATGATATTACGAATAACCGCAATCTTGACCAAACCATTGCCCAACTTGGAGCTGATGTAGCCAGTCAATGCACTGGTGGCCACAACCGCTAGAATCGTTGCTGACCACTTGTAGTGACCGGGTACAAAGGTCATGGCTATGAGTGGCAACAGTCCGCCGGCTGCTGCCGCAAAGAGTGACGCAAAGGCAGCATCCCACGGATTTAAGTAGTGACCTAATTCGATATCATACTTAATCCGGACAACCGTTTGCAAAGACTTTTTTTTCAGCAAGTCATCCGCAATGGCCATTGAAGTTTCCGCAGAGACGCCCTTATTAACGTAATAATCACGAACCGCCCTGCGTTCGCCTTCAAAGTCTTCTTTTAATAGTCGCTCTTCTTTAGCAACGGCCGACTTTTCAGTATCCTTTTGCGTACTAACAGAAGCGTATTCACCACAAGCCATGGAAAAGGCACACGCGAGCAAATCTGAGAGACCGGCAATAAAAATCGTAAATTTATCTGTTGTAGCAGCCGCTACGGAAACCAACACGCCGACAACTGTTAAGATGCCATCATTAGAGCCCAGGACACCGGCACGCAGCGTGTTCAGCTTCTCTTCCATCGTCTGCTTTTCTTTTTTATTTTTCGCGATCATCAATGTTCACCTGCCTTAGCGCTTTAACAATTGACCGATTAAGAAAGTCACGGCCATCGTCAATAAGCCGGATACGGTATTGCGGATCACCGACTTTAGTTTGTTCGGATTATTGCCTAAAACAGCCGCAATGTAACCAGTGATGACTAATGCAATTAAGACCGCAATCACCGTTGCTATAATCCGTGTAGCTGGCGGAAATGTGGTGACCGCTACCATTGGCAAGATTGAACCCAATGGAAAAGAAATGAACGAAGAGAGTGCCGCCGCATAGGGACTGGTAAATTCATTGGGATTAAAGCCGTAACGTTCCTGGACGGCCGTGCCCATGGCATCCTTATCCATCAGTTCTTTAGTAGCTTTCTGTGCCAAGTCTTCAGAAATATCCTGGTCCATGTACTTTTGCTTTACATAATTGAATTCGCCTTGCGGATCCTCGGCCAACCGTTCCTTTTCTTCGACTAAAGCCATCCGTTGCGAATCTTTTTGGGTACTAACAGAAACATACTCCCCCATGCACATAGAAATGGTGCCCGCCAAACTGCCGGATAAACCAGAAATTAAAATTGAATAACTATTGCTAGTGGCAGCGGCAACCCCAATTACAATTCCGGCAACGGAGATAATCCCGTCGTTTGCACCCATGACAATTGCCCGCAGAACATTAATCCGCTGTGCCAATGACATCTTCTTTGCCATTTTATTACTTCCTTCCCTGCGCTGTTTAGAATCATTATAAAGTGGTAATTCACAAAAGTAAAGTTCATTTGCCATTGCCTGTCATTTATTTAGAAGTGTTGTAAATTAAAATCAAAATAAAAAACGCTGGCAGCCGCCAACGTTTTGAATGCACACGCTTGATTAAGCTAATTTTCTTGTTGGTCTTCTTCGGTCCGAATAACAAAGACAGAAGTGCCAGAGTGTTTAACCATGTATGAAGCCTGTGAACCCACTTCTTTACGATTGCCTGGCTTACCAATTGAACCCACAATTAATAGGTCAGGGTGAAATTCCGGAATGACATGGTTACAAATACGTTCAGAAGGACGATCGCCTTCATCGATAATTGCGGTGATCTTTTGCGGATCAACGCCGTAATCAATCGCTGCCTGAACATATTCATTAATCCGTTTCTTTAATTCCTCACGACTAGAGTGAATGTAATCCTTGTTCAATGCCTGGTAAACATTCACCTTGTCTGTTTCGTAAACGGAAACAATTCCCAATTCAGAATTGTTACGTTTGGCCTTGTCAACAGCATATGAAAAAGCTGCTCGGGCGTCAGGAGCATCGTCAACCCCCACTAAAATCTTATGATAATGTGCTGGTTTAATGTCGAACATATTTTTCCCCTCTCCATAGTTGTGGACAACGCACCAAATCCGGCAGTGCGGTTGGTGGTCAATTCCATTTCTTATGTTACTACTAAATTATGTTTTGTAAACATTATTTTTTAGCTGAGCCTAAACATTTTCTACTATCCCGTTAATAATTGACACATTCCATTGTTAGTAAACTAAGTAGGCGTTATCATAAAGGCGTATCAATCGATCGGAGGTTTAATTATGGCAAAAAAAATGATTGATCATTACTTTTATGACGAAGCTGCCTACGACTACCACGATGGCGGTTACGTTCCACTGAAAGTTCCTGATATTCCTCAACAAAAACTGAATATCCCTTCCTTATTGAAGCCGGATAAAGAAACGGATACCGACATGTATTACACCGTCACTGCCCAAACCGGTGAAGTGCAGCTATTGCCAGGTCAAAAAACCAAGACTTGGGGTTACAATGCGCCTTTACTCGGGCAAACCGTTGTGTTTAAAAAGGGCAAGACCATCCATGTACACTTGGTAAACCACCTGCCAGAAGTTACCACTTTTCACTGGCATGGCTTAGTTATTCCCGGGCCAATTGAAGACGGGGGCTGCCACGCACCCGTTTATCCGGGCGAAGAAAAAGACATTACTTTTAAGATTAACCAGCCAGCTGCCTTTGTTTGGCTCCACGCTCACCCATGTCCATCAACGGCGGAACAGGTTTGGCATGGCCTCGCTTGTGGCGCCATTGTTCAAGATGAACATGAAGCCCGCATGCCCCTGCCGCGCAACTATGGAGTAGATGATATTCCAATTATCTTGCAAGACCGGCGCTTCCATGAAGATAATCAATGGGACTACCGTGCCGACTACGACCCCGATGGCGTGATGGGACCAACCCCAATGATTAACGGCACAATTAACCCTTACTTTGATGTCACTACGCAAAAAGTACGCCTGCGTTTCTTGGATGGCGCTAACCGGCGTGAATGGAGGCTGCACTTTTCTGACGACCTGCCGTTCACCCAAATTGCTGGCGATTTAAGTCTCTTGCCACATCCGGTTAAGATGACCAAAATAATGATCACCTGTGCCGAGCGACAAGAAATCGTTGTCGACTTCGGCAAGTACAAGCCTGGCGATGTCGTTACCCTTTACAGTGATGACACACCATTAGTTCACTTCCGCATTCATGAATTCAAGGCGGACAACACGCCAATTCCGGATACCTTATACCAGACTCCTAATCCGAAGGTGGACGCCGACTTACCTGTTCACCACGTCACCCTTGATGGCATGGATGAATCAGTTGCCATGAACGGTAAGAAATTCCAAATGGAACGCATTGACTACCAAATGGAGGTCGGCCAGGTACAACTGTGGGATATCCTGAACACAAACGACAAGCCGGGTATGATCCACCCTTATCACATGCATGGCTGTCACTTTACGGTCGTCTCGCGTAACGGCAAGCAACCTTATCCAAATGAACTTGGTTTAAAGGATACGGTCGTTGTTAACCCACAAGAACACGTGGTCATCAAGGTCTGGTTCCCGGTTCCCGGGATCTTTATGTACCATTGCCATATCATTGAACATGAAGATGGTGGTATGATGGCACAAATTAAGGTCATTGATCCTAATGACCCTGATAAGAAGTATCATTTGATGGACCATCACACCCTGATGAAGGCGTTTGCCGAAGAACGTGGCGTCTCCATGGATAACCTTTGGCTAGGCGGCATGGATTCCTACAAGAAGATGGGTGTCGAAATGTAAATACTTAACTGGAGGGTTGCGTATGAAATGGTATGACAAAACATTCGATCAAATAACAACTAATGAACTCTTTGACATTAACCTGTTAAGAGCCAACGTATTTAACGGCGAGCAGAAATGTATCACCCCCGACCCGGACCTGATGGATAAACAAGCACACCATGTTTTTGCAATTGAAGATGGTAAGTTAGCTGCCTATGGTCGCTACTTTGAAGAAGACGATCATGCTAGTCTGGGTCGTGTCGTGGTTAACCCGCTCTTTCGGGGCCGAGGCCTCGGCTCGCAATTAGTTGAGCATATTCTTGCTGGCATTAAGCAAAATTATGCTGGCAAGCCAATCATTATCCATGCGCAGTGCTATGTAAAAGACTTGTATGCACGCTTTGGTTTCAAAGAGACCGGTGATATTTTCTTTGAAGCAGAACGCGAACACATTACGATGACTCATCCAGCTTTATAATTACTGTCAGTATGAAAAACGGTCGCTAGACAATTCTAGCGGCCGTTTTTTCGGTTATTCTCGTAATGCACTAATATTTAATCTACTTAGTTAAAGTCAAGACGAAAACCAAAGTGCTGATCTTCACCAATCAATTTGTTAGCATGACGTTCCATTACGTGACGCCGATTACCAAACATCATCCAGGCGGTAATACCACCCAACACGATGAATTCGATTAACAGGGTCAGCCAATCCATATAATTAGTATGACCAGCCATCGTTGATGTACCGGAAACAGTAAAGGCTGTCCAGTCAAATAAGAAGTGAATCAGCATCGTCAGCCATAATTGACCCGTGTACAAGTAAACAACGGACAAGAATAGGCCTAACAGGAAGGCATTGATTGCCTGCACAGTGGTCATATCAAAGTGCTGGTCAAACAAATTGAAGTAATGCATCAAACCAAAGAGCAGGGAGCTAACGATTACTGCCCAGCAAACCCGATTCTTCCAGTTACGCATTGCGTACAGACAAGTACCCAAAAAGCCAAAACGTACCAGGGATTCTTCCCCAACAGCCGCTTCAAAGGATTTTGCTGTAAGCATTTTACTTGGCGTGTGCCAGCTGAAATAATAGGAGAACAGTACGTTATACCAATGGTCTCCCGTTCCATAGGCGTTCCAGATGATCAAAGCGGCTGCAACAATTAGTAGGATAGCAATTACCCACCAACTAACATCCCAGCTAAAGCGCGGTTTTAATCCGGGCCACGATAATTCCCAAGTACGCATTACGGTAGTTACTAGCAGGAAAAAGGCCAGCGCTCCCGCAGCACCACTGGAAATTAGCACAACAAACGTATGCGGCCCCATGAATTTTTGCGGTAACGCAACATCCATCCCAAACACAACAATGTTAAACCACCAAAATAGGCAAAAGATCCGGGCAGCTGCCCATTTTAACTGACCGCCAATTTCACTAGCAAAGGGAGCAAACATTACTAAATAGTAGAGCATGGTTAAGGCCACTACGCCACGAGCAGGAAGCTGCAGTCTGACGATAATTGACCGGGTTACAAAGCCCCATACTACAATTAAAATTACGGGTTGAACAATTGCCTGCAGCCAGCGGTTCCCCACTTTTAACCATGTGGGTGCAGCATTCCAACTAGTGGTTACCAAGCCGATCACCGTAATCAAAGTTACCGGAATCATCCGGTAAACTAAAACAATCCCATGAACGGCTTCCCAAGCACAAATTAACAACAGTAAAAACGTCACCACTGTCAGCTGTGCTAAATACCAAATGTGGAGGTAATCTTTTCCTGACACTTCATTTCCTCCTAATCAATTAATTGTCAGTGATGATCATAACAAAGCTCGAGGCAGATAAAAAGGCTTGTTAGTTGAAACTTGAAATTATATTAATTACTTAATTTTATTTCGCAACGGTTATGTATTTTGTGATCAGGGTGTTTGCCATCATTTTTGCCCTGCCAGTTCAGTTTATGTGCTTCAAATGGCCATTCTTTGTTTATAATAAGTGCATTAATGCTTTAAAGAAGGTTCAATTATGACAGTCGTTTTGTTTATTACACTGATCGGTGTGGGAATTGCTGGGGGTATTTGCGGTAGTGCCGTTGGCATCGCTTCATTAGCATCCTATCCAGCATTGCTCGCCTTGGGCATGCTGCCCGTTACCGCCAACATCACCACTACGTTTGCTAACATTGTGTCCGGGATCAGTTCAGTCTTGCATCTAGCAAGGAATTGCATGGTCACTGGAACTTTGTCCTCAAAGTTTGGCCACTACTATTAAGCGGGAGCATCGTGGGGGCTTTACTTCTCTTTGCTTTCCCACAATCAGTTTTTCAACGGGTGGTTCCTTTCTTCATCCTGTTAGCTGCCGTCCTCATGCTGGTGCACAGAGGTGAGACAACACAACGGGAACAACATTCTTCCTTCGTCATTTTCCTATCATGGGCAGCCATCTTCTTCACCGGTATCTATTCCGGCTACTTCGGTGCTGCTTCCGGTGTTATCATGCTGGCACTGTTCAACATCATCACTGATGAACCATACAAGATTTATAATGCCGAAAAAAATGTCGCAATGACTGGGGCCAACCTAACATCACTGGTTGTCTACTTTACCCAAACCAAAATTGTCTGGTCATGGATTTTCCCAATGGCAATCGGGTCGATCATCGGCGGCTATGTTGGCCCAATGATTGTCCGTCACCTACCTGACCGGCTAGTTAAGATTGTGGTTGCCATTGCTGCCATCATTTTAGCCGGCACCTTGGCTTACCAAGCCTACTTCTAAACGAAAATCAACGTAATTAGTCTCTAGTAAGTTAAATTCTCACTAAAGGATTTGCTATATCAGCATTTTGACTACTTATTACCAAATTTAAGACACAAAAAAGGGCATCTTCTCAGATGTCCCTTTTGATTTTATTCGGCAACAGTTTCCTTTTTGCTTACATGATGAGCAGCTGGCTTTTCATGCTCCTGACCGCTCTTATTTTCACTGCGATGGTTGCGGTAATTGCTGCGGTTGTCATGCTTAGTATTACTGTGGTGAGCACGACGATGCGTGTTTTCGCCGACTTCTTTGCGACCCGGATTATCCGCATTCAGGATCGTCACCATTGGGATAATTACTGGACGCCGACCAGTCCGTTCATACAGCAAGCGCTGCAGACGACTAACAATTGTCCGGTTAATTGCCCGCCGATCAACTTTCTTGTGGTTCTTGAATGTATTCAAAATTGCCCAGAAGACTTCATGGTTGGCTTCCTTAATCAGTTCCTGCGATTCATGCATGTAAACGAAACCGCGGGAAACAATGTCCGGACCAGCCACAATTTGGTAGTCTTTCAGGTCAACCACGGCAATGGCAGTAACCACCCCTTCTTCAGAAAGCATCCGCCGTTCCCGAATTTCAGGGTTACCAACTGAATCACTGACATCACGGCCGTCAATATAAACATCACCCATTGATTCAATGTGGTCAGCGACCCGGCAAGAATCCTTCGTCAAAGCCAGCACATCACCGTTTTGCAAGATAAAGCAGTGATCCTTTGGCACACCGGTTAACTGAGCTAACTTGGCGTGGATCTTCTGCATCCGGTATTCACCGTGAACGGGGGCGAAGAACTTCGGCTTCATCAGCCTAAGCATTAGTTCTTCATCGATTTGGCCACCGTGACCAGAAGTGTGGATGTTGTTAACATAACCATGGATAACCGTGGCACCGTCTTCTTCCAGCTTGTTGATCAAGGCATTGACACTAATGGTGTTACCAGGAATTGGGTTACTAGAGAAGACGACTGTGTCACCAGGCTGAATGCTAATTTGCCGGTGGGTACCATTTGCAATCCGGCTTAAAGCAGCCATTGGTTCACCCTGTGATCCGGTACACATAATTAGTACTTTCTCGGGCGGCAACTGGTTGATATCATTGCCATCGATCAATGCATCATCTGGAATGTGCAGGTAGCCCAGCTTCTGGCCGGCTTCAATGGCATTTTCCATGCTCCGACCAAAGACTGCAATCTTACGTCCTTGATGCAAAGCAGCATCACAGGCTTCACGCAGCCGGTAAACGTTAGATGCAAAGGAGGCAAAAATAATCCGTCCTTTGATTCGTTCAAAGATCCGGCGAATGTGGACGTCAACCCACCGTTCTGACTTCGTAAACTGCGGGCGTTCCGCGTTAGTAGAATCGGAGGTTAACAGTAAAACCCCCTCGTCACCTAACTTAGCCATTTGCTGGAAGTTAGGAGCCGGCAAATTACCAACTGGAGTCAAGTCAAACTTAAAGTCACCAGTTTGGACAATCGTCCCTTGTGGCGTGTGAACTGCTACCCCTAAAGTATCAGGGATGGAGTGCGTAGTCCGGAAAAAGCTGACCCATAACTTCTTGAAATGAACCGTATCAAATTCATTCACTTCATGTAATTCAGCGTTCCGCAGCAGGTGCTTTTCTTCCAGCTTGCCCCGAATCAAAGACATGGCAAATGGTCCTGCATAAATTGGGACATTAACCTTCTGCAGGAAGAATGGCAACCCACCAATGTGGTCTTCGTGACCGTGGGTAATAAAAATACCCTTGATCTTTTCCCGATTTTCTACTAAGTAGTCATAATTCTGAATGACATAGTCGACCCCAAGCAATTCGTCTTCAGGGAAAAGCACCCCACAGTCAATAATGACGATTTCATCTTGGAACTCGACACAGTACATGTTCTTGCCGATTTCGCCTAAACCACCGACAGCGAAAAAGGCGACTTCGTTATTCTTAATCTTTAACTTGCGCATAGTACCTTCCTTTTACTCTCATTACTTATAACTTTGATGGTTCACAAAAAGAGCTTAGGCCCGTCACGGGTTTAAGTTATTTATTTAATGGGTTAATGATCACTGGGGATTTCCAGGACCTGAATGCGTCAAAGCAACTAATCTTTGACAATTATTGCAACCAAAAAGTTATTTTATCCGTCCAAATAAACTAAAAATATTCTAGCACATCAAAGCAATTTTTAATAGCAGGAAGGATTCTAGTGATTGTGGATAGCACCATTAAGCTTGCGCCGGTTGCAGAAGTAAATAATCAGGATTGGTGGGATTATTACCAGCATCACAGGATAGAAGTAAACTGTTGGGAAGATGCTGTCAATCAAGCCGCCGAGCATCGGTCCCAACGCCATTCCGATATCCAATCCTAGATAAAAAGTCGAACTAGCTAAACCCGATTCACTAATGGGAGCCAATAATAGGGCCGTCGATTGCATCACTGAATAGATGATCCCATAGCCCACTGCCATACCGGCCGCGGCCAACGCCATCAGCCAGTTATTATCCATCACGGTAAGCAAGATCAGGTAGATCACCGTTGCAAGCGTACTGATATAAAGCCATGGCCCGAATGCAACTGTATCAAACAGGTTTCGTAAAATCAGCCGTAGCACTAATAGCACAACGGCATAAATCAAGAAATAAGCGCTAACAGCAACGTGTAAGTGTCGCTGCTCTACATAAGTAACGATGTCAGCTTGGGTAGCAAAGTATGGCAAAGCAAACAAAGTAGTCAGCGCCGCAATGGGTAAAGCGTCTTTTTGAATGATCTTGAAGTGGTGTACCTTGCCTTTTTGTTCTGGATCGCCTTCTGGTTCACCCTTTTGACCGACAAATTGAATCACAACCACCATTAATACAGCGGAAGTTGCCGACAGAATGATGGACTCACGATAGCCAAAAATTTTGTAGATATTAATTGATACGGCAGGTGCCATTGCCATCGCTAGGGCGTTCATTAAGCCGTAAAAGCCCATTGCTTCGCCAACATGTTCCCGTGGGACTAATTCAGCTAGCCACGTAGTCATGCAAACCGTACACAGCACGTAGCCGGTCCCATTCATTAATCGGAATAAAAGCAATAAGCCACTGTTAGGCGTAATAATGTAACCTACTACGCCTAAAACAATAAAAACACCCCCGACACAAGACAACTTATACTTAGTAATCCGGTCGGTCAGGTTACCCGCAATGGGACGCAGGATCATCGACGCCACACTCATAATGCCCACGATGAAGCCGGCAAATGCCGCACTCGCGCCAAGTGATTTTGCATAACCATTAATTAGCGGATTAACAAACATCGTACTGAACATAAAGAAGAACGATGCTGCCATGACCAAAATAACGTCTTTGCTATAGACCGATTTACTGGCCATTTCTAAACTCCTCTCTAAATAAAAAAGGCGGGTCAGCACTCAGACTGCCTTCCCGTCTTATCATCAAACTGAACTAGTCTTCAACTGGTAATCCTTGATGAATCTTTTCCATCCAATCATTCCAGCTGCTGGAAGCAGTACCATCATCATGGTATTTAATATCCAATGAATTCAAAATAGCGTCAAACTGACTGCTTACCATTTGTTCAGCCAATTCCACCAGCTTATCAATGGTCAGGTACTGATTTTCTTCCAGTAAGTGATTAATATTGGCCATGTCTTCGTCATCCGCTTTAGCAGAAATCACTTCCAGATTATCCGAACGCAACTGCCGAATATAAAAATTCATAAAATCCACGCGCGCCTGCTTCTGTGCATCCACCGACAAAGCTTTGTAAGCCATTAAATCTTCACTCACAATGATTCCTTCCCTTCAAATTGTTTATCATTTGAATTTTAGCATTTCGGAAGCGCTTTTGTGAAACTAATTTTCTTCCTTTAAAGTCAAACTGACCTTATATTCTGGACTAATATTAGCAATTACTCGTTGATTAGGATGGTCATCCAACGGCCCTAAATCGATCACAATTTCACCATTGTTCTTTTTATCAACCTTTTCCACCCGTTGATAAAGCGACCGCAAAGCTTGAAAAAGGCCCCGCTGTTCATGCTGCTTTTCATATGCCGCCGATAAGGTATAGCCTTCATTTAAAAAGTGCTTGATGCCTAAAACGATCATTAATGTATGGATGGTGTAAGTGTGGCTTTGATTCTTTTGCTGCTGAATGGACTTGATGTATCCCTTCTTCTCCCAGTAACGGATCTGACTCGGCGAAACGCTTGTCGTGGAGCTCAGTTCTTTCAAGCTGATCTTAATATCCATTTTAGCGAAGGCTTCACGCACTTCTTTCGCAAGATTTTCCATAGTTGGTCCTCCTATTTCACCAAACAATTCTCAAATATTTTATTTCTTTTGTCAAATAATTTGACAAAGATAACAAGAAAGATTAGATTAGTTATTGTCGATTTTTTAAAGAAAGAAGGCTGAATTTTGGATAATACATCAGTGGACATCAATGGTCGTCCTTATAAACGGTCATTGATGGTGGCTATCTTATTAATCGGTACTTTCTGTACTTTTCTGAACCAAACCATCCTGGCAACGGCCTTTCCGACCTTGATGAATGCTTTTAATATCAATACATCAACTGTCCAGTGGCTGACGACCGGTTTCTTAATGGTTAACGGGATTATGATTCCGATTAGCGCATACTTGAGCAATCGTTTTAATACTCGTTGGCTGTACACCACGGCAATGATCATCTTTGAAATTGGGACCGTCACCGCCTGGTTAGCACCCAACTTTGGTACTTTGTTTATTGCACGGTTAATCCAAGCCGTTGGTGTCGGTATTACGATGCCATTAATGCAAACGATTATGCTGACCATTTACCCACCGGAAAAGCGTGGGGCAGCAATGGGGATAAACGGCTTGGTCGTAAGTTTAGCACCAGCTATTGGTCCAACCTTGTCTGGATGGGTTATTGACCATTACTCATGGCGAGTTTTGTTTGCAATGATCATTCCGATCGTTGCCGTTGTAATTGTTCTTGCACCATTCCTGGTTAAAAATGTCATTGAAAACCGTCAACCACACTTAGACATCCCATCAGTTATCCTGTCGACTCTTGGCTTCGGCAACATGCTCTACGGTTTCTCATCCGTTGGGGATAAGGGCTGGCTAGATGGCGAAGTAATTGGCACTATCGTCATCGGGTTCATTCTGGTTGCACTCCTCGTTAGACGGCAAAACCATCTTGATGAACCATTCCTTGAATTCAAAGTGTTTGAGACCCCATCATTTACGCTATCCACTATTCTAGCCTCCATTACGATGATGGCCATGGTGGGGGTTGAATTGATTATTCCAATGTATTTGCAGATCGTCCATGGCATGTCAGCCTTCCATGCTGGCTTAACCCTGCTGTTAGGGGCCCTGGTAATGGGGTGGATGAGCCCAATCACTGGTAATTTATTCGACCGCTTTGGGGCACGGCGGTTAGCAACTACCGGATTATTTATCCTGGTGGTCTCCACCTTCCCATTTGCTTTCGTCAACCGTGACACTCCAACCCTGTACATCGTCATCCTATATGCTGTCCGGATGTTCGGGATGTCGATGGTAATGATGCCCGTTACTACTTCCGGAATGAACGCATTGCCGTTTAATCTGATTGCTCACGGAACCGCCGTTAACAACACCATGCGGCAGGTGGCTACTTCCGTGGGTACGGCGATCCTGATGTCAGTCTTAACGAACGTGACTACTAATGCAACGCCAAATCACCACCTGTTAACTTCATCACCATTGCAATACCGTACTGCAATGATTGACGCCACTCTGAAGGGCTATCATGCTTCTTTCTGGTTTGCCATCGTCTTTTCAGTTATCGGCTTCTTGGCAGCCTTCTTGTTGAATGACAGCAACAACGCCCACTCACGTACCATTACGGTAGAAAACGAAAAGGAGGCGGAAGAATTATGATGATTGTCCTGGTCTTTGTTAGTGCTTTCTGTGTGTTTCTTGCGTCAATGTTTACCCATCGTCTGCGGAGCTTATGGGTGGCCTTAGCCGGCATTATCTTCATTGGCAGCACTGCCATCGTCACCTTAAATTATTACCATCACTTTGGCATGAAGCAGGTGACTACTAGCTCTAGCAGCGTCATCTACTCCGCTACCAGCAAACAAGGGATGCCAGTGATTCTCTACCAGCCAGTTGGTACTTCCGGTCGTGATGATGTTTATTTATATAATGAAAGTCCCGACCAAAAAAAGCCCAGTCATACGGCAGCTAACGAACAAACGCGCAACTACCTGCAATACACGAATGGTGATCAAGTACGTCTGACCACCAAAGAAACACGGTGGCAATACCGTAGCAGCTGGGATCACTTCCTTTTTGCCGGCTCCGGCATGGACGGCAAATTGGTTAAGCGGACCAATACTTTCTACTACCCTCGCTACTATGTAAAAGCTACTCCTAAACAGATAAAGAGGCTGGCTGCTCAAATGGCTAAGCAAAAGGCAACTAGTGCCGCAGTGCCCGCAGTATCCGCCAGTGCCAGCAATCAAAGTACCATGATGAAAGCAAAAGCTCAGATGCTAAAGCAGGACCTCGCCAATAAGTAATTGACAAACAACACCCCATTTTGCTAAATTATGGTCATCACATAAACGGAGGAATCAACGATTGAAATTTTAATTCTGCACAATGTATTTGCTAATTCGTAATCATTGGCGAATTGGCCTACTTGGGTAGAATTTTATTTCAATTGGTTATTTCACTAATACACTGACGTGAAGTCGGTCTTTTAAGGTCTGTCCTACCCAGGGCAGGCCTTTTTGCGTACCTCACGAAAGGATGTGTCTGTTTCATGAATCCAATCACTATTCATAACTTAAACTTTGCTTATCCTGGCCAACCACCCCTATTTTGTCACTGTAATCTAAATATTGATGACAGCTGGAAATTAGGGCTGTTGGGAAGTAACGGACGGGGTAAAACGACCCTTATGAAAATCCTTCTGCAGCAATTACCGGTTACTGGCCAAATTACTAGTCAGTTGCAATTCAGCTACTTTTCCTTATCAATTCATGATGAAAAAATGTTTGCTTATGAAGCTTTTAATAGCTGCCACTCCCGACAGTATTGAACGCTGCCAAATTGAGCGCGAATTAAATTTGATGCAAGTTGATCCGGCGCTGCTTTGGCAACCATATGAAACCCTCAGTGGCGGTGAACAAACTAAACTCCAGCTGACAGCGACCTTCGCACAGGATGGTTATTTCCTCCTTCTCGATGAGTCAACCAACCACCTCGATCAAGAAGGACGCGCACAAATCACAACATACCTGAACCATAAACAGCAAGGCTTCATCATTACCAGCCATGATCGGAATTTCTTGGACAAAGTGATTGATCATACATTAGTGATTGAACGTCATCAATTGGTTCTGACCCATGGAAATTATTCCACCTATTTCAAGTAAAAAGATCTTCGCGATCGTGAAGCCGAGTCTTATAATCAGCATTTAAAAGCTGAAATCAATAATTTGCATAAACGTCGTCAGCAACAGCTGCAATGGGAACAGAAAGCAGAAAATGAGAAGAAAAATAATGCCCATGCGGATAAAGGCTTCATTGGTGCTAAAGCAGCTAAAATGATGAAGAAAACTATCACTACCGGCAGCCGGCTAGATAGTGCCATCGAAAAGCGTCAAGGACTGCTTCGAGAAGTGGAGAATAGCGAACTGCTGCCAATTAATCTAGTTAGCACCCACCATTCGATATTATTACAGCTTAATGCAGTTTCATTAGCAATTGGCCAAGAACCATTCTTCAAATCCATCAATTAGCCGTTGGTGAGCATGATCAGGTTGCATTGGTTGGCCAAAATGGTGCTGGTAAATCAAGTTTAATTCGTGCAATAAAAGGACAATTTACTGGTGAAATTCACGGTCGGATTGCCATTGCTCATGGAATCAAAATCAGTTATGTGCGTCAGCAATACAATAACCGTGGTTCATTGGCCCATTTTGCCAAGCAAAACCACCTCTCATATCAAACACTATTAACCATTCTCCGTAAACTAGGCATGGAACGCCAAACCTTTAACGTGCCCATCGAAGAAATGAGTATGGGACAACAAAAAAGGTAGAATTAGCTCGTTCACTAGCAATGCCTGCTAACCTGTATATTTGGGATGAGCCACTAAATTACCTAGACACATATAATCAAGATCAACTGATTCAATTGATTAAAGCGGTCCGTCCGCCATTACCCTTCACCGAACATGATCAACACTTTATTCAAACGGTAGTTAGTCAAACAATTAAATTATTTCCCAGGAAATAAGGGAGTGTGACAGAAGTCGTTTACGACTTCGTCTTCACACCCCCGCGATCACAAATAGAGGTCCAGAGTTCGGCTTTTGCCGGGCTTTGCACCTCATTTGTGTACCGCGTTGTTCGCTTTTAATCTATATAGATGGACTTATATCCCTTGTTTTTTTAATGCAGCTGTTCCGCTGCTTCTTGCATATTTTCCAGTAGTGGAATGGTGAATTCCTGCTTTTCTAACGTGAAAGGATCAGTGAAGGCCAGTTTGGTTGCCGCCAATAATTGATGTTCAAAGTGACTAGTATCACCACCATAAAGATGATCGCCAATGATTGGACAGTGCAAATAAGCCATGTGTACCCGAATTTGGTGCGTCCGTCCGGTATGCAGGCGCAAACGTACTAGTGAATGTTTTCCGTCTGTCTTTTCAACCCAATATTCAGTCCGCGCAGGTTGACCATCCGGGGCGATTACTCGCTGTGGGGAGTCAGGCACACGCTTAATGGCAACATTAACCTCACCGTGAGTCTGTGGCAATTGCCCGCTAACCAGTGCTGCGTATTCTTTAACCATTTGGTGCTTTTCCACTTGCGTACTAATCATACTAGAAGCTACCCGGTGCTTAGCAATCAGCAATAATCCTGCAGTATATTGATCTAGCCGCGTAATTAAGTGCGGGCGCCTATTCTCATCATCATTTTTTACCAGATGACCAAGCGCACGGTTCAAAACTGTGTCATTATCTTCATGCGGCCCAGGAAGGGAAACTACGCCGGCAGGTTTATTGACCACTAGCCAGTTAGCATCTTCAAATACGATGTCTAACGGCAGGTTTGACGCTTTAACACTAGGATCAGCACTCTCGGGATTAACCTCAATCGTCAATGGCTGGTGGGGCAAAATCATTGTCGTCGGCCGCACCGGTCGATGATCAACTAGGAAACGACCATCTCCTCTTTTGATATCATTAAAAAGGCGGTGCCCCATACCCAGACTCTGTAAGTAGCGTTTAATTTTAATGGGCTCTTTGCCCTGATACTCCCAGGTGTTTTGCATAATTCCTCCTGAAATAAAAAAAGCTGGGTAAAAACCCAACTTCTAATCTCTGACGGTCCATACGCGACTCGAACGCGTGATCTCATCCGTGACAGGGATGCGTCCTAAACCAACTAGACCAATGGACCATTTCTGAACGACTATTAGTATACCTTTTCCTAGTTATAAACGCAATAGGAAAAACAAAATTATTGTAAATTCCAGGTAGACAACTGTCTGTTGAAGCTAGCAATCCCTTGCCTTTCATCGTATTATTAGCTATAGAAGTTTTTTATTGGGAGAGTTGGCAATTATGTCCAAATTAGTCAGCAGCTTGCAAAATTGGTGGCACAAATATTCACGAGTTTTGAAGATGCTCTTTGTCGCTTCAGTCGTTATCTTCGTCGTCATCGCGTTAAGCAATTTCTTAAGAGAAGTTGATTGGGTGCGCGTAGGCATCGGATTGCGGAATCAGAGTCTGTTAAACATCATTAGCATGACCGTTGGTGGTATCGTCGCGGTCATCCCGATGCTCGGTTACGATGTCGCCATCACTCATCTGTTACCAGGAGATTTTAAACCGAGCTACTTAATTCGCAGTGGCTGGATCACCAACACGTTAACTAACGTCGCCGGTTTTGGTGGTCTTCTAGGAGCAACTCTAAGAGCTTATTTATATGGAAAAAAAGCATCCCGCAATGAAATCCTCCTCGCCATCGCCAAAATCGCCGTCTTTTTACTATCAGGTTTATCGATTCTTTGTTGGCTAGCTTTAATCACCATTGTTTGTCTCAAGCGCCCCGGTCACGTAGCACGGGACACAATTTGGTTAATCGGTGGCGGACTATATTTCCCGGTGGTTTTCTTTTTCACGCGTCGTCACGATTCCAAGCTTTTTAAGGGGCTGACCTTAAAGCTAGAAATGTTTATTACCTTGAGTTCCACCTTCGAATGGCTTTTTGTGGCCCTCTTCTTCGTGTTAATCGGTTACTTAATGGGTGTCCGGACTAATCTAGTTGTTGTCTTCCCCCTCTATGTCGTCGCCCAAATCCTAGGGGTTATTTCCATGCTTCCCGGGGCAATCGGCTCCTTCGATGTTATGATGATGGTCGAATTGACCATGCTGGGCATCCCTAAGGCGACCACAGTGGTTTGGCTCCTCCTTTTCCGGGTCTTCTACTACATCATTCCGCTCGCAATTGGTTTAATCTTTTTTGTTCACCACATGTTCACCCAGGTCGATGAATTCTTTGACCACATTCCGCGCACTGCGTTCCGTCAGCTTGCCCACTGGCTGGTCACCTGTTTTATGTACATCTCAGGTATCCTGATGCTGCTTGCCGCATCGGTTCCTGACTTAACCTATAATAACCGGATCCTGCAACGCTTCTTCCCTTTCACTTTCTTTTTCTTGCACCAGCTCACGACCATCCTCTTTGCGATTGCGATGCTGGCATGTGCACGGGGAATTCAAGCGAAGGTTAAACGGGCATATTGGCCAACCCTGATTATTTTGGTAATTGGGATGACCAACACCGTCATTAACCTGGGAACTTTCTACCTGACTATTTACCTATTAATCCTCCTGGGACTAGTTATCTTAATGCGTCACGTCCCTTACCGTAAAAAACTGCAATATTCGATGGGAAAGTTCTTGGGTGACGCTACGATCTTCTTAGGCAGTTTGGTCCTTTATGTAATTGTGGGCGTGATCAATACACCTCACTATGCTGCTAACCACCACATTCCTGATTTCCTGCTTTTCCCGGGAGAACGAATTTGGCTGTCGGGCTTTGTCGGCTTAGGCCTTGGTTTTGCCATCATGGTATTAATCCTTGGCTACTTCACTAGTGTGCCCGATCCGTTTAGCAGTGTACAGTCGTTAGATACTGATCGGGTTAAAGGCGTGATTGCCAAATGGGGTGGCAATGAAACCAGTCATTTGGCCTTTCTGAATGATAAAAATATTTACTATTACCGTCTGAATAACGAAGATCAACTCTTCTTCATGTACCGCCGCAAATACGACAAGCTGATTATCATGGGGGATCCGGTGGGCAATCAAGAAGTTGTCCGTCCGGCAATTCGGCAGTTTATTCACGAAGCTGATGACTACGGCTACCAACTAGTCTTCTACGAATGCAGCAGTCGTATTACTATGATCCTGCATGAATTTGGCTTTGACTTTATCAAGACTGGTGAAGATGGCGTGGTTAAGCTTTCTGAGTTTACCTTGGCTGGTAAACGGCAACGGTCACAGCGAGCACTGATGCACAAGTTCAACCGTGAAGGTTATGAGTTCAGCATTGTTAACCCACCATTCTCCGATGAACTGTTTACCGAAATGAAGGCCGTGTCAGACGATTGGTTAGGCAACGAAATTGAAAAGGGCTTTTCATTAGGCTTCTTCTCCCGTGATTATATCAACACCGCACCAGTTGCCCTGGTTCGTGACAAAGATGGCAAGCTCGTCGCCTTCGCCACCCTCATGCCAACCGGCAGCAGCAAGATCCTGACAATCGACCTGATGCGTCATAGTCACGATGCACCATCTGGGATCATGGATAAGATCTTTGTTTCACTTTTTCTCTGGGGACAAGAGGAAGGCTATACCTACTTTGATCTAGGAATGGCGCCATTAGCTAATGTCGGCGAATCACCGTTTAGCTTTACCGAAGAAAAGGTCGCCCACTTCATTTATGAATATGGTTTCCACCTTTACGGCTTCCAAGGATTACGGCGTTATAAGGATAAATACGCGACTAAATGGCTGTCTCGCTATATCGTTTACCGCAAGAAGGTTTCTCTGATTGCTACAATGATTGCGGTTGTGAGCGTCGTTAACCAACGCATCGACCAGGACCGGCCAAAGCATCTGTGGCTTGCTTGGTGGAAGAGTTAACTTTTTATCATAATAAACACAAAAGAGCTGTGACTTAAGGCGGTTATATCAATCAGCAGCCAACAGCGCAGTACACAAATAGGCCGCAAACATTCGGTAAGCCCGAACATTTGCGGCCATTTTTGCTCGTAGGGGCGTGACTACGAAGTCATAAACGACTTCTGTCATGCTCCTTTTTGTTTGACGTCTAGTTTAAATGTTTTTAGCTAAGAAATCATACAGCATCGAATGGCGAATTTCTTTCGTGTCATAGCCCAATGTCTCCGCAATCCGGAAAGCAAATGCCATTGCTGTTGCCGGACCACGACTGGTGATAATGTGACCACTTTCGTCAACAACGGTAATATCTTCTTTGAAGTGGCCAGTTGGTGCGACTTCCTTAGTCTCTTTATCAATGCCAGGGAAGCAGGTGTAATCGTGAACATCTAATAAACCGTAACGCGCAAAGGCAATCGGCGCAGCACACATGGCCGCATTCCACTTACCTGCCTGCTGCCGCTTTACCATCAAGTCTTTCAGCTGGTCGTTATCCCGCAGCGCATGAGCACCACCCATGCCACCAGGAAAGACAACACAGTCATAATCAAGCAAGCTGTCATCAACTACTTTGTCACAGTGTAGTGGAATATCATGAGCACCCATAATATCCTGACTGCCTAGGCCAACCATATCCGCTGGGATGTTCATCCGCCTCAAAACATCGATTTGGGTTAAGCCTTCAACCTCTTCACAACCGTTGGCAAATACTACTGCCACTTTCGTCATAATAATCACCTCATGCTCATTATAACTTATTCACGCATACAACGATCGATAATCAATTGGATCGCCTCATCACTCTCTGGCGTTGGGTAAAGGGGATAAGTATGGTACATTCCCCGACCGATCTTGCAATCAACACGCACGCCTGCTACCCTTAATTTTTCGGTAAAGGCCATTGCATCAGGATTCATAATTTCCTCGGTACCAACAAAGATCAACACGTTGCGTAAGGCAGCTACATCACCATAGAGGGGACTCACACGAGAATCATGATGATCAATGTCCCCCGCCCAAAGCTTGCCAATCGTTCGTAAGCCTTGCGCATCAAGCATCACATCTTGATCCGCAAATTTACTGATTAACGGATTAGATAAATCAATATCGAGCCAGGGTGAAAATAATACTAAGCTGCCCGGCTGTGGTTGTTGATGCTGGCCTAAGGACTCACAGAAGGCTGTCGCCAAACCGGCTCCAGATGAATCCCCCATTAAAATCACATTGGAAGTGGGGTGCTGAGAATATAATTCTTCATAGTATGTGGTTAATGCTTTTTCTGCATCCTTAACTGTGTATTCAGGAGCCAACGGCAAGATTGGTGCCACTACCATCGCATGGGTAGCATTTGCCAAACGTTCCAGAAATTGCCAATGTGTTTTCTGCGGACGTTGAAAATAAGCGCCTCCGCATAAATAAACAATAACGTGTTTGCCAGCCTCTTTAGGGGTTAAAAGCACCAAGGACAAACCGGCCACCTGCTTAATTTGATGGTCAATGCTTAAATGCAGGCCCTTGGGAAAAGCAAATGGCTGCTCATTATCTTTACGTGCCTGTGCCAAAGCTGCATCCAGTTTTTCTGGATCAGCTAACATTCGCCGAAAGCCGGAAAGCTCAATTCCCATTTCTGTGAAGGTAGCTTTCTTAGACCGCGAATGACCGCATTGAAATTGATTTTTAACAGCGCGTTTAAAATTAGTCGCCATTTCTTTTGCTGCTGCCTGCGTCATTTTTTCCATTAATTATCTAACCTCGTTTTGCGTGTACACGTTGCCGGACCATCATGCTGATGACCAGCACTAACGATAACGTAATTAAAATTAGTCCTGCTATCATGATATCACGATAGCCAAGATAAAGAATGTGGCGCATCGTTGGTAATAATTCCTTAGGTAGAAGGTTAGCCGTTTTGGCGTTGCTAAGCTCGTTTAACATATTCAAGCTAATATGCGGGTAACGACGAACGCCAGCTAACAGCTGTTGGTTCAAAATTACCCCATACACAGCCGACATCATCGTTTGGCTCAAGATCCGCAGCAAATATGCGAGGGAGGTGGCGATCGGTACATCTTGCAGCTCCGCATCCGTTTGGACATGGATCTGTAAAACATTAAACACTAAACCGACTCCAAAGCCTTCAAAGCAACCCAGGCAAAGCAGGAACCAAAATGGTGCTCCTTGCCCCGCCCACAAGATACCAACAAAGGCTACAAAGATCGTGCCGGCACCAATCGTTACCAGAACGTACTTGCTTAGTCTTTCTTGCAGGTATGGTACCATTTCCGAACCAATGAAATTAGTAATCGATCCTGGAATCTGCGTTGCCCCACCAAGCAAGGCACTCAGGCCTAAAATTCCTTGCGCCCACATCGGAATATAGGTAACAAAAGCAATGAATGAGCCCCAAATAACGACAAATAGCGTAAAGTCGACCACCAATTCATGGTTATTAAATAAGCGACCCGGAATGATCGGATCGGCTGCTTTTGCGTCGACCTTGAACAAGCCCCATAACAAGACAATCCCCGCTACCAAGCACAGAAGGACTACCCAAGCAGCAGTCATCCCGATTAACTGGATAGCCAGCAAAATACAAATCAAACCGCTCACCAGCAGACTAGCACCAGCAAAATCTACGGGTTTGCCGGCTGCTTGCAGCTTATTTTCACGATAAAAAGTACCAACAATAGTAATTGCTACTGCCGCGATCGGCAGGTTAACATAGAAGATCCAGTGCCAACTCAGCACATCAACAATCCAGCCACCCAAAAGCGGCCCAATGATGGAAGCCGTCCCAAAACAGGCACTGGAGATGCCCACGACAATGGAACGCTGCTTTAAATCCGGATAAATCTGTGCAAAAACGATGAACGGAATAGTGTTCATGCCACCAGCACCAATTCCCATCACGGTTCGGGCAATGATAAACCAAATAATGTTCGGCGCCATTGCCTGAAATAATGCCCCGACTGCAAACAAACTGGTGGCCATTACGTAAGCGCGCCGGTTACCACGGTGTTCACCATACTTACTCCATAAAGGCGTGGCCACTGCCATCCCGAAAAGAAATGTTGCCACGATCCACCCCATATATTGGAGCGCATGCAGATCACTGGTGATTGCCGGTAAGGCCGTATTAACAATGGTGCCGTCCATGCCAGCCATAATGTTTGATAGTAATAATGCTCCCGTGATAAGTCGCCGGTGTTTTACCGCCATGTTGGCCTCCTTAACGATTTTGCTCTTTTAACCACTTGCCTAGTTTTATCCAATCAGCGCGCACTGTATCTTCTAAGCGCCGTGCATAGAGGTAAGCAGCTGGATGGTACATTGGAATGATCCAATAATCATGGTCTCCTAATTCGTACTTTTCTTGCTGGTTCAGGTGCATGATGGGCTGATGCAAGACCTTCCCGTGCAGTTCACTAATTTTCGCTTGCGGGCCTAATAAACGATGCATACTGGTATTGCCTAATGGCACCAATACCGGCGCATTTACCTGTGATAATTCCCAGTCGAAGAGGTGGCCATATGCTTTAATCTCACGTTGACTAGGCGTGCGGTTAGGATGCTCTTCAATTAATTGTCCCTTACGATCACGCACATGCTTTATACTGTATGGGCGGCTGCGTACAACACTAGTAATGTAAACCTCATCACGGGTCAGACCGGCCAATTCAACCATCTTGGTTAACTCCTTGCCTGAAGCCCCGACAAAGGGATGTCCCTGCTTGATTTCTTCACGTCCTGGCGCTTCACCAATCAATATCAAACGCGGATGGTCGGCACCCATTCCAGGAACAAATCCCGTGAGTTTAGCTCCCTGTGTTCTTCTTTGTACATCCGCTAGTAAATCAGCGGGATATTCAATAATCATAGTTCTCCCTTACTTATTATTCCGTCGCCAGGTCGGGTCCGTGATAATCCGGGCCGCAATCAGTCCCAGCGGCAAAAAGGCAATGATTAATGCTGCCCGCGTTAACCATAATGCACCAATACTAATTGAGGTTAATCCGATGTTATAAACTGCGCGGTACATGTACAAACCCGGTACCATAATCACAATGGATGGAATGGTAATCGAAATACGTGGATAGCCGACTTTACGCCGCACAACCGAAGCCAACAAACCAGCCACTAAAGCACCAATAAAGGCCGCTGCTCCCGCTGGCATAATCTTAAAATCAACTAATTCCAACCGCAACGTATTGGCAACTGCTCCAATTAGCCCCGCAGTCGTCGCCATTTTCAGCTTACTGTTGAACATAATAGAGAAGCCAAAGACACCGCAAAAACTAGCGATTAAACGTAACACAAGGTAGGTAACTGGTGGGATCTGCAAGGGAATGAAGTTTTCGGGATGCAAATGGACCAGCATCGCTACTAGCCAACCTATTAAGGTGGCTACTGTGATGATAATCAAAGCGTACGCTGCTCTTTCCAGCCCTGAACGCATATCTAGTTTAGATAAGTCCAGGCCACTCGTAATAAATGGGAATCCCGGAATGATAAACAACATAGCGCCAATGTAGCCCGCTTCATGACGGAAATTCACGTTAAAAAGCAGGCGCATAATATCCAATGACAGTAAATACGAAACACAGGCAACCGAGACGGCTACCGCGATGCAGGCGTATAAGGTCATTTGGTTATCAATCATCTTCCGGCGCACAAAGTTACCTAAGCTGGCCCCCACAAAGCAGCACAGCATCTCTACTAAACCGCCGCCAAGAAGGAACACGAAGGCACTGCAGGCCAAACCGGCAGCTAAGCCGACCATCCATGGATTGTAATTGCCACGCGTTTTTTCAATCTGATTCAGACGTTCATGAATTTTACCCACTGTCCAGCTGTCGCCTTCGATAGTCATATCATTAATGAACTTTTCTAAGGCATTTAGTTTGGACGTGTTTACACCGGTCGTAGGCAAAGAAAGCGTCTGGGAAAAACTTTCATTTTCGTCCATGCAGGTATATTCGATTGAAACTAAGCCAATATCAGCAGAACAAGTCATCCCCAGGGTCTCGGCAGCTAAGTTCATGGATCGTCTTACCCGCCAGGAACCAGTGCCACAAGCCAGCATCAAAATGCCGATCCGCCCAACAATCACTGACCTTTCAACTAAATTGGCTTCGGTGGCCGGTGTAATATTGTCGCTCGTGACAAAGTCTAACCAATTAATTTTCATATGCTGATGGTAGACCCTAGCGGGTTGCTCATCTCGCTGCATTATTCTTTCACTCCTTGATAATTTCAATAAAAAAAAAAAACCTGAATGATTCAGGAATCTTTTTAAGCTAACCTGAACATTATAAGGGTCTTTTCGCTATTTGTGTAGTCATCTTTAGACAACAATCGTGCAGTCTGAAAATTATTAATGGATATCAATCGATTCGATCACAACGTCTTTTTCTGGACGATCAGCAATATTGCGGGGTACCCGACTAATATCAACTGCCGTTTGCATACCGTCAATTACCTGTCCGAAAACGGTGTGGTGATGATCAAGCCATGGCGTGCCGCCCATTTGATAATGATCAATGATTTCTTGCGGATAGTTAGCAGCCTTCATTTGGCTGGTCAAATTGGTGGTTAAATTACGGTTAGTGACAATGAAAAACTGGCTGCCATTAGTATTAGGACCAGCATTAGCCATTGATAAAGCACCCCGGAAATTAAACAACCGGTTGCTAAATTCATCTTCAAATGGTCCCCCGTAAATACTCTCTCCACCAGCACCACTGCCAGTTGGGTCACCGCCCTGAATCATAAAGTCCGGAATCACCCGGTGGAAAGTGACCCCATTGTAGTAACCCTTCTTCGCCAATTCCACAAAATTCTTCACCGTTTTCGGTGCAATGTCATCAAACAACTGTACTTCAATATCACCCATGCTGGTCTTGATCGTTGCTTTAGTACCAGACTGATTCTCAATATTTAATTGCGGATAATCCGTCTCTGCCATTCGTTCTTCCTCCTCTAGCTAAATTCTCAGCTATTGTACCCTAAATTTATTAGCGGTAGTAGAAATATCACTTACAAAAAATGCGCAGATTCGGCATTTTATCTCATCTGCGCAATATGTATTTTTTAAATCAGCTAAATAACTGCACTTATTCTGCTCGTTGCGGTCTGGATCGCAGCGGTGAAATTGTCGTTAGTGATGTGCAAACAGCACTTACGACAAGACCAAGCTTTTAGGGAGTGGGAAAGAAGTCGCTTGTGACTTCGTCTTCCCACCCCCGCAAGGATGGCTAGGTGTTCTGGGCGTTGATTTGTCAACGTCAGGAACCCAGCCAGCTACCGCGTCATTATATAAATAACTTTGAAATAGTAAAGAAACTGAGTTGATTTCCAGCTTCTCAAAGTTGTGTCCACCGCGATCCAGCTCCAGAAAGCGTGCAAGCTGATATAACATAATTATTTACTAGTCAAAGCAATCAGTGAATCACCGTGTTGAACAGAACCATCGGTAACACGCTTGACGGCGGCGTAATTGGTCGTGTTAGTAATAACAACCATTACCGTTGTGTCGTAACCCGCCTTCTTTACAGCATCTAGATCAATGGTACCTAGCTTGTCGCCACGCTTTACCTTCTGGCCTTGTTCGACAAAACTCTCGAAGTGTTCACCCTTTAAGTTAACCGTATCCAAGCCAACGTGGATCAGCACTTCAGCACCATCAGTAGAAGTCAAACCATAAGCGTGCTTGGTAGCATATGCCACCGTGATCTCACCATCGACAGGAGCATAGATGGTCCCATCGCTTGGCACGATAGCGGCACCGTCACCCATCATCTTTTGCGAGAAGACCTCATCATTTACTTGGGAAAGATCTTCAGCCTGACCAGTCACTGGGCTGGCAATTGTTTCACTGACAGTTTCAGCAGCTGGGTAATTTGCGTGGTCTAAAGTCGTGGTTGACTCATTGGCTTGAGCAACCGCATCCGCCGCAATGTCAGTTTCCGCGTCTGGGTTGACTAAATCATTGTGTGCTTTGCCATAGAAGTAAGTAACTAAGAAGGCAATCACGAAGGAAATAACTTCACATAGCAGGTATAACGGAATGTCTTTAGCGTAAACGGAAATAAAGCCAATTAACCCGGCAGATCCCATTGAGGCGGCAACCACGTGCAGCAATCCGGCCAATATTGAAGCGACACAAGATCCCACTAAGGCACAGAAGAATGGGAACCGTAATTTCAGGTTAACCCCGAAGATAGCTGGTTCAGTAATGCCTAGCAGTGCAGAAACAGCTGATGAACTAGACAATGCCTTCATCTTCTTATTCTTGGTCAAGAAGTAAACGGCCGTCGTAGCAGCACCTTGGGCAACATTCGCCATTGAAGCGACTACGAAGATAAAGTCGCCGGCACCCTTACCAGCTTTGAAGGCCGTAACCAGCTGCGTTTCTATTGCGGGGAAGCTTTGGTGCAGACCCGTCAAAACGATTGGCGAGTATAGGGCACCGAAGATTCCTGTTCCAATAAATCCTAACGTGTCGTATAACCAAACAATACCGTTCGTCAGCAGGTCAGACAGTTCCTTCATAACGGGGCCCACAACAACGAAGGTCAAAAAGCCAGTGATTAGGACTGACAGTAACGGTGTGAAGGTAAAGTCCACGGCTTGTGGCAAGTGCTTGTGGAACCACTTTTCCAAAATGGACAAGATCCAGACAGCCGCCAACGCCGGGATAACCTGGTTCGTGTAAGACTGAATGTGTACTTGCAAACCAAAGAGGTTCCAGTAGCCACCCTTAGCTAGAGCAGGTGCGGTCATCATCATTCCCACAACGGCACCCAGGAACGGGTTGGCACCGAAGCGTTTAGCAGCTGAAATACCAACTAGGATTGGCAAGAAGACATACGGTGCTGCTGACATGACATTAACCATGCCTTCAATTCCCTTAAGGGCGGGCACCATCTGAATGACTGAGCGTGGTCCAAAAAGATCTTGGGCAGTCAATACATTGTCTAAGGCCATTAAAAGACCACCAGCAACCAAAGCCGGAATTAACGGAACGAAGATGTCAGATAACAGTTTGATAAAGGCCATCACTGGATTGGTCTTTTGATTTTTCGCCGCAATCTGCTTCAAATCCTGTGTGGAAACTTCCTTTAATCCCGTCTGTGCAATTAATTCATCATAAACATTATTGACGTCTCCGGGACCGATGATAATTTGATACTGGCCATTCGTATTAAATGTCCCCTTGATATCATCGTCTTGATCTAACCATTGTTGATCGATCGCCTTCTCATCTTTTAAGACCAAACGCAAACGCGTGGCACAGTGAGCGGCGGCCACGATATTGTCCTTACCCACTGCCTGAATTACGGTAGTGGCAACCCTTTTATGGTCCATTACTGATTCCCCCTCAATCGATATGCGATGTAAGCGCTTTTTCTGGTGTATATCATACCCTGATTATAAAAATTGTCAAGCGTTTATCAATTATTCTGGGGGAACTAGTCTTGACCAATGCGGAGGACACAGGCGCCATCCAAATCACCCTTCTTAACCCGCTTTAGGGCTTCATCCGCTTGTGTAAACGGATATTCAGTAATGGTTGGCTTGATATCCAGACGATCAGCTAAGGTTAAAAATTCTTCACCATCGCGCCGGGTGTTGGATTCAACGCTGGTTAGATTCTTTTCATGGAAGAGGTGGTCCTGATAAGACATGCTCGGAACATCACTCAAGTGGATACCGGCAAGAGCCAAAGTACCACCGGGAGCTAAGTTAGCCAAAGCGTTGGGGACCATTTGTCCAGCAGGAGCAAACATAATTCCTGAATCTAGCGGTACTGGTGACTGGTCATAGGCACCTTGCGCAGAAGCACAGCCTAATTGCAAAGCAAACTTTTGGGCATCCTTGCCCCGCGTAAAGACGTGCACCTCAATTCCTTCTTTAATGGACAGCATTGCGGTTAAGTGAGCGGAACCCCCAAAGCCGTACAAGCCGAGACGGCCACCTGCAGGTACGTTAGCCCGCAAGAAGGAACGATAGCCAATGATGCCGGCGCACAGCAACGGCGCAGCCACTAGCGAATCAAAGTGGTCCGGAATCTCATATGCAAAGCCCTCTGGAACTGTGACGTATTCGGCGTAGCCACCGTCATGATCCCAGCCCGTGTACTTTGAATATGGACACAAGTTTTCTCGACCAGACCGGCAAAAACGGCAGACACCACAAGCATTACGGAACCACGGAATCCCGATCCGTTGACCATCCTTAAAGCGTTGTGTATTAGGGCCCTGCTTAACTACTTCACCAATGATTTCATGACCAGGAGTAACGTGTTCTTTGTGTACCGGCAAGTCACCCTCCGTTACGTGTAGGTCGGTGTGACAAACACCACATGCCAATACCCGTACTAATACTTCGCCACTCTGCGGTTCTGGCACTGGCTTCTCGACCAGCTGCAGGGGACAAGGATTGCTTTCAATTGGTGCAGGAGTAGTAACCTCCCACGCCTTCATTGTTGTTGGAATTGCAGTCATTTGATCTCCTCCTTACTTAATACTCACCCTTTATTGTAGTTGCTTTTCAGAGCTTGTGAAATAATATTCAAACTAACCACAAAGTTTTGACAGCCATCTAATGGACCAATAGAATGATGGTAGCTTAGTTGTTTAAGGCACTATTAAAGGAGACATCATCATGGAATGGACACGTGAGATGCGTTACCGTCCTTATCAGGATTACAGCGCTATGGATCTGTTAAAGCTGCAACGACAAGCTGGCAGTTCACCTTACCAGCTGCATTACCATATTCACCCAGCTTCAGGATTACTGAATGATCCCAATGGTTTCAACTTCTTTAATCACGAATGGCATGTCAGTTACCAGAACTTTCCTTTCGGTGCAGTCCATGGTTTAAAGTCCTGGATGCATATGTCATCAACTGATTTAGTTCATTGGCAGCCACGAGGAATGGTTTTGACCCCAGACACCCAATATGACAGTCATGGAGCATATTCTGGGTCGGCTTTAGCTAAAGATGGCCACCTCTTCCTTATGTATACTGGCAACCATCGTGATAAGGATTGGACACGTACCCCTTACCAGCTTGGTGCTTGGATGGATAAAAAAGGGCAAGTTGAGAAACTGAAACAGCCGCTCTTTTCCAAACCAACTAACATTTCCGAGCACTTCCGTGACCCCCAACTGTTAGAACACAACGGTCATTACTATGCGATCCTTGGTGCACAAACCGCAGATGACGAAGCTGGCCACATTGACCTGTGGGAAAGCGATCAGCTGGAAGACGGCTGGCATGAAGTGGGCTTAGTCCAAATAAGTCAATATCAAATGGGCTACATGGTAGAATGCCCGAACCTGGTATTTGTCGATGACCATGCCGTGATGATTTTCTGCCCGCAAGGCTTAAACAAGCAAGTCAGCGACTACCAAAACATCTATCCCAACATGTATTTGATTGGTGATAATTTTGACTTCGATCATGCGGCATTAATTAATAGCAGTAATACCCCTGTGAACCTCGACTACGGCTTCGATGTGTATGCTAGTCAGGCATTTAATGCACCAGATGGCCGTGCCTATGTTATCAGCTGGGTCGGTTTGCCTGATACCACCTACCCGACTGATGATGAAAACTGGGCTAACTGTTTAAGCCAAGTCAAGGAGTTACATATTCGCGATGGTCAGCTTTACCAGCAACCCGTCGAGGCTATGAGGACATTGCGGATCGAAAGTAAGCGGTACGAATTTGCCGGCACCTTGCCAATGATGCCAGAACCGCTCAGTCAGCAGTACGAACTGGCCATGACCATTGAAAAGAAGCAAACTGGCACCTTACACCTATTAGGAAGTCAGGATGGCAAACATTCCTTGGCCTTGCACTTTGATACTAAGCAGGGGCAACTGGTAATTGACCGTGACCAAGTTGGTCAGCCAGTAGCAACCGACCATGGTACGACGCGGACTATCCAGTTGCCGGAACAGCAAAATCTCAAATTGCATATTTACATTGATCATTCGTTAGCTGAGATCTTTATTAACGATGGCGCACAAGTGGCTACCTTACGCTACTTTGCTGATCAAAATAATAACCGTATCTACTTCAACCAGCCGACAAAAGTCCAAGGCAGTCTGTGGCCATTAAGTAACATGTAATTGTGCATGAAGGAGGGTTTACCGTGTCTGAACCAGTAGCCAGTCAAAACTGGCATGATGCTATTCGTTTCGTTATTGACCGTTCGTTGCCCGATCCAGATTTTGCCGTTGTTAACTTTCACCAATCACGTTCGAGTGAAAGCATGTACGTTAACCTGCTTGCCCAAGGCCGCCTCTATCAGTTACGCTATGCTTTTCATGATCACGATGACCATAATCCGCAATTAAGATCGTTTAACTTACAGTCCTATCCGCACGATCGTTTGTTGATTAAAGACACGAAAAAGTTTTTGCGTAACAGTCATGGCGGCAGTGAGTTAACCTATTTTCACTTTGCTGCTCTCACCCTTGTCGAAAAGCTAACTCAAGAAAACCCGAGCCCGGTTTTATTACAAAATGATACTTTCATCCTGCACGGACAGGTTGCTGCCGACCACCTGCAAGCGGAACTCGACTTTTTGCTTAAGCACCAGCTGCTTCTCTGCCGCTTTAAAACTGGCGAAATCTTTCTGTCGCAAAGTGGGCAGAAGCTTCTGGACTTTTATTGGGACGTGGCCGATTCACATATTGATGAACAGGTATGGGATGAAAACCCGCGCATTGCTTCTCAGCGCCGCTTATTAGAGCTACTAGCCTAAATTTTAAATTGATCCTTAATCAAAAAATTCGTCCAACGTAAATTACGCTGGGCGAATTTTTAGTAACTAATTTTATTTATTCAAATCTGTGATTACGCATGTTAGATACACATACAACCAGATCTTTACTATTTATCCTTATAACGATCTCGATGAATCAGGTGGTTGCGACTATGAATGAACTTATCTTCTTGAGCAAAGATATTTAACGCATCCAAGAAATTGACATAAAAGCCATGTTTAAAACGCTGCCACCATGTTTTCTTTGCCATTCTATCACCTCATCACATGCTGACATTAGTCTAGCACATGACGTTTTTCGGAAACAGTATAGTAAATCCAGGCAACTACACCGAAGAGTACCGGACCAAAGGCAGTCCAGAAGGCAGTGGAATATTGGCCTTCCAGGATTGGTTCAACACACGTGAAGATGATCCCGACAGCAATTACCAACCAAACCACAATCGACACAATCCAAGTCCAGGTCATGTTCTTGTAGAAGACGAATGGACGATCCAAATCCTTCTTCATCTTGAAGTATGGGAAGGCACCAACTAAGAACAGGTATGGTGCAGATGACGAAACATTCATCATATCAGTTAATACAGTGTAGAACTGGTTAGCAGCGTCACCACCAAATGAAATGAAGAAGATAATGATGCTGACAATGGCTGCCTGAATCCACATTGCAAAGGCGGGCATGTTGTGCTTGTTAATCTTAGTCAATTTCTTTGGCAAGAGACGAGGGTCACATCCTTCAATAAAGGACTTAACTGGTGAATAAACCATCACAAAGGCTGCACCCAGGCCACCAAAGACATCACTCAAAGCGGTAATCTGAGAGAAGATCCGTCCTAACATCAGTGCGCCACTGTGGCTCATACCAAAATTAGCACCAATGGTCAGCCCTAAGTTGTTAATCAAAACATATTCAACGTTCGCCAAGTTAACGTTCTTCTTGCCTAAAATGCTGGACCAGTTAGCGCTAACCCCACAAACCAGGATTGATAAAACGTACAGTAAAGTCATGATAACCATGGCAATAATTAAAGCCCGCGGGAACGTCTTTTCTGGTTTATGAACGGAGTCAATCACCCCAGCCATGGTTTCCAAACCACCGTAAGCAAATAATGCATAAACAACAAAGGAAATAATTGCAATTGGTGACTGGAAGTCATGGTTTGGTGACTTAATCAAGTTCATAGCAGTGATTGGCTCAGCCAGCGTCCCATGGTTCATGGCCCACAAAACTAAACTAGCCAAAATAAACAGGGCGGCAATTCCTAAAGTAAATACCCCACAGATAGAGGAAATTTCAGCGATCTTGTTAACACCCTTCGATGCAATAGCAGTCACAACTACCAAAAAGATGATTTCCAAAACCCCTAACGTTTGGTTAGCTGAGAGTGAGAATAAGTGCCAGGTCTGCGTCTTATCTTGGCCGGAAATCATGGTTGATACCGAAACCAGGAAGAATTGCGTCGACGATACTAACCAAACTACCCAAGCAGCCAGCCAAATAAACGTCCCTACAAAGGCCGGCTTTTCACCGATAGAGCCACGCAGCCAGGAAAAGATACCACCCTTAGCTGCTTTAAAGGACGCACCATATTCAGCGAACATCAATGCGGACGGCAGGAAAAATAAAATTGCCGTCACAATATACCAGATAATACTGGCATAACCCATTTGATAAAAGGCAGTCAGTGAATTACTAAATCCGAAAATTGATGAGAAGATCATTAATACCAGGCTGCCTAACCCAATCTTCTTTACAGTTTCACTCATAACGAGACCTCTTTTGAAATAAATTAGTTATAATTATACACCTTTTATGCGAATTGAATGGATAAAATTATAATTTGTTAAAAAATCATTTTCTTTAACCTTTCTTTAAATATCCTTCACTAAATCTCCATCATCCCTATGTTAAAATGCTAAAACCACTTTTATGAAAGGAAAATGCAGATGGCAGTGACACGGCGCCAGTTAAGGCAAGCACGGAAAACGAAAAAACAACACTCCCGGGTGTTGTTTAGTATGTTAACTTGTCTAACCTTACTTGGTGCTGGGATCGGTCTCAATAGCTACCTCGTTAACCGCAATCAGACCGCCAGCCGCAAACAAAACATTGTCCAAGCGACTGCTAGTTTTCTCGATTCGCGGGGTCTTAATAATCGGCTGCAGCAAGCTTGGGCCAAAGATGCCACTGTTTCTGGCAGTAAAGTTGCCGTTGCCATCTTCTCGAAAAAAACGGGGCAAACCTACACTTATACAAATGCTCCTGCTCAATATAAATTTCATACTGCTAGTACAATCAAAGTCGCAGTCTTGGCCAGTGTGTTAGCTAAAAATAATGGCCAGTTGGATGAGCATGGCAAGTCACTGGCAGAATCAATGATCGAGAACTCCGATAATGATGCTACGACTGAGTTGATCAATGATTACTTAGGAGGTACTGCCGCCTTCCAAGCACAGGTCAACCGACTAGGAATGACTAACACAAAGGTTAAGGAAGCTTGGGGGACGAGTACCACTACGCCGACGGACCAGATTAATTTGCTAAACCAGATTTTCTTCTCATCCAACGTACTGAATAGTCAATCACAACAATACATTCAAAACTTAATGCAGAATGTCGAGTCCGACCAGGCATGGGGAATCTCTGCCGGCAGCAGTTCCTATGCCTTAAAGAATGGCTGGCTTTCATACGGCCGTAGTCAATGGATTGTTAACAGTATTGGTTACGTGAATGGCAAAGGTGGCAATGATTATACTATCGCTGTTTACACTGACCAAAATCCTGACATGGATCACGGTCAGCAATTAACGGAAAAAATTGCCCGGTCTACTAAACAAGTAATGGCTAGCCTCGATGATTAGTTAAATAAACATAAAATCGGTGTCTTGATTAACATCAGGACACCGATTTACTTTTTAGATAAAAATTATTAGATTATTGTCATTGCTTTTTAGGTGCAGGCGTTTGCATATCCTTGCCTAAGACAATACTCAACATGTTATTAGTTTGTCTAAATTGTTCCGCAAAGCCACCGGGAACATTAATAACTACTGTTACTAAGCGACGGTTATTAAAAACGCCGGTACCAATAAAACAATTACCTGCTTTATCAGTAGTACCTGTCTTCAATCCATCCATTTCCCCTTCCTTAGGTGCATTACCATTGTTAGGCAGCATCCCATTAAGGTTATGCATGGAATATGAGTGGTGTTCATCTACCTGGAAGTTAGCAGTTTGCTGCTTCGTAATATTAATTGTTTCTGGATAATGGTTAACAGTGTAGCGTGCGATCTTTGCCATATCAGTAGCCGAAAATTGATTCTCTGCCGACTTAGAAACTCCTTTTAAACGGTGATTACGCATTTCCCCATTAGAAATACCAATCATGTTGTAGATCTTGGCATCATGAACGCCCGCTTTACGAGCAACTGCCTGCATCTTCTTGTTAAAGGCCTTCGTACTGCCGGCGGAAGCAAATGCCAAAGCCTCGGCGCTCCCATCCGCGGAAACAATCATCATTGAATTAACCAGGTCCCGAACCGTGTATTTATGACCTTCTTTCAGCTCAACATTGCTAAAATGCCAATCTGTTGAGGTTTTGGCAACTGCTTTGCTGATTTTAATCTTTTGATTCCAGTGCAATTTTCCTTGTGCAATATCCTGTTCAATAACCGCTAACGTCAGAATCTTAACACAGGAAGCAACTGGATAAAGTTTCTTAGCGTTCTGCTGATACAAGATTTTGCCCGTCTTAGCGTCCATCGTGACCGCCGCTTTTGCGTTCACCCGCTTATCTTGATTATTACCAGTAGCAGCATGCGCTCCAAGTGATGACCAGCTACCAAAAGCCATCCCGATTGCCAAGAGGATCAACCCCACATGGAGGCATACTTTCATTGATTTTTTCATTCCTTTATTTCTCCCTTTACGGAATAGCTAACATTTATCATGATACAGCAAATTAAACAATTATGTATGATTGCAACAATAATTTAAACTAACAATAAAATAATCATGATCATTGAGAGCGAAAATACACAGATGGCCAAACAAATAGCACCCAATATGTCCGATAAATAATGTGCTTTTAAGAAGAGGCGGCTTGTGGCAATTAACAACCAAATGATTATCACCAGTAAATGCAGCCATAGTGTCCGGTACAGAGATAGCAGCAATAATGCCATCACAGTTGCTCCTAAGACGTGACCACTAGGAAAACTGTAATGAGCGCGCACGGCAGCCGGTCGTGAACGCCGCACCAGTCGTTTTAGCCAAATGCCCACACCATCCGTTATCCCTAATGTGACTAATACCCAAATTGCCGATTGAAAACAACCTTGGCAGCACAAAATACCAGCCAGGATAAAGGCATACAGGACCATTAATAGTGGATCACTGAGTCGGGCAATAGTCTGCCAGATTACCGGGCTGCCCGCTGCATGCTGCGTAAAATAAAGATCCCACCGCGCTGGCGAGGACTTCATTACATAAGTACATAAAAGCACCAAGCCAATTGCCGCCATGATTGCTATAACCAGCCAAGTCAGCATATTATCCCTCCCTTCTTAAACACAAAAGGGGCAACGCATGGTGTGCGTTGCCCTAAATTAAGCTTATCTGCGCATTCCTTCAAAGTTCTTGGAAACGATCACAATTAAGACCGTGGCCAGTACGCCAAAGACAGCGCCGACATTGCCGACATTGCTCAAGCTAGAGAAACGGACTGTTTCTGCCGCTGCCAGCGATCCTAATGAGATCCCGATGTTAGCAAAAATAGAATTAATTGATGAAGCTAAGTCCAAAGATTGTGGGTATTCTTTTTCCGCAATTTCTAGGAACATCAGCTGCGTCGATGACCCATAACTGGCAAAAGTGACACAAAGAACGGCTACCACTATAATGGAAACCCACTTAAATGGGAATGATGGGCCTAATGCCAGTAACAAGAGCGTCATCAGCACATAAATATATGGAAGACGGTGGACCCCGCCGTTGTCCGCCAAAAATCCTCCAAATTTATTACCGATCAGGAAGAAGACCCCCATCATCAATAACAGCCAGTTTAACCAGGTATCATTAAAGCCCATCAGATTGGAAATCAATGGGCGAATGTAAGTGTACATCGTGTAATCAGCAGCACAAACACTCACGACAAACATCGCGCCGGCCAGCACACGCTTATCCTTAAAAAGGGAGAATTGTGAACTAAGGCGTCCTTGTACTTGCGGCGTATCTTTCGGTACCAACCATACCAGTAGAGCAAATACGATGACGGTCAGCCAAGTAATAATCCAAAAACTATCATGCCAAGTCAATTTTTGACTGACCATGGTTCCTAAAGGCACACCGACAACGGAGGCCAGGCTAAAGCCCGCAAAAACCCATGACACTAGGCTGGCCCGCTTTTCAGGCGGTGCAATGAAGTTTGCCAGTACTAAGACGATCGAAATAATGGCCCCAGCCACCGTCGCCGTCAGCATCCGGGACAACAATAATGATGTGTAGTTGGTAGCTAATGCCGTCCAAGTGTTGCCAATGAAAAATATCACCATCAAGGTCAACAACACCTTGTGCCGCTTCCACCGGTTACCTAACGAGGTAACGACTGGCGTAAAGAACGCATAAATCAAGGCAAACATCGTGACCAGATAGCCTAACGATGCCAATGAATTATGGTATTCACTGGCAATGTCTGGTAAAACCCCGACAATCATGTATTCATTGCAGCCCAGCATAAAGGCGACAAAGACGAATAAGATTGATTGCAAACGATATCTTGTCATTTTTATCACTCTCACCGGCCGGTACCCCGGTGTCCTTTCCTTAAAAATTGTATAGCCATTCCAGTTTAAAAGATATGGCCAACATTTTCCAGGGAAAATTCACAAACGCCAATTTTTTTACAATACTGAATGCAGACATAACAAATATCGTATATGTACATTGCTTTATTAAATCCACGCCAACTAATATTCATTCTAATGATTAATCAGAGTGCTGTTTGTCAATCCTTAAAACTTGCGATAGCGAGGTGGTCTCAGTGGTGAAATTCGACTTAGCGTGTCAACGCTTAGTCGAATCCTCAGTTTGAAGACCGGCACGGACGGACTCCAAATGATGGGCACCACGATCCAGACCAGGCAGAGCGAAGCAAGTTTTAAATATATCGGTTTATTTATAGCTAGCACAACAAAAAATCCAGTCATCATCAACTGACTGAATTTTCAAGCTTTATTATAGATGAACTATTGATTGTTCTTGCCCCACAGGAAGTTGATCAAGAGCTTGTCAACCTTGCTGTTGCTGTGCAGCTTACTGTGTTGTGCGTTCTTACCGTGAATGACAACTTGACGGTAAGACTTAGCCCGGTTGTTAACCAAGTACTTCAATGAAAATGCGGAGTCGACCGGAATTTCACTATCAGAGTGGCTGCCATCATCCAAGTCACCAGCAATGTTCAAAACACGTGCTGATTGTGGGTAGCTGTCACGTAATGGCAACATCTTCTTGTAGTTACTTTCCATAATGGATGGCTTACCATCTTTGTCCAGCTTCGCTTTCTTGTTCCAACCGAAACCGATACCGCCATCGAAGTGACCAGCAATTGCCACGTGGTGCTTCAAAGTTGGCATTGACTTGTCATTTTGGTTTTGCAGCAGGTAGTAAACAATAGCCAGGTTACCCATTGAGTGGCCAACTAAGTTCATGCTCTTAATGTTGTACTGCTTCTGCACAGCCTGGATAGCTGACTTAGCGTATTCTCCGCCCTTAGCGTAATCAGCGTTTTTGTTGTCTTCAAAGTTAACTTCCACGATTGGGTTCTTTGACTTCTTGGTGATCTTGCCGCTCAGCGTTGTCTTCCCATTCTTATCAACGTCAGCCTTGATGATCGTGTTAGTTGCACCGGCACGACGAGCGGCGTTAGCCATGTGTTCTTCAGCGTGAGAGCTGCTGTCCTAGCCATTGAAGAAGGTCGTCGTCGTCTTATTATTATTAACATAGTTAGCAGCTGCCACTTTTTGCTAATGTACGTGCCATACACCGCCACCTAGGTCCACACCCACTGCTACCAGTGCTAAACTAGTCCATAAGCGTTTATGTTTCATGATATGTCCTCCCCCTTGTCTACATCTGTAATCCTTTTAAAACTGTAGCAGATTTAAATCGGGGTGGGAAATATTTATTATCTATCACTAACCATTCTTTTTATGCATATCAAGGAGGTGCCGCTATGCAATTAATCGTTACCCAAGCCGCCAGTAAATGGTTGATCAATAACTTAAAGCTAACAGCCGGTGATGGCGTAAAGTTCTTCCCAAAGGATAATAAAGTCCCCGTCAAACATGGCCCACACCAAGGATTTGCTAAAGATAATCAACCCGACAGGCCCATCCTAGAGGTTAAACAGGACGGTATCAATTACCATATCAACTTCACCGATGACTGGTTCTTCTCTGCCCGCACCACTACCATTGACTATTCGGCAAAACAAGGACTTTTCTTTACCTTTACGGCTGATCCAGACACAGTGGCTGGTGCTTCCGTCGATTACGAAAAATACTTAATGTAAATTAAAATATCATTTGACTTTATCATCATTTTATAATATATTGTCAACAATGAAACAAAACTTGACGAGAGAGTAAACCAATTGCTCGTTATTAAGAGAGCTGCGGATGGTGCAAAGCAGTTAATAAGCATTAGTCGAAGATGGCTCGTCGAACAGGAACTAGCGATACTTAGCTAGTTACGGTCGTGCCCGTTATTGCACATCACTATTCAATTTGAGCAGTGAATGAGGGTCTGGCTGTAAAGTCAAGCCAAAAACGGGTGGTAACACGTAATCAATCGTCCCGGGGATCAATTTGATCCTCGGGATTTTTTATTTAGGAGGTCTTCTTATGACAGCAACATTAACTGATTTATCAAAGTACGCGAGTGAACATTGGCAAGACTTCAGTGATTTGTGGCGTTTTAAAACGATCGCCGCGCAGCATTTAGGCATTCAAGAAACCATTGATTGGCTTGCTAAAACTTTTAAGCAACTCGGCGCGAAGACAGTAGAAGTATGGAATGATCAGGGTGGCAACCCCGTGATTTACGCTGAGTTTGCTGGTAATAGCGACAAAACCGTCCTCTTCTATAACCACTATGATACTCAGCCTGCCGACCCCGTTGACCAATGGGATAGCGATCCCTTCGAGCCCAGCGTCCGGGATGGCAAGATCTTCGTCCGCGGTGCCGAAGACGATAAAGGAGAATTGCTTTTCCGCCTCGTTTTATTGAAATATTATCAAGAACATGGCGGGCTGCCCGTCAACGCTAAATTCTACGTAGAAGGTGAAGAAGAAATTGGCAGCAGTCACGTCGTCAAATATACACAGGCGCACCGTGATCAGCTTACTGCCGACGCGGTCATTTGGGAAGGTGGCGCCAAGAATGCTGCCGGTCAGCTTAGTATCACTGGTGGTCTTCGCGGCATTGCCTGTCTCAAGCTGTCTGTCAGTTCTGCAAAGACCGACCTCCACTCTTCACTGGCTTCTTACGCTGAATCAGCTCCTTGGCGACTGGTCAAGGCTTTAAATAGTCTCCGCGATGATGACGACAATCACATTAAAGTTGCCGGAATTTATGATGATGTCACACCATTAACCGACGAGGAACGATCATTAATTGGCAAACTCAATTTTGATCCGCAAACGATTATCCAAAATGCCGGATTAACGCGGCCACTATTGAGCAAGCAACCACTAATCGATTTAGCAAATGAGCCCACGATCAATATTGAAGGCATCACGGCGGGCTACCAGGATGAAGGAGTAAAAACCGTCACGCCACGCTACGCCTCAGCTAAACTCGACTTTCGCTTGGCGCCTAGTCAGGATCCTACTAGAATCACCGGCCTAGTACAGAAGCAGTTAGAGCAAAATGGCTTTTCTGATGTCAAAGCGGAATACCTAGTCGGCCAACCAGGCTTCCGTAGCGACGTCAATCATCCCTTCATCAAACTCGTGTGTGACACGGCTGCCGAAGTGTACGGGGAGAATGGTTATGAATACGTACTTAACTCTTACGGCGCTGGTCCTGCTTACGCTTTCGGTCGCCTATTAAAATTACCCGTTTTAAGTATCGGTCTTGGTTATGCCGGCGCCCACGTCCATGGTGCTAATGAAAACATCCGCTTAAATGATGCTTACCAAGCTCTGCAACACCTTGACCTCGTCTTAAGTCGTTTTGCAGAATAATAAAAATGACCGTTGTCCCCTCGACTGGGGTAACAGTCACTTTGTCAATTTATACCTAAAATATATTAATGTTGCTTAGCAATGCGCTCGAAGTTGCTGGCGACATCCTTATTAGCTGTTGGATGGCAGTGAGGATCACCGTCCCTGCTTTGGTCAACTAAAGCAACCGGGTGGCCATTATGAAAAGCAAAGAAATAGGTAATCCGGTTAGGCAGCGGTGGCTTATCACCGTCAAAGTTGTAAATGGCGACAACATTGTAATCATAGTCACCCTTGCCGGACGGAGACCATCCGATGGTGCCCCCTCCATCAACCACTTCACGATGCAAATCTTCGGGGTAATTTAACCCGGTAGAAACATGCAACGGAGCGTGACCATCATATTTCTTATAGTTTTGCCCCATGGTTGGTCCCCAACTACGCATGAAATCGGCCAACGCTTGATCTTTTCTGCCATTCCATAAAGCACCCGTTTGCTGGGCACTAGCTGAATTTTTTCTCTGATCTTCAGAGACGGTCTTAGCACTCTTCGCTGAGTATTGGCTATTCCCATTTGAGGAAGAAGACTTCTTTTGTCCACAGGCCGTTAACGTTAATGCAAGCGTCATCGTCAGGCCTAACGTTATCAATTTTTTCATTTACTAATCCTCCCTACTAAAACACCAGTCGATTATATCATCTAGCAACGCATTGGTCAGCCGGATCACGAAGCTTGCAAGATATTGTCTTCTTGTTTTATATTACTCATGACAGTCGGGGTAGGAATGATAGAGTTATTGTCCAACGGAACGGAATATGAACGTTGGAAGGAGGCTTAGCCGCTTTATCATCCCGAATTCACCGCAGCAGATTTTAGCATGCAGTTCCCGACAAGTTAATCTTTATAGGGAGGCAGGTACTATGTCTGTATTCTCGTTTTCAGGTCCCCGTTTGACTACCAGACGGCTGACCCTGGCCGCAATGCTGTGCGGTCTGAAAGTGATTTTAGGTAAGTTATCCATCGGTGATCCGGCTTTGTTGAAAGTTGGACTGGGCTTCATTGCAACCGCCCTGATTGGCTATTGCCTAGGGCCCTGGATTGGCGGTGGTGTCATGATCGTCAACGACATCATTAGCAACACTATTTTGAACACGGGGAACATGTTTTTTCCCGGCTTTACCTTATCCGCTTTTATTTCAGGCGTTCTTGCTGGTATCTTCCTCTACCAGCAGCCTATCAACTGGCGACGGATCTTTTGCTATGAATTCGTCCAGATTTTGATTAGCAATGTCTTCTTAACTACCTTATGGATTTACATCATGTCCTTAAGTGCAGGCAGTGGCAGCCGCACCTTTACAGCTTTATTAATATTGCGATTGCCAAAAGAAATCATTTCCTGGCCCATTGAATCGTTGGTTGTATTAGTCGTCTTACGCGCATTTGCGAAGACCAATGTTTTACGCCGCCTCGGTTAACAACATATGATGCACCCACTGAAAGCTGGAGCACAGGCAGCAACCCTGTTTGGCGGATACAACTTTGCGCCTGTTGTCCTTAAACACATATAAAAGTAATTACTATAACAAAAACCGTGATCTCTCATTGAGGTCACGGTTTGCTTTTGCTATAGCGGAAAATCTAAATCCTGTCCAAAGAGGAAACGATAGCAATACTGTGTGCGGCGCATGGCTAAATTCTCAACTGGTTCCTGGCGCCCGTTTTTATACCACTGGGTCAATGCACCATTCACGCCACCTGCCAAGAATACTTGATCTTGGTAGTTAAAATGCATGCCTTTGCGGTTAAAGGTGAAATTACGTCCCTCTATTGCCCGGGTAATCACATTTTGCATCATCGTGGGTGTCTTTAAATTAGCAAAGAGAATAACCGGATACTTGTCCGCAAAAAGGCAGGTCTCCAAAATAATGGCATAAATACGCTTCTTTTCATTGTTTCCTTCACTAACGTTGGTCGTGATCATCCGCTGAATCTCATATTTGAATTTATCAACCAAAACATTCTCTGGAATCTTGTAATAACGGTAGAAAGTTGACCGACCACCCCCTGCCGCCTTACAAAGACCCGATATGGAAATTTCTGTCAGCGTCTGTGTTTCAAGCAAATGACACAGACCAATAAATAACAGTTCCCGGCTCGATTGGCGCTTAGCTGCTTGCTCTTTCATCTTCACATCTCCTTTGCCTGTCCGATTTGAAACAACCTCATGTCCTTTTGTGCCACTTGGCTGCAAACTATGGCTTAACCACGCTGCTTGCCGTACATTGGAATCAAGTTACATGTAACAATTCATTTCACTGTTGATTCATAATTTTGAGGTGATTTAAATGTCCAAAGAAATGCAAGTACTCGTTAAAAACATGAAGCAAATGACCAACGGGATGTTTAGCCAGTCGAAGATCGACGTACAGGCTTGTCGGGAATTCTTGGCGCATTCCTACGCTAACCAGCCCAAGATTCCAAACGTCAAAGTGACTGAAGATAAGCTGAACAACATTCCTATCGGCATCTGCACGCCAAAGTACTTGGCTGGTCAAGATAGCATTTACTACGTTCATGGTGGCGGCTTAATTACCGGTGACGAAAAAACTGCTGTTGTCTATGCCGCACAATTAGCTTTGGTCAGTGGCCTGCGTGTGATCGCTGGTTCATACCGGCTGGCTCCGGAACACAAATATCCGGCATCCTTAGATGATACAGTTGCTATTTACCAGGGCATCCGCGAACAGTACCCTGATTATCAAATCGCTGCCATTGGCGAAAGCGGTGGTGTCTACCTAAGTTTGGCGTTAGCGGTTTATTGCAAGATGCGCCATTTGCCACAATCAACTTGTCTGGTTTTGAACAGTGTCGTGGCTGACTTTTACGCTAAATTACCACTGCCAGCTGCACCGCATGACTATGTTGTGTCCGTTGCTGGTTTAAAGTCACTGGCCAAGATGTATGCCAAGCCAGAAGATATCGACAACCCGCTCGTTTCCTTAATCAACGCCGACTACAAGGGATTATGTCCAATGCGTTTGACCTACGATGTGCATGAATGCCTGGAGCCGGACAGTCGGTTTGTGATTAAGCAATGTATTGAAAACAACGTTCCCGTTGAATCAGCTGCCTACCATGATTTCTTCCATGCCTTCGCCACTGCCGGCTTAGGTACTCCGGAAAGCAAGGTTGAATTGTCCATGTCGATTAAGTTCATGCAAGAGCACTTTGCTCATTAATAATTGGAAAAACTAACTAAATATACCCATACAATGCTGTCGCCGATCAAAGGCGGCAGCGTTTTTTTGTCTTAGCCTATATTGATCGTCATTAGACTCAGTACTAATACTTGCATCGTCTGCTATTCATTGAATCAAATAAATAACAATAGCAACGGCCTCTAACACTGGTTACCAGCAAAAAAAGCATCAACCAGATAGCGAACTAATTAGGTTTCTCATCTCGCCATTACTTCAGTCGCATTTTCAAACAAGCAGTGGCGCAAAGTCCCCTCCAATATCGACAAAGTCATACCCAACTATAAAAGGGAATGCAGCTATTCAGCTACATTCCCCTTTAACTCATTCGTGTTGGAACTCTTGCCGCTTTGTCCGGAAAAATTGGCTAATTATGAGGGCCACTAACAAGACGGCAAAACAGGTTAAGAAACCAGCTTGGATACCTACTTGCGATGTCCCTAAGTGGTGTTTATGATCAATCAAATTGACGACCGCCACCACAAAGGCCATACCGAAGCTAGCAGCAATCTGCCGTGTCGTAGAGAAAGTGGCTACCCCGTCCGGCAACTCCTTCTTCGGCAGAATGGCTAAGGCTTCTGTCTGTAGCGGAATTAACATGTTCACAATACCGACCTGACGAACCCATTGCCAAAAGGCCACAAACACCGCACCACTATGCACACCAACAAACGCCTGCATTGCCGTTCCAAAGAGGTCTACTAACAGGCCAAAGGTAACCATCCGCCAAATAGGAATACGATCAAAGAGACGGCCACTCAACGGTGACAAGATACCGGTAGAAATGGCGCCTGGTAAAATGACTAATCCAGAAATAAAGGCACTCTTGCCCATCACATTTTGGATCATTAATGGCAATAAAATCGTGTTGCCGTACATAGTGGAAACTAACAGGCAATTAACCACAATCGCGATTGTAAACTGCTTATAAGTAAAGATGCGCAGGTTAATAAATGGATGGTCACTATGCCACTGTGTCACGCCAAAGATAATGAGAAAGAATATGCCCACCGTAAGCGAGCCAGCGACCGCCCATGACAGGAAAGACACTACCCCTAAGTTGGAAAAACTATTCAGCAAAAACCAAAGACCTAAAGATGAAGTAATCAGGCCGTAAGTATTGAATTGGGGACACTCACCCGTCTTCAAACTGGGCATGAAGAAGAACGACAGGAGTAACGTAACGAGAATAAACGGCAAGACTAAGAGAAAGAGGTAGCGCCAACTAAAGAAGTCCAAAATCAGTCCTGCTATGGACGGCCCAATGATGGGCGAAAAGTTGAACGCCAGACCAACAATGCCCATTACCTCACCTTGGTGGCCAACACTGGCATACTTCATCGCCATGACGTTAACTAAGGGCATCATGATTCCTGATCCTAGTGCTTGTACCATCCGGCCAGCCACGATCAGGTGAAAGTTTGGTGCTAAGGCCCCCATTAATGTCCCTAAACCAAAAATGGCAGTAAACGAAATGAAGAGCCAATGATAAGAATAGCGTTTGATTAAATAAGCTGAGACTGGAATCATCAGTGCATTGATCAGCATATAGCCATTGCTGACCCATTGTACCTGTGATGATGAAATATTGAACACCTTCATAAAAGTCGGTAAAGCAATATTCATCATGGTCGAGCACATGATTCCAAAGAAGGTTCCCAAGATCATAATGCTCAACACTAATTTCTGTTTACGCGTCATTACTTTGTGCTTCTCCTCCACTCAATAATGTGCTTATTATAGACCCCATATCTCAGCTAAAAAACGCCAATCCATTAGTCTTTAATATAAAAATGAGCAATTGCTTATTATTTATTAGAAACATTGTTTAATAGGTATTACAAAAATAGCGGTTACCAAGATTGTTATGAAAAAATAGATTTTTTCTTATTTTAATGAAACTTTTTCTAATTTTAGTGCTACAATACAGAATCAAAGCCAGATAGTTGATTACTCATAAGAGGCTACCTGTCTTTACCTCAACGAAACTCAACCTTTAGTCATGTCCGGATGAGTTTCCATATCTCATTTCTAACTAGGACTTGCCGGCTGGCGGGCCCTTTTTTATTGCACAAAATCACCTGTTGCACATTTGCGGAGTAACAGGTGATTTCCTTTTTCTAGACGTTTATAAATATATCAATTTGCGTTACCGCTGGGGCTGGATCGCACGACGCGCAGCTATTATTTGGGTAGACAAAACTTTACCTTATCGTAAGTTGGCTATGCTTCACCAACTATTGATTTAATCCTTGTTCTACCATCTGGTGCACACACTGACGCATTGTCTGGATGTCCAATACTCCAGTGGCAAAGCCTTTTTGCACTAATTGGTCAGGCAAGTACTTGTCGTATTTATCAAAGTCGGGGACTTCACCATCAAAGACTAAGTCCATTGGGTCAAAATCTTTATCGGCTTCTTCCGCTAAGATTTGATAAAACTCTTTTTCACTCACATCCATTGAAAATTCCATGAAATATGGGCGGACGGAATTGAAGCCTCTTAAGCCGAGCCGTTTAGCACACTTCAGGCGTAATAGTCGCTCTAAGGCTAAGAAGGCATACGTACCCGTCCACGGGAATAGGCACCACATCTTGCCGCCTAAGTTGATCAATGGCTTCTTTAACATGCCACTGGCTTGGGCAGTTGCACGGGCATCAAGTAGGCGGGCCGTCGCATTCTTCATCAAGTAAGGATAATCTTGACTTTCCACCAACACTTTCCGCATCCGTTGCAGAATCCGTGGGTGAATATCACCGGGAACGTCGCCAAAATAAGCTGGTACCCGTCCCTTAACCTGGTGAGCGTATACCTGGTGGTGCTTGCGATCAACATCTTCAACCACCCATACCCGGCCGGCAATGGCAATCTTGTCACCAACCGGCGGCGGTTTCACGATCGTACCAAGTTCTTCGGATCCAGAGTGGACACTGTATTCTTCGTTTTCTGCAAAGACCGCATAAAACTTAAAGTTGTTAACTACCCGTTCACCGGCCAGGCCGACAATTAGGCCGCCATTTTCGGTACGTTCAAGGTGGTCCGTTTTCAGCAAATGGTGCAGCAACACCTTAAAATCATCCGCCGTAATGTTGTCGAAATAAGGCAACGTTAAGATTCGGGATGCCAGTTCGGCTGGCGTCATTTCTCCACCGGCAGCCAGCGTGCTCATTGTTTGGTGGTACAGCAAGCTGTAAGGGTGGCGACCAGTCCGTGGCGGTTCAACGAAGCGATCTTCCAGGTAAAGCTGAATAATAGCGATTCCCTGCAGAAGCGGCCACGGAATCAGTTCCGGCAGCATTACCCGCGATTCTGGGTGTTCTTCGCGCATAACCAGCCACATTTCGGGCGGATTTCCCCGGCGACCAGTCCGTCCCAGTCGTTGTAGAAAACCAGTCACCGTAAACGGTGCGTCAATCTGGAAAGCCCGCTCTAAGCGACCAACATCGATGCCCAATTCCAAAGTCGCGGTGGCACAAGTGGTCATCATGGAATCTTCGTCCTTCATCGCTTCCTCAGCTGTTTGTCGAAAAGCAGTGGACAAATTACCATGGTGAATCATGAAACGATCTGGTTCATGATTAGCCTCACAATAAGAGCGTAATGCCTGGCAGACCGCCTCACATTCCTCACGACTATTGGTGAAAACCAGACATTTCTTCCCCCGAGTATGCTCAAAGATATAGGCTAAACCGGGATCGGCCATTTGCGGCGCCTTATCCGTCTTTGGACCGAGCATCGGTTGCACTGTCTTAGTGATATTGGCGTTGTCCCCTGCCTGCACCGGATCCTTGTAAAAGTGTTCCATCGACAAGCGCCACACCTCATGAGTATCTTTAACTTTTGGCACTAGCGTTTTTCGATTACTGCCGGCCGATAGAAATTTACCAGCAGCAGTTGGATCACCAATCGTAGCCGACAAGCCAATCCGTCGCGGATTACAGCCAGCCACACGGGACAATCGCTGAATTAAGCAGAAAGTCTGACCACCCCGGTCGCTGCGTAAAAATGAGTGAATTTCATCAATTACAATGAAGCGCAAGTCGCCAAATAAGCTCGGAATATCCATGTGCTTATTAATCATCAATGACTCTAATGATTCCGGCGTGATCTGCAGAATACCACGCGGCTTGCGAATTAATGTCCGCTTTTGCGACTGAGCAACATCGCCATGCCAACGAGTAACCGGAATATGTGGTTCCCGGCACAGGTCACATAATCGCCCATATTGGTCGTTAATTAACGCCTTCAACGGCGCGATATATAAGCAACCCACCGAGTCTGCCGGATGCTCATCCAATAGTGTCAAGATCGGGAAAAAGGCCGCTTCTGTCTTGCCTGAGGCAGTCGGTGCTGATAGCAACACATTATCATCACTGTTGAAAATGGCTTCACCAGCAGCTTGTTGGATGCCCCGTAGCTTTTGCCAGCCTTGCGAATAAATGTAATCTTGGATAAACGGCGCATACCGTGAGAAGACATCCATGCTTTTCCCTCCTAAATCTCAAATTCAGCGAATTGGTCGTCACTCTTGTTGGACACCGCATCCGACTGTGAATAATTAAATTGATCTGATTGCAATAACTCTTCAACTTTGGTGTCAGGATGCTGCCACAGAATATCAAGCAACTCAATAAAGTCACGGATAATTTCTCGGGGCGTGATATTTGAGCTGGCCCCAATACGGCCATACTCAATCTTAATAAACGTCGCTAAGTCATCCTCCGTGATTGTGCGTTCATAGCCGTAAAGCTGGGCATGCATATTAGCCAGCTTCTCAGTTAAGACCAGCATCTCTTCAGCCGTCAAGGACTCCAGTTTGATGACGGGGGCATACATATCTTGGGCCCCTTCCTTAGCAAACTTGCCCTGCGCCAGTCGTGACCGCAACGCTTCATAAGAGTATACACCCCGGCGCCGGTCTTCAATGGCCTGTGGCGTACCACACATGATAATTCCCAGGTACTTAGCCTTACCCTGCAACGTATCGTTATACATGGTCAAAATCTTTTCATAATTGTACTGCCGGCTAATGCTATTCGGGATCTTTGAAATATTAACCAGTTCGTCAATCATGATTATCATTCCTTGATAACCAGCTTGCTGGAAAAAGGCCGCAAAGAGTTTCAGGTATTCATACCAGTCATCGTCGTTGATGATGATATTGACCCCTAACTCATTCTTGGCATCCGTCTTGCGGTTATATTCACCCCGGAACCATTTGATTACCTTGGCTTTGGTCTCATCATCACCAGTGATGTAGGCGTGATAATACATGTTCAGTAATTTAGCGAAGTCGAATCCATGAACCAGCTCATTTAAAGACGAAATCACCTGATAAATCTGCTTATCAAAGGCACTTTCAAAGGCTGGGTCATCCGGTGTCAGGTTTTGTTGAATCGCTACTTGGCTTTGCACCGAACTGATCCAGCGATCCAAAACCAATGGCAGGGCTCCGCCTTCTGGACGCGTTTTGGTCGACAAATTTTGAATTAATTCGCGGTAGGTCGCCAGTCCTTTACCATCACCTCCATGGAGACGGCGTTCGGGCGACAAATCACCATCGACTACTACGAAACCGCGGTCCATCACGTAGTTACGAATAGTCTGCAACAGGAAACTCTTGCCGGAACCATAGCGCCCCATAATGAAGCGAAACGATGCACCGCCTTGGCTAATAATGTCGACATCATGGAGCAAGGCAGCAATTTCATTCTTCCTTCCGACCGTAATATAAGGAAGGCCGATGCGCGGCACCACCCCACCTTTTAACGAATTCAATATGGTTTGCGCAATTCTTTTTGGTACCCGTTTAGTCTTGGGCATGTGATTCACCTGCTTTCAATAAATCCTCTATATCTGGGCGATAATCTTCAACGATTTGTGGTTGCCCTTGATCATCAAATTCAATCACCGTGTCACCGATGACTTCCATCATTTTTTCGTTGATTGAATCAGCCAAAATGCTGGCCATCAAGTGGTGGTCACGTAAATAATCTTGCCATGGCTGCCCCTTAAGCAAATGCGCTAAGAAGTAGCTTTCGTCATTTGACAATTGCGGTTGGTCTTCGTCATCATCCGTTTCGTCAGCAAAAGATGGTTCAAAGACGGCCGCTGTATCAGCAGATTTTGTTAATGATATCGTTGACTGACTGGCGACAGCATTAGCAGCCGCTTCCTCATACTCATCCTGAGTGGCTTCTGCATCCTCTGCTTGTCTTTCTTCTTCGGTTAATAGGCTCTCTTGAGTTTCACTAGCATCGTCACGAATTTTTTGTAAGTTTGCATGACTGAGATCCAGCTTAGGTCGGTGGGCAATTAGTTGCTCTTCTCGGTATTGCTGAATTGCTTTTTTAACGGCTGCCAACTCATAATCGGGCACATCCTGGGGCTTTAATGGTCGTCCTTCATGTGTCGCTAGCCGAATGAGTCGGTCAATTTCATGCAGTAAGTGATTAATATTTTGTTTGCGTCCCTTCACCGGCGTAAACGTCTGACGGCGCCATTTGCCCCATTCGCAAACATACTCGCGGGCATCGTCAATCTTGTATTGCGTAGTACGTACTGGTTGCCGATCATAGAACACCGCGTTACCAAACAGGTGCACCTGGACTTCTCCTCGCCAGCCCAATAAGTTTTGCATGATGTTTACCTGAGATTCTTTTAGCAAGTTCGCCCAAGTCAGCTGCACAATGCGATAAACCACTGCTGGATTATTCTTCATCAACGGGCACTTGTCTAAATGGTAGCTTGCTAATGAAATTAATGCTTGATAAACTTCGTCACCCTTTGTATCGTCAACATTTTTAAGCACTTCATAAGCATGATCAATTTTGATTTCATCACCAAATTCGGCCTGCTTTTCCTGGTCACCCATTTGGTAATAGACAACGTAGTCTTTTCGCCACTGTGCCAAATACTTTAACATCTGTTCGTCTGCATAATTAGCATATTGCCGCGGAAAAGATGCTAGTTTTTGGTAGCCATCCTGTACGGAAGATACCCCAATCTGGTTTAACAATTCATATATATAAACGTAGGCAAACGATGTCGGCGCCTTTTCAATTTTTCCTTTACGTAATTTTGTCCGCCAAGTGAAGTAACCGCGCAATTGACCGACTGTCATATCGTGGTAGGTTGGGAAGAAGTGCCGAAAATCACCCAAATATTCATAATCATCCTCATAATCGGCCATCAGCTTTCCCTGCTGGTAGAAATTCTGATTACGACCTTTCAAAGGAGGCAAAGTGTAGTCATATTTTGCCCGCATTTTCCGAAGCGGTTCTGGCATTTTGAGTTGTTGCTTTGGTTGAAAATGGGCTGGCTTTGGCAATGGTTGATCACTAAAACCATCCTGCTCATCACCGAATGGCAGGACCGTAATTAAGTGCTCTTTCTCCTGCACGACCTGTGTCTTACGGGCACGGTCAAACGCGTGATCCAGTGCTTCTTTAACTGCTGCAACCGGTGTCTGGTCATCCAAACGAATACTGACCCAGGAACCGTCAGCCATCCTGGTTGGTGCATTAAACACTCCCTGTTGGCGTAACTTAGTGGCACCCTCACCATAATGGATTTCCAGAAAATTTTGTCGCCTGTCTTCTGTCAGATGCGTCACATCCGGGTTGCGGCTAATCAATAAAGCAAACCACTTGCCGGTAACCGGACACACGAGCACGCAGTCATCAGGAAAGCGCCGCCACTTGTACTGACCGTCCACGCCATATTGAGCTTTCACATAACGCAGAACCTGCATCCGGTTCATGTTCACACCTCCTAACAGAATGTTTGTTCGTTTTACGCTTTTTAATTATAAACTGCCGGCAGTCAATTTTAAAATGATACACGCAAACAAAAACGAGGTATTCGCTTGTAGATTGACCATGACAGTCATTAAATGATGCGCCACAAAGCCTAAAAATCAGCTTGCACACTGGGGCTCAGTGGTGAGATTGTCGTAAGCGCAGACTGCGCTTACGACAAGACCAAGCTTTGAGACAATAGAATCATTGGCTCAAAGTTGTGTCCGCCACGATCCAGCCCCAGAAACGGTGCAAGCTGGTTTAGTAAATAATCAAATATCTTTAATTATGCTGCCGTGCCTGGCGGCCATAGTTGATTACGCTAATGGCAAAGGTGATTACGGCCAAGATAATCATAATAATAAAATCGACCCGGCCACCATTATATGTTCTTTGTGCCATGCTGCCAGTGCCACGGTTCTGGAAAATAGCCATCAACGAAGCCAGAAAGACGACCCCCGTTGCTCCGGCAAACTGCTGCGTCATGTTGAAAATTGACGAAACATCCGCAGTATTCTGCGTTGGTACTTGGACAGAGGCGTTCGAAATGGTGTTAGAGAAAGTAAAGTTGAAACCGGTCCGCAGTACAAGGAAAAATAGCATCAACAAGAATGGGGTTAACTGATCTTGGCAAGCCCAGAATAACAAGGCCCCTAATACTAAAAGCACGTTGCCGATCATCACTGGCATGCGGAACCCATGCTGGTCAGCAATGTGGCCGGCTAGTGGCGAAACAATCGCCCCGACAATCGTTCCGGGCAACAGGATCAGCCCGGCAATGAAGGCATTTGCTTTGAGAACATACTGGGCATATACCGGGATGACCAAGCTAATACCGATATTCATGAATTGGAGGTTGAAGTAAGTCAGCCCATCCATACTTACTGCCGGAAAATGAAAGATACTTAAGTCCACTAATTGCGATTTATCATGAATGTTGAGGTAAATAAAGAACGCAAATAAAGCGATAGCTATAAGTAGCATGATCCAGAAGCGGCCGGTAAACCCGTACTTGCCAATCATCGATAGTGCGTCAATCCAGACAAACATCGCTAAGGCTAGACTGATGAAGCTGGCGTAGCTAAACGGTTCGGCGCCCTTTTGAGTTGGTTCGCTATCAATAAATGCTTGCCCCATAATTAATGAAACAAATGCAAATGGCAAAATTAACCAGAAAATCACTTGCCAAGACATATTGGTGGAAATCAGGCCACCATAAGTCGGGCCCAACGCCGGTGCTAACGAAATAACCATCGCTGCTAACCCCGTCATCTCACCTAGCTTTTCACGAGGAACTTTTGTAAAGATCAAGTGAAACATTGTAGGCGTCGCTAAGCCAGTAGCCATTGCTTGAACTAATCGTCCAATCATAAGCATTGGAAAGCTGTTTGCTAAGGCACAGACAACATCGCCAATAATGAAGGCACACACGGCCAAGGCTTGTAACTTTTTGGCTGCCACTTGCTTTAGCAGATACGCGGTGGTCCCCATTACGATCGTCACCATCAATAAATAACCGGCCGTAATCCATTGTGTAGTATCTAGAGAAATGTGAAACTGCGTCGATAATTCCGGATAAGTAACACTGGTCGCCGTTTCCGTCATGATCCCCATAAAACTCAATAAAGCGACGGCAAAAATGGCAGCATATACTCTACCGCCAATAGTATGTTTATCCTCACTCACTAATCATTCACGCTCCTTTTTGTAACGAAACTATTTTAACAACCATTCACCAATCCTCGCCAGGCTTAATAAAAATAAACAGGCAGATGTAACGATTAGCACCGCATCTGCCTGTTTTTCACTTATTTAGCTGTTATTAAATTAATTGCTGACCTTAACGTAGGACTTGATAGCTTGACGCTGGTCCATTGCCTTGTAAGCATCATCGATTTGATCAAGGGTAAAGGTCTTAGTAAAGATCTTACCTGGGTTGATCTGGCCATCCAATACGGCCTTCAGCAGTAATTCCTTATCGTAAGTAGTTACTGAAGCTGGACCACCAGCAACAATCTTGTTGGTGTAGAAAGTAGCAGCTGTGTTCATTGCCTTACCATGTGGCAGGCCTACCCGACCAACGATGGAGCCTGGACGACCAACGGCCATTGCGGTTTCCGTTGACTGTTCAGTACCAACACATTCCAGAACGGCGTCGGCACCTTGGCCATTAGTTAAGTCCATGATTTCCTTAACCGCTTCGTCACCACGAGCAGCGACATTATCAGTAGCACCGAATTCCTTAGCCAACTTCTGCCGGTCTTCATGACAACTAGTGGAGATAATCTTCTTAGCACCCAGTAGCTTAGCAGAGATGATTGCAGACAGGCCAACCGCCCCGTCACCCATTACAACAACGGTGTCGCCTTCCTTGACGTTAGCAACCCGTGCTGCGTGGTAACCAGTAGCCATAACATCAGCTAATGACAGAAGTGACTTCAACATGCCTTCACTGTAATCGCTTGGCTTACCTGGGATCTTGACCAAGGACCACTGAGCGTGTTGGAAACGAATGAATTCCGCCTGCACACCTTCGCTAAAGTTGTCTTGGTGTGCCTGACAAGAGCCATCAAAGCCCGCTAAACAAGCAGTACACTGACCACAGCCATGGGTGAATGGTGCAATGACAAAGTCGCCCGGCTTAACAGTAGTGATGTCATCCCCAACTTCTTCTACAATCGCAATTGCTTCATGACCGGAGTTGATCTGATTTTCCTTAACTGGGTTAATGCCCCGGTAATTCCACAAGTCGGAACCGCAAACACAAGTGCGGACTACTCGTAAAATAGCATCGTCCGGTTGTTGAATAGTTGGCTTGTCCATGTCAACCAATTTCATTTGACCAGCCTTGGCAAATACTGCAGCTTTCATTTATAAGTCTCCTTCCTAATGGAAAACAATCATTACTAATACAATTGTAGCGGCAAATGCACTTAATTGAAAATATTTATTATGTATGGATCTTCATTAATTTTTGGCATAAGAAAAAGGCGCCTCATAATGAGGCACCTTCAATAATTGCTATTTAGAAGACTAGTTTTCTTCCTTAGCGTTTTCCAAAGCCTTCATGATTGAAGGATTCTTGGAATGGCAGTCCTTCAACATTTGATAATCGTCTTCATTTAATTCAATTACGTATTTCTTCACGGTCAATACCCTCTTCCCTAACTTAATTAAGTTAACTATACCATCATGCAGTCAAAATGGGTATGGTCTCGTCATTTTTTAAATGCTGTTTACCTATGCAATGTGGTCGAGTGTTATTAATTGTTTATTAGCCCAATGATTGCTTACAATAAATTAGTAAACAATAATGGAGGTATTTTACGATGAAAAAAGTCTTTGTTGTCGGTGGTTCTGGTCGTGTGGCAACTGCATTGATTAAAGACCTGGTAAAGCAGGGTAACCAAGTGACTGCTGGTGCGCGGCACCCTGAAAAGGTTGTCAAATTAGATAACGTGACCGCTGTTAAGCTTGACCTGCATGACAGTCAAGCAGCGATTAACCAACTCATCAATGGCTATGATGCGGTTTACTTCACCGCTGGTTCCCGTGGCCATGACGTTTTGCAAACTGACGCAATGGGTGCAGTTAAGAGCATGATCGCTGCCGAAACAAATCACATTCAGCGTTACATTATGTTGAGCTCCATGTACGCCCTGCAGCCAGAAAAGTGGGCGCAGATCCCTGCATTGGCAAGCATTATGGATTACAATATTGCCAAGTTCTTCGCTGATAATTACCTTATCTCTAACACAAAGCTGGACTACACCATTGTCCAACCCGCAACCCTAACTGAAGAAACGGGTACTAATATGATTAGTGTCGGGGAAAATAAAGACACTGACATTCCGATTTCTGATGTTGCCAATTTCCTTGCTAATTGCTTAACTGCAGATAACACGATCGGCAAAGTGCTGATGATTCGCAAAGGTGAAACACCAATTAACGAAGCGATTAATGCCGTTAAGTAACAACACCATATATGAAAAGGGTCCTTGCAAATTGCAAGGGCCCTTTTATCTTATTCAAAATTAGCTACTTAACTTCCAAGATCCACAAGAATCCAATGAAGATGAAGAAGAGCAGGTACATAACCCAGTTAACTTCCTTACCCTTCTTAGCAGCGATCATCGTGATTGGGTACACGATGAAGCCTAAAGCCATCCCATCAGAAATACTGTAGGTCAATGGCATTCCCAGAACAACCAGGAATGACGGAATAGCAATTGACATATCTTCCCAGTGAATGTGCTTCAGGTTTTGGGCCATCATAACACCAACAATGATCAGTGCGGGAGCAGTAACTTGGTCAGTAATCACCGTCAGCAGTGGTGAGAAGAAGATACCGATAATAAACAGGATCCCAGTAACCACAGCAGTTAAACCAGAACGACCACCAACAGCGATCCCAGCAGAAGATTCAACAAAGGCACCAATTGGTGAAGTACCCATTACAGAACCAACCAGCATGGCAGTAGAGTCAGACATCAATGCCCGGCCAACCCGTGGCATCCGGTTGTTCTTCATGAAACCAGCTTGTTGAGCCAAGCCAACCAGCGTACCGGCAGTATCAAAGAAGGTGACAAGCAGGAAAGTAAAGACAACCACCCATAATTGCAAAGTATTAATGTCACCAATGTGCTTGATAGCAACACCGAACGTTGGTGCCAAGCTAGGAGCAGCAGAAATAATGTGATGTGGCATTGGGATCAGGCCAAAGATCAAACCAACGATCGTGGTGATCACCATACCAATGAAAATCGCACCAGGAACGTTTAAAATCAGCAGAATTGAAGTAGCAATCAAACCAACAATCGTTAACCAGTTCATTGGGGAAGTAAAACTACCCAAGCCAACCACCGTCGACTTGTTGGCGATAATCAGACCACCTTGGTGCAGGCCCAAGAATGCGATAAAGAAACCAATCCCACTAGAGATCGCATATTTCAAATCACTAGGGATCGCATTAATAATCATTTCACGCAGCTTGAAAACCGTGATCAGAATGAAAATGATGGAAGCAACAAACACACCAGCAATGGCAGTTTGCCACTTTACACCCATGCCGATAACTACGGAATAAGCGAAGAAGGCGTTAATTCCTAAATCAGGGGCAACAGCAATTGGGTACTTAGCGTAAATACCCATCATCAAACAACCAAATGCGGCCGCTAAAGCACTGGCAGTAAAGACCGCACCCTTATCCATTCCGGCAGCACCCAAAACGTTCGGGTTTACAAATAAAATGTAGGACATGGAAATGAAGGTGGTAAATCCCGCCAACACTTCTGTCCGAACGTTGGTATTCAGCTCATCAAGCTGAAAATACTTACTAATGGCATTCATTTTCTTTTATCACTCCATCCATCAAATACGAACAAACAACAGGAATTATATTATGATATTCACATTTATTTGTAAAGGGTTAATCGCAAATTAGTTCGGATTTTATTTCTGAAACAGTTTCAATCACTGTCATTATGCGGATTAGAGTGGAAATTTTTTATTTAAAATATTTATGCCTAGTTATTGTTCGTGTTTTTCAGCAATGCTGATTTTGCGTAAAAGCAAACGCTCATAATGAATGTCACTAATTAAGCAACGATAATCCGAACTTATTAACAATCGCAGCCAATATTTCAGATTCCTGGGCAACAAAAAAGCGCTGGCATTATTGCCAACGCTTTTGCTACCATTTTCAATTTTAGATTATTGAGCAGTGTAGCCACCGTCACATACGAATTCAGAACCAGTGCTGAAGCTGGATTCATCAGAAGCCAAGAAGAGTGCCATGTTGGCTACTTCAACTGGCTTGCCTAAACGGCCAACTGGGTGCAGAGAAATCAAGTGGTCCTTAACGCTTGGGTCAGTGTCCATCAGATTCTGAACTAATGGCGTCATGATGTATCCTGGGTGAATGGAGTTAACCCGGATGTTGTAGTGCTTACGAGCACAGTCTAAGGCAGCGGACTTAGTCATCAGACGAACGCCACCCTTAGATGCGTTGTATGCAAACAGGTCAGGGTCACCAATCAAGCCTTCAATTGAAGACAGGTTGATAATGGAGTTACTTTCGCCGTTATCCTTCATGTAGTTAATGCCATAGTGAATACCCCACATCGTACCAGTCAGGTTAATGGCAATTGTCCGGTTCCAGTTGTCAGCATCAATCTTTTCTGCATCTGCATATTCACCGATACCAGCGTTGTTAACGATGATGTTAACCTTGCCGAACTTTTCGATGGTAGCGTCCATTACCTTTTTCCATTCAGCTTCTTGTGAAACATCCTGGGTAACAAACAATGCCTTGTCTTCACCCAACTTCTTAGCCAAGTTCTCGCCTTCTTCAGCATGACGAGCAGTGATAACTACCTTAGCGCCTTCTTCAACAAAGCGTTCAGCAACGGCAGCACCAATACCTTTAGAACCACCAGTAATAATGGCTACTTTATTATCCAAACGTCCCATTTGTTGACATCTCCCTTTGAAAACTTGTGTGAACCTTTTCACATTGTTTATAGTAGCACCTTTCTGCTTAATTGCAAATCCATTTGCTTAAACGCCTCTGTAAGGCTTTATAGCAGGATTGTAATCGCTATTAAGATTCCACTTATCTTTTTAACTATTTTGTCAAGAATATTGATCATAGATGAACATTAATTTAATCAAAAAAAGGCATCGGCAAAAACCGGTGCTTTCTTTAATTAGAAATTATTTTTACTGGTTATTAACGGCCTTGTCAGCTTCGTTTACGATTCGTACAGCATGCAGGGAACGAGGGTAGCCAATGAACGGAACATTTTGCTGGATAACTTTCAGCAAAAATGCTTTACCATTGCCTAACTTAATGTTTGCCTGCGCATGAGCTAACAGCTGTGGTTCACAACCGCCCTGAGCAGTGATGTAGCAGAAGGTGATCATTTCACGGTCATTATCACTTAAACCTTTACGGGTGTAGTAATCACCAAAACAATTGTCGACCAACACTTATTAATCGTACTCTTCTTGCCAAAATCCTTCATTTGGGGACCAAACAGACGAATCTGTGTTTCTTCACCCTTTGCCAAACGGTCATCAGGAGTGGTAGTGCTTTGGCCTTCTAATGGCAACTTAATGCCACGGGAAGTAAGAATTTCGTTACTTGCATAAATAAATGGCAGTACTCGGCCGAGACCCAAGTAGTCAATTGCTTGGTATATAACTTCTTTAGCTTCGACTGGAGAAACACCATTATCCAGCGCAACCGGCAGCATCAACTTAAATTCATCGAGGCATTGCACGCCTAACAAGTAAGTAATTGTAGACAACATTTTAGTCCGATCAGGCAGATCAACATCCGCTTGCACTTCATCAAAGGCAAAATTATTCACAATTGCGCTTAACTCGGGATCGGTCTGTGCTAATTGGTTCTGGTGAATTCATTGTGCACTTTCTTTAATTGACATCTGAACGACCTCCTAATTATTTCTCGTAACTTAATTGTATTCAGCTAAACGATTAATGTAAAAGTACTATTTTAAATTAAAACTCATGCAATTAAGGAATAACTAAATAATACCCCTAGATAGGGGCATTATCGTGTGAGTGAACATCAATACACAATGTTCAAAACTCTCAATTACTTAAATTCACCGTCACCAATCTTTTCTAACAAGGGACGTGATGGAATGAAGAAGAGTTGTCCACCCAGGATGTCGGAGAAGGTCAGGAGGTAGTCGTTCTTTGCCATCATGTTCTGCAACATTAATTTGGTGACTTTCCAATAACGAGAATAGCCAATGAAGTAGGTACCGGTATTCCCTGTAGCTGGATCGGAGAACGGTACGTTCATACGAATAATCTTTTGTTCTACTCCGTTGATTTTTGCTTGAGAAGCAACATTGTGAGCGTTATTAAACTTTTCGCCATCTTCCAGTTCCAAGTCAGAGAATTTCTTTCGGCCTACCGCCTTTTCTTGAGTTTCCGTTGACAGCTTGTCCCAAATGTCCATATGGTGGCGCCACTTTTGTGCGAAAGCGTAGGACCCATTTTCAAATTCGGGGTCTTCATCACCCACAATGGCATAGTCAGCTGCTTCTTCAACCATTGGGTTCTCAGTACCATCGATGAAACCAATGATTGCTCGACCTTCAAAGTAACGGAAGCCCTTCGTTTCATCAACTAAGTCAGCATAGTCAACTAGGAATGGCCGCAACTGGTTCATCATCTCGTACACAACAGTTTCCCGGTCGGCCCGTAAGTGAATAAAAATGTCGCCTGCAGCAGCTGGCATCTCATACTTCGGTCCCTTCAGCGTTTCATAGTCTTCCAGTTCTTTAGGCTTGTTAGCATTAGGAAATAGGTAATCCCAAGCCTTACTGGAAAAGCCTAGTGTAGTTCTTACATGGTCTTCATTTGCCCGGATGCGCATTGAACGAACAATGGCCTGGAAACGACTGACAAACTCTTGAATGCCTGCTTGTTCCTTAGCTTGGTCCTGTCGCTTTAGCTTAAAGACCTCAAACAAAACATTTTCGCCGGCATCTTTCCACACATCTTGTGCTTCGCTTGGTTTAACTGACATAATAATTCTCCTTTCTTATTTGGCTATTACTATGTAAATTGTATCATCAATGGTAGCGCTTATAAAACTATAGAAAAATGAAGTTTGCGAGGCAGAAATAAAAAAACAGCCGCATTCTGACTGCAGCTGTTTAAGTAAAGTTTATTTTGCTGAAATAAAATCGAGAATTTTGTACATTACTTCTTGGTTTTCTGCCGGTACACCATGATCAATAATGTCTTGACTGGTTTGGTGTAGATCATTATGGTCTAACGGGTATTGACTATCATTAATTGCAATTTCACGGACGTTATCTGCTTCTGGCTCAAAATGGAATTGCAGACCCACAACGTGATGACCCAGTACAAAGCCTTGGTTCTTCACCAAATCACTGTTGAAGAGTAATTCTGCTTCCTCGGGGATTTCAAACATTTCTTCATGCCAGTGTAAGGCTGTAAGCTTTTCTGGCAGCCCCGGAATAACATGCGATTGCAAATACACTGGGGCCCAGCCTACCTCTTTATGTGGTGCCTTGCCAATTTGATAGCCTAGTGTTTTCACAATCAATTGTGCACCATAGCATGCGCCAAAAATGGGCTTGTTATCCGCCAAAAGTTGACTAACCAACTTGCGCTCTTCCTTGATCCACGGCAGGTCATCATTTGGGCTCATTGGGCCACCTAGAATAACTAACATATCAGTTTCATCCGCACTCGGTAAATGACCAAAGCGGTAAGGATGATAAATATACATTTCATGATGGTGCAACTGGGACCAGCGGTGAATATAACCCGGTCCTTCATTGGGCGTGTGTTGCAAAACGTTTATTCTCATGATAAATCCTCTCCATCAACGGCAATGTTAATGCGGTATCGCCTGCAAGTACCAATGATAGGCAAATTATACCATCTGCTTTGCCTTATCTTCAAAATGAACCTTGGTCATTAACACTTGTGACGCCCTTTTCGGTCTGGATCGCGGTGGCCATCACTTGAAGACCGTCGTTGCCGGTCTTCAAACTGAGGCTACGACTAAGTATTACCATGCTAAGTCGAATTTTACCACTGAGACCGCCGAGCTTTCACAAGTTATTAAATTAAAATAACAAGACTTTCCCAGCTTATCCTTTTATATCTAAGATATTCGTCATTTCTAATCTGTAGATCTTAAAGCACGCTGCCAATCGTGTCACCGATTGCCGGGTACGCATTAATCACTGCCTGATTGAATTGATCACCGGTAATATGCAGGCCGATAATTGGCGCTAACACATTAATCTCATTAGCGGCCTCATCGCCAACAGCACTTGCACCGACTAGTTGGCTATCCTTAAATACCAGGGTTGCATTAGCTGATTGGTCATTTTGCCCCGCATACAAGCTGCCGCCTGCTAATGGTACTTTCTTAACCTGGTAATCACCATTATCAGCCACATCATCCGGATTAACTCCTGCTAATGCTATCTCGGGGAAGGTAAAGACCGTTGTCGCAATTGTCGGATAATGAATTGACAAATTACTTCCCTGCGTTAACTGCTTAAGCAGGTAACTAGCCTCAAATTCAGCCACTGGCGTCAATTTAGGTTCCTTGCGGCTCACCACGTCACCGACAGCGTAAACACCCTTTTGATTGGTCTGCAAATGATCATTAACTTTAATACCCTGCCGATCGTAGTCAATGCCAGCTTTGTCCAGGTGCAGACGCTCTACATTAGGCACCCGTCCTGAAGCGTCAACAACATAGTCGCTAGCAACTTCTCCTTGATCAGTCGTGACGATATAAGCACCGGCATTCTGCTGAATCGCCTGCACGTGAGTATTGAAGCTGAAATAAATGCCCCGTTTCTGCATTGCGGCAACGACTGTATCCACATCGGCCTGAGCAAAGCCACGCAGGGCACGATCCGAGCGGACCAGCATTGTTACTTGTGCACCGGCAGCTGATAATAAGGTCGCCATTTCCATCGCCACGTAACCCGCACCAATGATGGCCACTCGCTTTGGTAACTGCGTCAGTGATAATACGTCCGTACTGGTATGAGTAAATTCACTGCCTGGCACAGCTAAATGATGCGGATGTTGACCAGTTGCAATAACGATATGCTCAGCCTGATATTGATGGTCGTTCACTGTAATCGTCCGTGAGTCCAGAAATTGTGCAAAGCCAGCCTCTAGATCATGGTGCTTGGCGATGATTTCTTTGGTTTCTGCTGGCCAGGGATTGAACCGCTTCAGCTTCGTTTGCATTAACTGGCCCCAGTCGAGCTTGGCTGGTTTACTAATACCACGCCCTGCCAGCTGTTGCGATTGTAAAGCATTCCTCACGGCACCTTCTAGGAAAATTTTTGGCTCACAACCGTAATTGGGGCAGGCACCACCAAATTCTTTGCCCTCAACCACTAATACTTGCTGGTTGGTTTTTGCTAACAAGTTGGACAGACGATAGGCTGCCGGGCCAGAGCCAATCAAAATGTAATCATATTTTTTCATGAAGATTCTCCTTATTGCCTGCTGTAAATGTTCATCAAATTAAAGCTTTTTCACTAACGAGTACCAGGTTTCATCGGCATGACTGGAATCCGAGACCCGCGTCTTGTGGTAACCATTATGTTCATAGAAAGGCACATTTTTAGCCAGTGAATCCAAGGAGACGCTTTGCCGACCAGCTGCTTTCGCTTCCTTTGCCAACGCCGTCAAAAGTTTGCTACCGATACCATGACCACGGTATGCGGGGGCGGTCGCAATTGACAAAACCAACTGATTACCACCAATCGGCAGGTTATCTGGTGTATGGACGTACATATCATCGGTGACATATTGTGCCTCCACTGCCGGCCCAACAATGAAGCCTACTACTTTGCCGCCGACTTTAGCGACTAGAAACGTATCTGTTAGCTTTTTGATCCGTTCTCGGTAGGCTGCCGGCGTCCCCGCCTCTTCTGGCGTAAAGCCGTGCTGTTCAATTCGCACAACGGCCTCTAAATCGGCAGGTGTCACATGTTCAATCTTTATATCCATTCGATCAACCCCATTCATTGACTATTTGTCTCGAAGCTTACTGCATGACCTGATCCACTGCAAGTTAAACGAATTATATACAACAAAGATTCCCGTGTCGTTATACAAAAAGCGAACACTGGAATCCATTATTCTATTTACCCCACAAGAAATTATTAATCCGGTTAGAAACCTTTTGATTCTCATGTAAATTACTGTGAGTATATTGTTTACCCTTATACATCTCAAATTGGTAGCTTTTCGGCCGGTCACCCAGCATTTCTTTTACTGATTTTGATGCTGCATTGGGGATTCGACCATCGAACCCTTATCACCAGCGATATTAAGCACTTTAGCATGCGGATAGGTGTCTTTTAGCTAACCCAAATTGCCAGTAATACTTGAAGGCAGAGTGCCGCCTTGTCTAGACCAGCCCGTCAGGCCACCAGCTAATACGGCCTGCTTTTTCAAAACAGGTGCACCCGCCTGCGTACCGTACCTAGCGACATACGAGAAAGCATCCATGTTACCCATTGAGTGAGCTACTAGGTTATAACTCTTAATACCATCCCGCTTTTGCAGCGCCTGGATAACATTATTAATGTACCGGGCTCCTTCATTCATGTCAGTCTGCCGGTTGTTCTCTAGATTAACTTCCACAATTGGATTGCGTTTACCCTTAATTGATGGGCCGCTTATCCTTACATTCCCATCATTATCAACACGGGCTAGTACCACTGTGGAGGTGATATTGTTGAAACGTGCACGCATCACCATCGTCTCTTCAGCATGGTAGCTGCTGCCATAGCCGTGGATAAAGATCGTCGTCGTGGAGTTAACCCAGTGCGAACTCTTTTGACTCATAAAGCCATAACTGCTGATCAACAACCTGATCAATGCTGCTAAAAGAGCCGGAAAAGCGCCATTTTTTTCATCATCAATCACCTCGTCTAAAAGTTGAGGCCTGCAAGCCACTTGTCAGCTTGGGCAGGTGAATTTAATACTGTCCCTTCAAGCAAATGAACGTCGTAGTGATTTTGCTCTACGGCACGTTGAAGGTAACTTTGGCACCGACTGTAGTCTGATCCGTCAGAGATCGCAAAACCTGTCAGATTATTGCCATTTAAGTCTAACTTATCAATCACATCACTAATCATCCGCGGCGGAATCCCCCACCAAATCGGGTGCGCAATAATAACATTGTCGTAATTGATCAAGTCAGGGAAATCATCCTTAACTTCGACGCGTGAATCATGCTGATGCTGCTCAATAGAGGTTCGCGAATTCTTATCATGCCAGTTTAAATCTGCCTGCGAGTAAGGCTGAACTGGATGAATTGCTTGAATGTCTGCTCCCAATTTTTCAGCAACTTCCTTAGCCATCTTTTCCGTCGTACCAGTTGCCGAATAATAAAGGATTAACGTCTTTGCCATTAGTAATTCCTCCCTTTAGTGCGATAACACAAACTCGTTTTGATTATTTTAATTTCATCGTACAAAAAAGGGAATTCAAAAGGCTTATTTTTTACAAAAAGTAAGTCAACCTACTCGCCGGAGATTAATTGTGTATAAATGATTTTTGGTTATTTCTCCCACAGGAACTTAATTAATTCACGGTTAACCTGGTCATTGTGGTGGAGCTTGCTATGCTGCCCTTTTCTACCACGAATTTCGACTTCACGATAGGATTTGGCCCTTCCGGCCACCAAGTAATTAAGCGACTTAGCGGAGTTAACTGGCACATCACCATCGGAGTGGCTGCCGTCTTGCAGGTCACCATAAATATTAAACACAGCTGTATTTCGCGGTAATGTCTTGCGTAATCTTAGTAAATCCCAATACGAGGAATCCATTTTGTTAGGTTTACCTGTCCTGGAATTAATTTTGACGTTCATCATCTTCTTTTCCCATACGCCACCGTCATAATGACCGGCAATGGCTACTAGGTGCGCCACTTGCGGCAGCTTTTGATTATTAACCTTGTCATTTATGCAATTAATGATCTCCAAGTTACCCATGGAATGCCCGACAAGATTAATTTGTGCGTAATGATGCTGGTGTTCTAAGGCAACAACCACATCCTTAAGGTAGTTTGCCCCATGATGGTAGCTTTCTTTATAACCACCTAAAGTGTTATCTTCCAGATTAACTTCAATGATGGGGTTAGTGGCATGAGCTGGAATTGAGCGGTTAAAGGTCACTTTCCCCTTTTTACTAACATCCGCATAAAAAATAAAAGGAACTACGTTAATTAAAATTACGTAGTTCCTTTGTTTTGCTATATAATTGTTGCTATATCCGTATTCGTTTTATAACATCATTCATATTCGATCGTCGACGGCGGCTTACTCGTGACATCATAAAGGATACGGTTAACGTGATCGACTTCGTTTACGATCCGCACTGAGATCTTCTGCAGAACGTCCCAAGGAATCTTAGCGAAGTCCGCCGTCATTCCATCAATGGACGTAACGGCCCGAATGCAGACAGCATAATCATAGGTACGGTTGTCACCCATGACACCAACGGAACGAATGCCTGGCAAAACAGTGAAGTATTGCCAAATCTTCTGGTCTAAGCCCGCCTTAGCAATTTCTTCTCGCAGGATAGCATCGGAGTCACGCACAATCTGCAGCTTTTCCGGAGTGATCTCACCAATGACCCGAATACCCAGACCTGGACCTGGGAACGGTTGCCGCCATACTAATTCATGCGGAATGCCTAACTTCTCACCCAGTTCACGGGTTTCATCCTTGAAGAGACTCCGCAGTGGTTCGATCAGCTTGAAACCAAGCTTATTTGGCAGACCACCAACATTATGGTGGGACTTGATAGTCTTAGCGGTGTCCGTTCCGGATTCAATGACGTCAGTATACAGGGTACCTTGTGCCAAGAATTCCGCATCCTTGATCTTCTGGGCTTCTTCATGGAAGACGTTGACGAATTCGGCACCAATAATCTTCCGTTTCTTTTCTGGGTCGGTAACTCCCTTCAGTTTGCTCAAGAAGCGTTGGGAAGCGTCAACTTTGATGATATTAACACCAAGATCACGGTTCAGTGCGTTCATGACTTGATCAGCTTCGTTCTTCCGCAACAGCCCGTGGTCAACAAAGATACAAGTTAACTGGTCACCAATCGCTTTGTGCAGCAGAACGGCAGTCACGCTGGAATCAACCCCGCCGGAAAGGCCTAGGATAACCTTTTTATCGCCAACTTCTTCGCGAATGTGTTCCACCTGCATGTCAATGAAGTCATCCATTGACCAGTTTGCCTTAGCGCCACAGACGTCAAAAGCAAAACGCTTCAAAATATCCAAACCGTATTCAGTGTTGCGCACTTCGGTATGGAACTGCAGGCCATAGATCTTGCGCTTGTAATCTGCAATGGCGGCAATTGGACAGTTCTTGCTGGTAGCGACTACCTTGACACCTTCTGGTGCCTTCGTTACCCGGTCACCATGGCTCATCCAAACGTACTGTTTACGTGGCAGCCCTTTAAATAAGGTGGCATTCTCATCCGTCACTTCAATGTCGGCACGGCCATACTCGGAATCATCCGCGCCTTCGACCTTGCCGCCAAGGTTATATGACATTAATTGCATCCCGTAACAAATGCCCAAGATCGGGATACCCAATTTATAAATATCCTGATCAACCGTAAAGGCACCTTTGTCGTACACGGAATTTGGTCCACCAGAGAAGATGATACCTTTCGGGTGCATCTTTTTAATCTCAGCAGCACTGATCTTATGCGACTTCAATTCGGAATAAATGCCAAAGTCCCGAATTCGCCGTGTAATCAATTGGTTATATTGACTACCAAAGTCCAGGACGATGATCTTATCGAATTGGTCCAGGTTCGCTTTTGCCACTCTTCCCACTCCTTTATTATGAACTAAAATCAGTCAAACTAAGACTATTGTACGGTTGTTCATCAGGCAGGTCAATTCCTCATTTGAGCTATTATAATTCTTGACTTTTGTTAAAATAATATGGAAACAGTTACCGATTAACCGAACCTGTTATAAAGTTAATCAACTAAAGGAGCTTGTTTTATGGATATTTATGGAAAATACGCTGATTCATTAACTTCCATTACGCATGAGGTGGAAGACCACATTAGAGACCTTAACCAACAAACAGTGGCAGCTGGCGAGCCTAAATTGTACGAACATTTAATTGGTCGGGTTAAAGGCAACGATAGCATGATTGAAAAATGCCACCGTAAAGGTTACCCAGTTACTACTGAATCAGCATTGCGGAAGTGTCATGACGCAATCGGTATCCGCATTGTCTGCAATTTCATCGACGATATCGACCGTAACCTGCAGCTACTGCGTGATGCTGACTGGTGCACAGTAGTGAAAGAAAAAGACTATATCAAGAACGCTAAGCCCAATGGCTACCGAAGCTACCACCTGATTTTAGATGTTACTACACCCTACGAAGACATCGAAGGACATAATCCTGGCCACTACTTCGTTGAAATTCAGCTCCGGACCATCGCCATGGATTCTTGGGCCAGTCTGGAACACGAAATGAAGTACAAGCATAACTTAAAGAATCCGGAACGTATCGGTCGTGAATTAAAACGGTGTGCGGAAGAGTTGGCATCATGCGACGTTGAAATGCAAACTATTCGCCAACTGATCCACGAAAGCAACTAGGAGGAATTATCATGCACATATTATTAGCAGAAGACGAGCAACAACTGAATCATGTTTTGACAGTGGCCCTAAAGAGCAGCGGCTACACTGTTGATTCAGTTGAAAATGGTCAAGAAGCCGTTGATTATGCGAAGAAAAATCCTTATGACGTAATGGTTTTGGATATCATGATGCCCGTTAAAAACGGTATTGACGCTTTAAAGGAGATCCGTGCCAGCGGTGACCGGACTTATGTGATGATGCTAACAGCACTGTCAGAAGTTGATGACAAAGTCACTGGGTTAGATGCTGGTGCTGATGACTACTTAACCAAGCCATTTTCCCTTAAGGAATTACTCGCACGGCTGCGTTCTCTCGATCGGCGTCACAGCAATATGGACAATGACGTGTTAAAATTTGGCGATATTACTTTAGATGACAATAAACAGGTCTTGGAAAGTCATAACTCTATTAGTTTATCGAACAAGGAAACCCGCCTGCTCCAGTACATGATCTTAAACGCCGACAAAGAGTTAACCGTTGACCAGCTATTAAACCAAACTTGGGATGATAGCGATGAACATGCCGACACTGAAGACTTATGGATTAACATCTCTTACTTGCGGCAAAAACTCGCGTCCGTTAATTCCAACGTCACTATTGATGGCCCTAAGAGTGGTCCGTTTAAGCTGACTAAATAAAACGTGGTTGGCGTTTACTACATCACTTTGGGATTCGTACGCTAACGGAAATTCATAGCTGAGTCCCACTGCACAAGTTAATTTATTAATAATTTCGTTTGCAAAGAAGGAGTGATGCCTAATGATCAAACGGCTGCAACGCAAATTCATCTTTGTGTCTGCCTTCTCGCTATTAGTAGTGCTCATGACCATCGTGGTCAGTATTTGGGGAGTTTCGGCCTACCGTTCCCACCAAGAGGTTAACGATGTGCTGCAAATGCTATCCCAAAATGATGGGCAACTGTCGCCAACGCTAAGCGATCAGCATCGTAACCGGCCTTTTTTGACTCCTCAGCCATCACGGGAAGGAATTTATCAATACCGCTTCTTCTCGGCACGCGTATCCAATAAGGGTAAGGTACAGGAGATCAATAACCAACACATTTTCACCGTCATTCCCCAAGATATCGTCAACATCACTAATCGCGCTTATCGGCGACACAAAGATCGCGGCGTTATCTATTTCAACAACACCGTTTATGCCTATCAGGTTAGACACCACGCCAAGTCAATGGTGATCGTCTTCCTGGATCAATCATTAGTAATGCAAAAAAGCAAGGACCTTGCACGAATCGGTATTGCCCTGGGCATCGTCAGCATGATACTGTACACGATTGTCTTAATTATTTTCTCCAAGAAAGCCATCAAGCCAGTAGCTGAAGCAGAAATGCGGCAACGGGAATTCATCAGCAATGCCGGTCATGAACTCAAGACGCCGCTAACTGTTATCTCTGCTAATACCGAAATGCAAGAATTGCTAGATGGCGAAACAGAATGGACCAAGAGCAATAAACAGCAGGTCGCACGGCTCACTCACTTAATTAACAACCTAATTTCTTTAGCAAAAATAGGTGAACAACCGGACTTAAACATTGTCGAACTAGACGCAAGCACAATTGCTAACCAGGTCGTTAATAGCTTCCGGCCAGTCATTGAGCAAAACGGCCTCACTTTCAAAACCGATATTCAACAAAAATTAAAAGTAAAGGCCGATGAGAACCGCTTTACCGAACTCATCAATATTTTGCTCGACAATGCCAATAAATATTGTGACAAAGGCGGTCGGATCTTCTTAAACCTCCACCGCAACAAGCGGTCACGGGCCATCACGCTTAGTGTTACCAACTCTTACGCTAAGGGCGCCTCCGTTGACTACAGTAAATTCTTTGATCGCTTTTACCGTGGCGACACCGCCCACCAAGTTAAGGGACAAAGCGGCTTTGGCATTGGCTTGTCGATGGCTCAACGGATTGTTTCCGAATTTCACGGTAAGATCAAGGCTAAGTATGCCAACGGTATGATCAGCTTTATCGTTACTTTGCGGGCCTAGCTCCTTGTGGTCGTAACAACGAAGCTAATGGCCACTTTCAAAAGCGAATCCCACCAATTAGGTTGGTCCTAACTGGTGGGATTTTTCATTGATGAACTTATGTTACTACTCGTACCGCGCGAATATTAGCAATGACCAGCGAATCACCACTAGTTAACCCGAGGCGTCCACGATTAGGCACGATCTTTTTAATTGTGCCGGTAATTTCCGAATAGTAACCAGATTTACCATCAAAATAATCAAAAGTAAGCGTCCGTCCGACCTGCAGTTGTTGGCGGAGCTGTGCTTGCTGCGCTGCCGACAGGTACTGTTTGTGCTGATAATTCAGTGCCCGCTTTTGGATCAGACCATTAAACCCGGTTAGCGCCGCAAATGGCAAAAATGGCATGGCCCGATCTTCCTGTGTCATCGGCAAATGAGCCCGTGAATGCTGATAAGGACGGTTCATAATATCCTGGTAGCGACTGGTGTCACTGAATAATTTACGTTCAATAAATTCCTTCTCATCCATAACTATGCGCGGTGACCCCCAATCTGATTATTGCGTTGTCTGGTATTGGACCCGGGTTCAATATCAAATAAGCGCAAAACAATATTTTTGTCGCCTAATTTCTTTTGTAATTTAAGGATCGTCTCTTGTAATTGACGGTCCTTCTTTCTTTTTTGGGCCGCAATCTGGTCTTGCTTTACTTCCTCGTGTGGGTCCTCAAACAAACTCGTCTGCGAATACTGTGTTGTGTGAGCTGCCTTATCTTCGTCTACTAAATGGGTTGCGATCAACGTCACTCGCCGAATCAACAACTGCCGATTAACTGTTTGATCAAACAAGGCTTGGTAAATCGGCCGCAATTCAGCAGATGACGACGTCGGCACCCGCAACCTCAAATGATTATGACCTGGTTTGGGCACTTTACGACCATAGAAATCAGTACTAAAGGGTCCCTGATAGCTGGGGGCACTTCGTAAACTCTGCACATCATAATCCAAGACCAGCGCCACATTATCAGTAACTGAGTGTCGCTTGACTAAATCTAAGGCTAACGCGTCGATCATGCCATTGACGGCTAGCCGTGCCTGCTTAGGTGAGGTCGGCTTCATTAAGACCTGACTGGAATAAATGCCATGATCATCCGAACGGTAATTTTTGATATCGGTAATTGTCGCCGTTTCATGACCCCAAGCATGGTCAATCAAGAGCTCGGCGTTCTTGCCAAACTCATGGTATAAGATTTCTTCATTTTGCGGATCAGATAAGCTGCCAAGCGAGCACCGTGCAATGTCCCCCATTGTGTGCAAACCTAATTTTTCCAGGCGCTTAGAAATTCCCCGGCCGATACGCCAAAAATCCGTCAGCGGCTGGTGTGCCCAAAGATAGCGCCGATACTGATGTTCATTCATTTGAGCAATGCGTACACCATCCGCGTCTGCCGGAATTCGCTTAGCGACAATGTCCATCGCTACTTTTGCTAAGTAAAGGTTCGTGCCGATGCCGGCCGTAGCGGTAATGCCCGTTTCCGCTTGGATATGCGTAATGATTTGTTTTGCCAGATCATGAGCAGAAACGTGATGGTCATTCAAATATTCGGTCACGTCCATCAACACTTCATCAATGGAATAGACATGGATATGCTCCGGCTTGATAAAGCGCAAATAGATCTCATAGATCTCCGCACTTTTTTCCATATAGAAGCTCATCCGCGGAGCGACGACTTTATAGCCCACCCGTAAGTTGGGTGACTTCAATAATTTTCCGCGATAGATGGATTTGTGGCTTGAAAGGTGGTGGAAACTGGCATGCTTAGCCCGTTCGCGGTTAAGCGCGGCTACCTTTTGTTCAACTTCAAATAACCGTGGCCGCCCAGAGACCCCAAATTTTTTCAGAGCTGGTGAGACTGCCAGACAAATGGTTTTATCAGTCCGACTATCATCGGCGACCACTAAATTAGCGTTTAAGGGATCAAGATGGTGAGCAACGCACTCCACCGATGCGTAAAACGATTTTAGATCAATGGCCATATAAATACGGTTTGCCAACTTTCTCCCTCCCTAATGTTTCTCCGTTTTTAGTGACTGCTACTAATTTACCATATTAGGGGAACAAATGGTTGGCTTACGCACAAAAAAGAAGAGGCGCATTTTACGCCTCTTCTACAATGCTGTGTGTCCGTATAAACAATGTGTTAAATGCCCATTGGTATCACTTCAAAATGAGATTCTGCAGTTACACGACTAAGATAATGTGCCCATTGGAATCACTCCATTTCAATAAACCAAGCGACCAACAGTTATATTACTGCTCGTATCATCCTAATCATTGGTATCACCTCATTTAATGATTACCTTTGCTACATCTATAATATAGCATGCTTTGTGAGCGCTTACAAGTGATTTAGGAATAATTTTTAGGGCACACCCGGTTAATCTTCACGTAAGTAAACATGATCAATCAAATGATGGTTGGTCTTATGCAGGATAACGTCTGCCCGCGTCCGCGTTGGCAAAATGTACTGTTTAAGGTTAACAAGGTTGATTTTCTTCCAGACTTCTTTAGCCATATCAAAGGCTTTTTCCCGATCACCTTGCGCCCATGGGTAATAGTAATTGTTCGGATCTTGAAAAGCCGTATCTAATAATATACCGAATCGTTCGAGATACCAGTGTTGAATTAGCTCGGGATTAGCATCCACATAAATCGACCAATCAAAGAAGTCGCTGACGTAGATTGGCTGTGACGTTGGCAGTTGCAAAACATTGATTCCTTCAACAATCAGAATATCCGGTTTGATAATCCGCTGTGGCTTTTCCGGCATAACATCATAAACACTGTGTGAATAAGTAGGCGCATCGACTTCATATTTGCCCGCCTTAACATCATTCAAAAAAGTCACCAGTTTATCCATATCATAGGATTCAGGAAAGCCTTTGCGATCCATCAAGCCACGGCGCTTCAATTCAGCATTCGGGTACAAAAAACCATCCGTCGTCATTAATTCTACCCGCATGTCTGGCATCAAACGCGTTAAAAGGATCTGCAGCAGCCGTGCTGTTGTACTCTTACCCACCGCAACGGGACCAGCAATTCCAATAATATAAGGGATTCTGCGTGATGGCTGCTTCAAAAAGGTCTGTTTTTGCAACTGCATCTGCAAGTAATTCTGATATTGCAGCTGCAGTAGTTTCATTAACGGCATGTAAATTTCCTGCACGTCAGCGATCGAGATCCGATCGTTCAATGACTTGATGTCGTCCAGATTTTCTTGCGTTAGCATGACCTTGTCGCTCGGGAAGAAGCTGTGCCATGTCTGTCGATCAAAACGATCATAGTTTAACCATTCATTCATGCCCCTAGGCCCTTTCTAAATACAATTTCAAAGTGTATCTTACCATGATCCGCCAGCAAATGGGAGCGCCTTCTTATAACCGGCCCAGCGGATCGGCAATAATATAAAAGAAGCTCCTGAAAACTCAAGAGCTTCTTTTATGATTAATTATTTAGCTTTAGGGAAGTTCAATGTTGGATCACTTTGCAATTCCGGTGCATCGGTATTGTATTGATTCAATGCACTGTGACCATCATTTTGTGACTTCAGGCTGGTCTTGTGTTCCTTCTGTGCCTTCTGCAGTTTCTTCAAGCCCTTATTCAGGTTGTAAGAATAGGACTTCTTATCCGTCTTCTTAAAGCCTGGTAAGTGGTAGAACCGCAATAGGTCACCGTTAACTACCTTATCAGACAAGCCGAGATCAGTAGTAACGTACTTCTGGATACGATCAACCTCTTTTTTCTGGCTGGCTGACAAATGCTTAATCTGTTTGCCAGTATCAGTGTGGTAGTAATCACCGTTGTACTTCGTGTACTTTGGCGTTACCCAGTCACCATTTCTGAACGGTACAATCTGGTTACGCTTTGATGACAGCAAGTCTTGACCAAACTGAATGTACTTGTTGGAACTAATCCCCAGCAAATCTTCCAGAGTTGGCAAAACGTCAATTTCACCACCATAAGTATGGTTGATGCCACCCTTCAAGCCTTCCATGTTGATCATGAATGGCACCTTTTGGAACATTGCCAAGTCGTAGTTGTTAACTGACTTCTTGTTGAAGATATCAGCAATGGCTGGCCGGTGGTTGTTCGAAATACCATAGTGGTCACCATACAGGACCAAGACACTGTTCTTCCGCAAACCGGTCTTATCCAGGTAATCCAACAATTCACCAATGGACTGGTCCAGATAGTGAGCAGTTTGAACATACGGATCAACAGTGTCATCACCGGTCTTCAGTGCATCAATACTCTTATTCCTCTTATCCAAAATATATGGATAGTGGTTGGTAACTGTGATCAGCTTAGCATAGAACGGTTGTGGTAGCTGTTGTAAGTAGTAAGCTGAATCTTTCAGGAAAATCTTATCCTTGATCCCGTAGCCGGCGTCGTAATCCTTGGTCTTTGGGAAGTAACCCTTTGAGAAGAAGTAATCATAGCCAAATGACTTATAAGCGTTGTCCCGGTTCCAGAAACTAGGAACGTCCCCGTGGAAGGAAGCAGTAGTGTAACCACGCTGATGCAGCATGGATGGTGCTGACTGGAAGGTGTTGGTTGTCCCGTCAGTAACCATCGCTGAACCTTCTGGCAGACCAAACAATGAGTTTTCCAGCATTAATTCGGCATCCGCCGTCTTACCTTGACCAACTTGGTGGAAGAAATTATCAAATGCCAGGGTATCTTGAGCATGATACAGCTTGTTTAAGTTCGGCGTAACTTCTTGACCGTTGACTTTATAATCAATTAAGAACTGCTGGAAGCTTTCCAGGTGAATAATAATGATATTCTTACCCTTGGCCTTACCGTAGTACTCGATATTTGGTGATGCGTAGTTCTTCTTGATGAACCGTTGAACGGGCGTAATGTCTTTGGCGCTAGCCTGTGATTTAACAGCACTGTTATGTGTCGTCTTAATGCCATCGTAAATGGTATAAGCTTGCAAACCTAAGTACTTCACAATGTAGTTGTTGTCGAACGTCCGGGTTAACAGCTGGCTTCGGTTACTTTCAGCCATTCCCAGGTTAGCACCGAACAAGGCAAAACCAATTGCGGTGATGGTAAGTGCATAACGAACTTTGAAGTAGCGCATATCAATCCTGATCCAATGGAATATTAGAACCAGGATGATCAAAATCACATCAGCATATACCAGGAAGTCGCTTGGCCGGATAATGCCCATCAGACTCTTACCCAGATTGTTTGAGGCGGCACCCGATCCCTTGATCACATTAAAAGTAATGAAATCAGAGAATTCACGGTAGTATAAAATATTTGCAAACAGCCAGGTTGACAACAGGGCGTTAATAATGCTCATCAACCAGTAAGATAGGCGACCACGGAAATACAGCGCAATCCCTAAGAAAATGATTGCCCCTGGTAAAGTGTTAAAGATTAACAGAAATTCTTGTACGCTTCCCTTAACACCCAGGTTAAATTTTGTTTTGTAAGCCCAGTAGCTCTTAATTGCAAACAGCAAAACTGAAAGAATAAAGAAACCGAGCTTCGTATTCAGGCCGCGTTTAACTTTTCGCAACGCTGTATTCATGCTTTTTCCTCCATCAACTTTTTTCAACACCAACAATCATACAATAATGCGTTAGCTGTGGAACAGCCAAAAATGCATTTTTGCTAAATGTTTACCTTTATAAGCCACAAAAAACGCGATTTTTAATGGATTATGCTAGAATTTACTCAAAATCTAGTTACTTGTGGGAGGTAATTATGAAAATAACTAAGGGCCGTGCCAATTTAATGCTATTAGCGGTGGCAATTCTTTGGGGCAGTTCATATGTGTTTGCCAAAGAAGTCGTAAATTCCGGCATGCACTCGGGATTAATCAACGGCATGCGTGGCCTATTGGGAGCGAGTGCAGCTGCCATCGTCTTCAATCACTCGATTCGTCAAACAACTAAAAATGATCTTAAGATTGGGATCACATTAGGTTTAATTAACTTCTGCGGCTACTACTTGCAGACAATGGCTTTGCAGTATACTACCCCAGCGAAAAACGCCTTTTTAACCACCATGTACGTGGTTATTTCGCCGGTAATTATGTGGCTGGTCTGGCATGAACGTCTGCAACGCAAAGACGGGATTGCTATCGCTTGCGCCGTGATCGGCATGGCGATCCTCTCAGGTATCTCGCCGTCTCATCTTTCCCTGCAGTATGGCGACTTTTTGACGATTATCTCCGCCATCTTCTGGGCGTTGCAAATCATTTTCTTCGCCCGTCTCGGCTATAAGGCATCCAGCCCGTGGGCCATCATCTTCACCATTAGCGGCACACAAGGAGTTTGTGGCTGGATTGCTGCCTTAATCAATGAGCGTACAACTTTTGCTCACATTGATTGGTGGACGGCCTTGCCTCCACTGGTTGCGATTGCCATTGTCGTCACTTTCATGGCGCAAGGCTTGCAGTTAACGGCACAGCATTATACTTCACCAACCGCTGCTGGATTAATTCTGATGCTAGAATCCTTCTTTGGCAGTGCTCTCTCCGTTGTACTCGGGTTTGACCCATTAACTCACCGCCTAATTATTGGTGGTGCCATCATGATCTTAGCTAATGTGATCATGCAAATCGATCTGCGCCATATACCTTTTTTAAGAAGTCATAGTTAACACCAAATAATCCTTGGAACCTACCGGCTAGTTTTACTAGTTTGGTCGTTTTTTATATAGGGACGGATCAACCTGATCTAGCAGCTCTGTCGGTTTGCCAACGGCAACGATACTCAATGCATGCATTGCCCGTGAACAAATTGTGTATAACAATTGCCGTTCCGAATCGCCCTTATACTTCTCACGGTTAGCATTCCACACAATGACCGCATCAAATTCGAGCCCCTTTGCCAAGTATGAAGGAACCACAATCAAACCAGGCACTAAGCGTTGATTTTCCGTTTGAATCAACGTATTTTCAAATCCCTGTTTCTTCAGCAAATCGGCAATTTGGCGGCTATCTTCTAGCGTTTTACCAATAATGGCAACCTTATCATGGGCTGTCTGGTATTGTCGTAGAATTTGGCCGACTTCTTTTACCGCTTCGTCAACGTCCGCACTAATGACTAGCTGTGGCAGGTCGCCGGGCCGGTCAAACGTCTCAATGTTCTCCCCGTCTTGCAGGATTTGCTTGGTAAAGTCAGTGATCTGCTTGGTCGACCGGTAGGACTTAGTTAGCTGTACCACTTTAGTCTTATCAGGATCAAACATCTGACTCAGTTCCTTAAGCAAGCTGCGACTATTTTCATGCGTAAAAATGGCTTGGTTCAGGTCACCCAGCAAAGTAAAGCGTGCTCGTGGAAAACAGAATTTCAGATATGCTAGCTGGAAGGCATCGTAGTCTTGTACTTCATCGACAAAAACGTAGCGCATTTCCCGTTCGCCCCGCTTACCAGTTAACAGGTCATAGAGGTAAAGGTAGATAGAAACGCCATTTGCGCTGATATTGCCGTTCTTTAAAGCGTCGACTTGCTGGTCAGTATATGCCTGCCAGTCATCGTCAGTCAGGCCAAACGCTGCTAAGTCAATAATCTTCGGCGTCACCCGAAGCAAGTGGACGTATTGAGCATTGATATTAATCCAACGGTGGTGGTCAATCGCCTGTTTAACCGGCCGCAATGCGTTGATTACGATTGCCCGTGCTAGAAAACGGTACTCTTCCTTATCGTTAACGAAGGCTTGTGGATGCCGGGCATAGAGCATGTTTAACTGCTCCTGACTCAGGTCCTGGATTTGTTCCTCAACCCATTTCGACCGCATTTCGGCGCCAATCCGGTGGTTTAAGCGTTTCGTCAGTGCTTCATCTGTACCATCCATCCGGTTGCCCAACTTGTAATTGCGGTTGAAAGAGTAGTAAATCTCTTTGATTGCATCCTTATCAGCGAACTCTTTGCCCTGAAAATGGAGGCTGCGAAAACGTAAGTGGCCGTCTGTTCCTAAACGTTTAGCATACTTAGTCACCGCTTTAAAGTAATCCAGGCTGCTCAGCAAGCGCACAATCTTGCCATTCACACCCTGGTCACTCGCTGCAAAACGTTGGGCAACATTAGCAATCTGCAGACGTGGCACCCGCCGGTCAACATACTGGAAGTAGGTCATCTGCACCATGTTATGCTCGCCTAGTTCCGGCAGCACCTGATCGATATAGTCGTTAAACAGTTGGTTAGGACTAAACAGGATCACCTGTGACGACTTCAAATTTCCCCGGTAGCGGTAAAGGAGCCAAGCCACTCGCTGCAGTACGGCCGCTGTTTTCCCCGAACCTGCTGCCCCTTGGACAAACAACAGGTCGTCGCCAGTATCTCGAATAATCTCGTTTTGTGTCTTCTGGATGGTCGACACAATACTCTTCATCTTCATCGATGAGTGGTTGCTCAATGCCGACAGCAACATCTGGTCAGTCACCGTCTGATCAGTGTCATAGATCGTAACAATCACACCGTCTTCAATCTGAAACTGACGCTTGAGCTTTACGTCGACCGTCTCTTGACCGTCCGGTGTTTGATAAGAAACTGGCCCTAATTTACCTTCGTAGTAAATCGATGAAATTGGGGCCCGCCAATCATAAATAAGAAAATGGTCCGGTTTATCCGAGAAAGACGCCAGACCAATGTAAATGGTTTCTGGTTTTTGCCCCGCTTTTTCCTGAAAGTCAATGCGCGCGAAGTACGGCTTGGACTCCAAACGTTTCAACGTTGAGAGACGATCAGCGGCATGCTGCCAGCTGTTTTCACGTTCGTTTAGCATCTGCTGCTGCGCATGAACAGATACGGCCGTATCCATCATGCCGGAGTAGGTCGTGGTGTTCATGTGAATCGTATCAAATTGCTTGCTCAAGCCGTGAATGTCGCTTTTAGCAGTCGAAATGTTTTTCTGCGCCTTCTTCTGCGCCAAACGAATTTGATGAATGACATCATCCAAGTGTGCTTGTTCATGTGCCTGTATCTGATCAGCCAAATTGCAACGCTCCTTCTCGTAAATGTAGATATATTATTATAGCATTTTACCGTTCCATCCGGTTATATAAGGATCTGACAGAAATATTATCGCGTTAACTTGTACTGTGACTTGTTCCGCTCGTTGCGGTCTGGATCGCTATATTAGACCGCAACGGGCAAAACAAGTACTATATTTTTATTTTCAGTAAAAAAGACTTAAATCAGCCCGTTTTGCTAGTGTCACCAAACTGAAGCGATTTAAAATGTTTATAAGGAGGTCGCCATGAGTCAGATTATTTATGGATTAACTCATATTTCAGAAATCATCGTTCCCCTCTTCAACTCACTGGGCAACTGGGGATACCTTATCCTGTTTCTGATCACGTTCATGGAGACTGGATTAGTCGTCTTCCCATGGCTCCCTGGAGAATCACTGATTTTCGTAGCTGCTGCATTAGCCGCTATCAGCACCAACTCCATCAGCATCCGCATATTGGTACCTGGATTCTTCCTCGCAGCCTTCATCGGCGACATTGTGAATTACACCATTGGTACCCGGTTGATTAAGTGGCCCTGGCTTCGTCATAAGGTAGAGGGCCCTAAAATGAATCAAGCACGCGAATTTTTCGACAAACACGGTATCTGGGCGGTCATTTTCGGACGCTTCGTCCCATTGATTCGTACTTTTGTACCTCTGATTTCGGGGACGGCCGGATTTAAGTTCACCCACTTTTTGTTGGGAAACGTTATTGGAACCTCCCTCTGGGTATGTCTAGCAGCTTTCATCGGCTATTACTTTGGTACGATACCGTTCGTTAAGAACCACTACTCCCTGATCCTATTGTTAATCATCTTAGTATCACTCATACCGGCAATCAGCCTGGCAGTAGTGAACTACATCAAGCAGCGCATTATGCGTCGTAACCACATGTTGAAGTAGCTTAATTGCCTGTTTCAAGCCCTCATATGTTAAAATAGTTATGATATTTGCGCTTGGAGGAGGATCGTTATGGCAATTACTGTTTATTTTGTACGGCACGGTCAGACTTATTTAAACTTGTTTCACCGGATGCAAGGCTGGGCTGATGCACCATTAACCGATAAGGGACGTAAAGATGCAGCCCGGGCCGGCGAAGCATTAAAGGATGTCGACTTTGACTACCTGTTTTCTAGTGATTTGAAGCGGACTGTGGATACGGCCAAAATTATACTGGCCCATCAACCTTCAACCAAGGTTAAGGCGCCAATGCCCGATCCTGCTTTTCGAGAAGTATTCTTTGGCTACTTTGAAGGAGTCGATACTCAACAGACTGCATTAATGGTGAGTGCACCTAACTTCCGCTCGGACCTCGCTGATGAAATTCGCAAAGCTGGTACCGATCATATCCTGCAGCGCCTGCATGACGTTGATCCTTACCACCAAGCAGAAAGTCCTGCCGCATTCTGGAAACGTTTTGGTGCCGGTCTTGATGGTTTGCGGCGATTACCTGATGGCAAGACGGTTGTTGTCGTCTGCCACGGGATGGTGATTAACTGCATGGCCAATCGTTATGGCAACCAGGACAGCTCATTAGTTGGTCCTGATAATGGTTCCATCAGTAAGTTCACGTTAACTAAAGATTCAACAAAACTAGACTTCTATAACAAACTATCCTTACCAGAATAATTGTTAATAATTAAAGGGGGAATTTCATAATATATGGATACTTCCGTTCCTCATAATGAAAAAGTATTATTAATTGGCTTAAATACAGGTCAATCAGATTACGACTATTCAATGGTTGAACTACGCAAACTGGCTAAAGCCAACTCAATGGAAGTGATCGGCCGCATTGACCAATCATTAGACGAACCCAATGCTGCTACCTATTTTGGCAGTGGCAAAGTAAAGCAGTTGCATGACCTGGCACAGTCCAGCGGTGTTACTACCGTTATAGCAAATGATGAATTGTCACCGAGTCAGCTCAAAAATTTAACCGATGAGATCGGTGTACGGATCATCGACCGCACTGCCCTGATCTTGGAAATTTTTGCTAAGCGAGCAAAGACCAAGGAAGCTAAACTGCAGGTTCAGATTGCGCAGTTGCAATATCGCCTGCCACGTCTCCATACAGCTGCTAATCAGACCCTTGACCAACAAACGGGTGCTGGTGCCGGTTTTGCTAACCGTGGTTCCGGTGAAACTCAAATTGAATTGGACCGGCGGGTAATTCAACGACAAATTGCTCATTTACGACAAGAATTAAAGGACGTTCAACGTTCTGAGGCCGTTAAACGCAGCCAGAGGGATAAAAGCCCGATTCCAACTGCCGCTTTAGTCGGTTATACTAACGCTGGCAAATCCACTATCATGAACGAATTGCTCAGCAGCTTCGGACTAGTCAAAGACAAGCAGGTCTTCACCAAAGATATGCTCTTCGCCACGCTGGATACCAGTGTTCGTCAGTTAACCTTGCCCGATCAAAAACGCTTCTTACTGAGTGATACCGTCGGCTTTGTTTCCAAACTACCAACGCACTTGATTGAAGCCTTTAAATCCACCTTACAAGAAGCCGCCAAAGCTGATTTATTGGTTCAGGTAATCGATTATTCCGATCCGCACCGTGACGAAATGATTAAGACTACCGAACAGACGCTACATGAAATCGGCATCGAAAATATTCCGATGATCTATGTCTTCAACAAAGCTGATAAGGTTGATGACACTGATTATCCGACAATGGAAGGAGATTCGCGGGTAATCGTTTCCGCCAAACAGCCCGAATCGATCAAATTCTTAGCCAAAACAATTAAGAACAAATTGTTCAGTAATTATGTACAGGCTGAACTATTGATTCCTTTTGCGGAAGGCCAAGTTGTTTCTTATTTGAATGAGCATACAAACATCTTGGATACCAACTACGAAAGTGAAGGCACCCGGCTGAAAGTGGAATTGAGTCCCGAAGATTTGCAACGATTGAGTAAATATAAAGTTTGATAGTTGCTCCAGCCGAGGCTAGACATTCTGCAAAGCCAAAACGATTAATAAAACAAGCCCCTGTATTCGAATTCAGAATACAGGGGCTTGTTATGTTATCGATAATTATAAAGATATACTACATTCAATATTTTCTTTAGTAAATCAAAGCGTTCCGTGAACGACCACCGTTAACAATCGTTGCTGTGTCATTCAAGGCAATCTGTACCATATTGCGGACAGAAGTAGAAGTAAAGAAGGCAACGTGTGGGGTGATGACAACATTTGGCATTGCGGCCAGTTCCTTGTAATCTTCTGGAACATCCGCTGCGTCAACCTTCTTGCCAAAGTAGGTGGTTTCATCAGCAAGAGTATCCAAGCCGGCACCAGCAATTTCATGATTCTTCAAAGCAGCAATCAATGCTTTGGTGTCAACCAAGCCACCACGGGCAACGTTGATTAAGTAAGCCGTCTTCTTCATCTTCTTCAAAGCTGAAGCATCAATGATGTTTGCCGTACTCTTTAATAATGGTGTGTGCAGAGAAACAATGTCAGACTTCTCCAGCACTGTGTCTAAGTCAGCGTAGGTTAAGAATGGTTCCATTTCTGGGTCGTAAGCCACATCATAACCTAACACTTTAGCGCCTAATGCCTTATAGATTTGAGCAGTAGCGCCACCAATGTGACCAACACCAACCAGACCAACAGTCAGGTTGTAAATTTCGTTGGAAGCCATGTCTGGAGACCAACTAAAGTCGTTTTCTTCCTTCATGCGCCGGTTGAATTCACCAATCCGCCGGTTCAAGTACATTGCCTGAGTAACACCCATTTCGGCAATGGCACGAGGTGAGTAGATTGATACTCGGGTAACCGTTAAGCCATTTTCCTTAGCTGCATCCAGGTCGATCATATCAAAGCCAGCAGTCCGTGTACCAATCTGCTTGATCCCATATGATGCCAATGTTTCATAAACCTTTGGACTACCTAATGAAGTGGTTTGCTGGGTAATTACACCATCAAAACCCTTTACCTGTTCAACAGTGTCATCATTCAGTTCCGCACTAGTCATGTGAACTTCATTACCAGTCTTCTGGGCCCAATCCTGAGCGTATTGCTTTTCTTGAGCCTTGGTCCCAAACATAATAATTTTCATAAAATAAAACTCCCTTCAACTTGTGTGAGTCTCACATGACTATTATACACGAAGTCGATTGGGAGTTGTTTTATTTACCAAAACTTGGCAAATGATAAATATCGTTAGGAATCTTATTTTAAAACACTTTCAGCAAAATATCTTAATTTATCGTGACGCTTTTCAATTCAACAATGGTGGCAAACTCGTTTATTTAGCATCAAAGAAGGCTTTTGCAAATGCCTGATAGAATGCAATTGCCTGATAGTAAGACTCCAAATTGCAGTACTCATTTGGCTGGTGCGCAGAGACAGATCCTGGTCCCATTTCGATGCTAACAAAGTCTTTCTTGGACTGGGTGAATTCCTGCCCATCATTGGCACCCGTACTGGTGACCGGCTTAGCATCAATTCCAAATTGATCATGAGCAACCTTCTGAGCCAATTTCAGCATTGCTGAGTGGGGATCACCACCCATTGGCTCTTCAGGAAAAGTATATTTGATCGTTAAATGATGGTTCGGCAGCTTATTTAGTTGGTCAATAATACCATTCAAAGTTGCGTAAACCTTCTCATTAGGATATTCCGGAATATTCCGAATATTACCAGCCAACTGAGCTTTTTCTGCCAGGGAATTAATTTGTTCACCGGCTTCAATCTTCGTAATCACATGAGTTAGCTTACCTAACGTTGGGTCTTCATGATCAAACTTCGCTAATGCCACCTTCGCTTGGTTCGCAAATTCCAGCAATGGATCGATGGCGTTAATCCCCTTTTCCGGAGTGGAACTGTGGGCTGCCTTACCTAAAGAAGTAACGTGGTAGTCAATTACCCCTTTGCAGGCATAACAAATCTCTTTCAAGTCGTCAGTTGGCTCGGTCACCATTAGGCCGTCCAGATCATCCGCATAACCCTGTTTGGTTAACTGGGCAGCACCGAAGTTACCGATTTCTTCACCAACTGTAATGAGCAGCTTGATCTTACCAGGCAACTGTTCACCCTTTTCTAACATTTCCAGCATGGCAACAACCATGGCAGCTAACCCGCTCTTCATATCACAGGCACCACGACCATAGAGTTTGCCATTTTTTACAACGGGAGTAAAAGGATCGGTGTCCCACAGGGAAAGGTCGCCTGGGTCCACCACATCCTGATGGCCAGAGAAGCCCAATACACGGTCGCCGTGCCCAATGGTAATTACTAGATTATCACGGCCTTGCGAATGCGGTACGTGTTCAATTTTGACATTATCGCCTTCGTATGGCTTGAAGAGGCTGTCAATGTAATCGGCAACCTCAGCTTCATTGCCATCGACCGTATTGATACTAACAATTTTCTTAAATACCGCTAACTGTTCTTCCTTAGTCATGGTCGATCCTCCTACTTCTTGTTTTCAATCTGCAGCTTCAGTGCTTGCTGGTAGAGTTGGTTCAGTTTGCCACTCTTCCGATCCTTGCTAATTGCGGAGTTAACCTTATCTAGCAGTGCCTTGTCATCTTTTCTTACCGCAACCCGGGTAGCAGCTTCTTTACCACCCTGTTTGAACTTAACGTTGCTTGCGATGGCGTAGGAGTTAGGATCTTCGCTGGTGTATGCCTTGGCGTTGTCATAGCTGCAGACAATCCCATCAATCGTGCCGTTCTTCAATTCCTGTGCCAGAGTATTCAGTGAGCTTTCCGTTACCACCTTAGCCTTGCTTTGGTTCTTAGCAGACTTCTCTTGAGCAGTGGATTGCTGTGCCCCCAGGGTTTGGCCCTTCAAGTCAGAAATGCTCTTGTATTTATCCTTATTCTTTGGTGAAACAATGATGTAGTTGTAGTTGCCAGTGTGGGGTTCATACGGCTTGGAGAAGGAGACCACCTTTGCCCGTTGCTTGGTATAAGCCATCCCGGCCATTACCACATCGACTTTCTTGTTTTGTAACTCGTTAATTAGTGATGGAAAGGCCATGTTAACGACCTTAACCTTCTTCACGCCCATCTCTTTAGCAATATCATGAGCCAGCAGCATATCATAACCAACAATCTGCTGCTTACCATTCTTAACGATGGTGAAGTCATATGGGGCAAAGTCGGCAGATGTCCCAACGACTAATTCTTTTTTATTCTGAATGTTCTTCACACTATTATCGCTTTGTTTGCCACATCCAGCCAGGACGGTTGTTAACCCTAACGTTAATACCGCGGCGACGGTCATAAACTTTTTTAAATGTTTAAAATTCATAAGCTTTCTCCTTTTAATTTCCTAATGAGTTAATCCTGCTTGAATCCTTCGTTTCGTCGTCGCATATAATCGTCCCTCTTTGGATGTTTATTCAGATTATGTGTATACTATACATGTGAATTTATGATTATGCAAGTATTATTTAAATTTATTCGCATTTTTTCGATAATTTTTGTATATCAGCTCAATATATACAAAAAAATGGTGGAGACCATTACGATCTCCACCATTTTAATTTCATAAATTTACTTTAGACTGTTTGGTCACGGTCTTGTAAATGCATTCCATCATCATCTTTTTCTTCACCAAGCAGTTCCTGGTTGTTGTCCAACTCTGACTTGCCAGCGAAGTGGTGATGCTGCAGCCAAATCATTGCTACCAGCGTCAGCAAGAAGAACACAATGGCAATTCCAGCAAGGACGCTGTTGCAGAAGGCAACGTAGTGTTCACCCAGACCACCAGAAATACCATCACGCAGACCTAAAATGGAGTAGGTCATTGGTAACCAGTAGTGGATGACGTTGTAGAACTTCATGGTAACTTCCATTGGGAAAGTACCGCCAGAACCACCTAATTGCAGCATCAGCAGAACCATGGCTACGAAACGACCAGGGTTATCAAAGGTCATTGACAGGAACATGACAACGGCCATCGACGCTAGTCCGAACAGAACCAGAGTACCGAAGAATGATGGTACATGGATAACCGTCAAGCCTAATGCCATCATGATGCCACCTTCGGCTAATGCCATCAACGTGATGATCAAGCTGCCTAGGACAACCTTACTTGCCCACCAAGCAACTGGTGAACGACCTTGAATGGCCACCCGCCGAATTGGGTAGACGAAGTTGAAGATCAAAGCACCAACATACAGAGCAACAGACAGAACGTATGGTGCTAAGGCGTGACCATAATTTGGTACGTAACTGTAACTGTGACTCTTGGTCTTGCTTGGTTCAGCAAACATCTTGGCTGTCCGGTTGCTGGTCTTGATACCGTTAATGGTCTTAGCACCCTTGCCTAAGGCAGTAGCCAATTGACCGGCACCAGCGTTCAAACGGGTAATGCCTTGAACTAATGCGGGTGAGTTATCAACCAGCTGCTGAGTACCATTAGCTAATTGGTTAACACCAGCAGTCAATGTTGGCACTTGTGCGTTCAACTGACCCAAAGCACCAGCCAGCTGACCAGCACCAGCATTCAAAGCACCGGAGTTAGCAGTCAATTGACCGGCACCAGCACCAGCTTGTGCAACACCAGCCGTGTATTGACCAACACCACCAGCCAGTGTGTTAGCACCAGCAGCTGCTGAATCAACACCATTCGTGTACTGATGAACACCATTGTTCAAGCTACTTGCACCAGCTGCGATTTGTCCAGTTGCATTCTTCAATGCATTAACTTCATTTGGCATTGATGATAATGACTGCTGATAGCCATTTAAAGTTTGTAATAATGCTTGAGCTTGTGGAATGACAGCTTGAGCAGTAGTTAAAGTGTTCTTCATTTCATTAATCTTACCAGAGTCAAGGCTGTTCTTAATTCCATTTAACTGGTTGCTTAAATCACTTAATTGTCCTAACGTTCCTGACAATCCCTGAATAGTCTGTACGTTGCTTCTGGCTGCATCAATAATTTGATTAGCTGCTGCTCTAGCATTAGGATCACTAGATCTCGATAGCGATTGAGCAGCACTTAAAATGGTTTGATTATTAGTCATCAGTCCACGTACCGCACCAGAAACACCACTTGTATCCGGTACACGGATGCTACTTAGATCCGGTAATTTACTTAAAGTATTCTGAGCATCAGTAACACCAGAACTTAATTGTTTTAAAGGTCCACTTAGTCGTTGAGCATTTTCCAAGTCAGTCATCATGCTATTAATTGGCAGATTACCAAGCTGGCTATTAACCGTACTGTTTAACTGACCAGCACCGGCAGCTAATTGACTAGAACCAGTTCGCAGCTGGCCAGAATTACCGCTTAAAGTATTCAGGCCAGCGCTCAATTGACCGGCACCACCGCTCAGTTGACCTGAGTTAGCCATCAGCGTATTCAAGCCGGCAGCTAACTGGCCAACACCGCCAGTGTACTGAACAAGTCCGTTAGCTAATGTGGAACTGCCAGCAGCTAACTGCTGTGCACCGGCAGCTAATGGAGCTACACCCATGCGAAGGGTTTGAACACCATTATTAACTTGTGAAACCCCAGCGACGAACTGGTTAATCCCGCTTTGCAAGGTAACCAAACCATTGTTAAGTTGACGAGCTCCATTTGATGCCTGATTCATACCTTTGCCCATCACCTTCATGACTTTAAACATTGCCTTGGCATAGGCATTGGTTACGTTAGCACGAACCTCTTCATTCAACCTGCTCATCGCAACTTGTGTCATCACATTACCAATGTAGTTAAGTGATTCGTTAGATGAGTAATGCAACTCCATTGTCTTTGGATGTTTGTTCAAGACGGTCGTTGCATCCTTAGAGAAGTCCTTGGGAACCGTAATTACCGTGTAGTATTTGCGGTGTGACATACCATACTTAGCCTTGCTAGCAGAAACAATGTGCCAATCCAGCTGATCATTATGCTTTAATTCCTTGACCATCTGATCACCAACGGCCATTGTTCGCCCTTGGTATTTCACCGGCACATCCTTGTTGACCACTGCCACAGGCAGGTCTTGTGTACTGCCATAAGGGTCCCAAACTGACTTCAGGAAGAAGATACTATATAAGAAAGGAATGAAGCAGATAACAATTGCAGAAAGTAATAATAGCCGGTTGTGCCGGATATGACGAAATTCTGCTTTAATCATTTCCCACATGCTGAATGCCCCCTTTGTTTAGACTATTGTCGCCACTCGATAGCGCCATCACCGCTTGTCTAGCAAAGGTGACAACTTCTTGCTTGGGAACATTGTAGTTTTTAGTCTGCCACCAGAAACAAGCCCCCATAAAAGAACCGCTAATCGAATATGCTAGTAACTCTGGATTATTAGAATGCTGAATCATTTTGCCAATCGTATCAGTCGGCTGAGCCTTGGAACGATTAATAATTACTTCGCTAATGATTCGCATTAGTTCTGAAAACAGTGTTCGATTAGGCCCGCTATCTGTAACGTTGCGGAAAATCTTTTTATGGGTGTCAATGTAATTAACCCCTGATTCAATCAGGTCTGATTCTGACAATGCCCCATCAATGATATCCCGGACACGGGTGTCAATCAGGTGTTCCAATAAATCATATTTATCATGGAAGTAGCGGTAAAAACTACTACGGTGCAATAATGCCTCGTTGCAAATCTGATCAACAGTCAGATGAGCAAACTGATGCTTCTCCAGTAAGTTCTCCAGTGCGTTTTCAAAGTCGCGTACTGTGCGATTGCCTTTCATTTTTTGGCCTCCCTTCCCCATGATTCGCCTAAAATTATAGTTCGTTCCTTTTCAAGACCAAAGAATCATTCCAGCACGGTCGGTTAATAATAAGACATATGTTTCATTTTGTCTTAAAAGGATTATTGAGAAAACTACTTGGGCAATCACTGAGGAATGCTAAAATATAGAAAATAACATTTTCCGTTGAGAGGAGTTATATACAATGGAAATTTCACAAGCTAATTTTGGTCGCTATCAAGAGCGCAACGTTATTAAGTATACACTAACTAATGACAATGGCGTCAGCATTAGTGTGCTGAATTATGGCGGTATTTGGCAGGCTTACAACGTACCTACTGATACGGGACAGCTTAATTTACTGCTAAGTGCAAATAACATTGATGATTACCTACATGCCGGGTACGGGATTGCCCAAACCATCGGCCCGGTTGCAGGTCGCATTGCAGCCGCACAATTCGTCATTGACGGTCATGATTACCACCTAACGCCTAATGAAGGGCAAAACCTAATTCATGGTGGTAATCACAGTTGGCGCAAGCAATTCTGGGCAGTTGCCACTGATATTAAAGATGGTGTTGGCCGGATCATTCTTCACCGTCGCTTTACTCCCGTTGATGATGGTTTCCCTGGTAACCAGGTAGTCCACGTCGTCTTTAGTCTGCATAACGACGACAGTGTCAATATCGACTACTATGCCGAGACAGACCAGCCAACTTTGTTCAACCCAACTAACCACACTTACTGGAACTTAGGTGACGGTAATGTGCCAACCGTTGAAGATCAAACACTGCAATTAAATTCTGACTACCACCTGGCCGTCGACCAAGGTAAGCTACCAACTGGTCAATTCCTGGAAAACGTGCGGACACCTTATGACTTCAATCGTGGCGTTCGTCTTGGGAATGCCTTAAATGAAATGTTGAAGACACCTGAAAAGGGCTTTGATGACTACTTTGTCGTACGGCCAAGCACCACCTTTGATCAGGAACCAATTGCTACACTATCTGATCCAAAGTCAGGTCGGCAAATGAAGATGTACTCTGATCGCAACAGTTTGGTTATCTTCTCTGCTAACGGCTTGTCTGACGCTAAGTTGAACCGTCCTGCCCGCGATTGGGCTGCATTGGCTCTTGAAGCACAAGCATTACCTGATGCGATTCACCACCCTAGCTTTGGTGATATTGTCCTGCGTCCTGCAGAACCAAAGCACTACCATGTTCGTTACGAAATCAAATACTAATTCATCGTTTAACCACGACAAAAGCGCCCTAAGCTATGATGCTTAGGGCGCTTTATTTCGCATGTTAATTAGTTTCATTATGATTTGCGCTTTTCCTGTTGGTTATCGTATCGCAGTCACCATAATGAAGTTCATCCAATAGTGGCTACGCGTCGTACAATCCAGCCCCAGAACAAGTACAAGCTGATTTAAATCAATAACTTATTGACGGTTGCGATAAGCCACGTGGGCAATCAAGCCGAAATCACCATCCGTTAGAATCGTGCTGCCACGACGACCAGCAATCTTATGCGGACCACCGGTAACGTAGACGTTGGCCAAGTACAAATGATACTGCCGATCTGCAGTACGGACATCGGTCAAACCAACTTTGCTGATATGACCTACCCGTACACGATGCATCTGGTTAATTCCGGCATAAATTTCCAGCCGGTGTGACACAGTATTGCGGCGCAATTCGAAGTACGGTGGCGTTTGGTTTTTATTCAGCGCATCTACCGGCTTCTGCGTTGCGTTGTATTCGTCGACAATTTGTTCAGCAGTTTTACCGTCATAATCGGCAACAAAGATGCCCTGTTCAACCAGCTGATCAACCAGGTGCCGCAAGTTGCGTTGCTCTTCACTGTCAATTTCCACGTCGGCCTGAATGACATCCTTGTCCGTAAAGAAACCATTAGCTTGGTTGTGGACTAACTTATCAGCAGCAGCTTCGTGACGGCCATGTTTGCCGGTCTCTGCATCAGGAGCCGAACCGGTAATCTTCACCAGCCATGGTGATAGGACATCAGCACGTGAGGTTTTGCCCAAGAAATAGTAAACGAAATTCAGATATAAGTAATAGGTAATAAACAGTACCGCTAAGCAATACAAAAAGGCCCGCATCCACACGTGGTTAGCGAATAAGCGGTAGGTGACATAAATAAGGTAGCAGTCACCCAAAAAGGCCACGATGGTGTAAAGCTTATTTTTTAATGTGGGCTTGATGTTGAAATAACCAAGCGAATGGTTAATCATGTCCAAAAAACTAAACACTTAGGCTGCCTCCTTTATTGTCCTTGACTAGTAGCGCCGCCAGTGGAACCACCAGTATTTCCATTGCTATTAGTACCGGTATTACCGCCATTGTTATTACTGTTGCCAGTGCCGGTATTGCCGTTGTTTTTACTGCTCTCTGTTGTAGATTCGTTATCGTTATTATTTGTATTATCGTTATCCGTATTGCCTTGACTATTATTACGGTTGGTCGTGGAAGATGAGCTACTGGAATTATGGTCCTGATCATCGTCATCACGGTTAGATGAGCTACTGTGACTTTGGTTGTTTGAATTATTAACATTTCGATCACTGGAATCAGTGCTCGTCACACGTGCCCCTTCACTGGTATGGGTGGCCGTGTTGACAACCACGTTGGTTGCACCAAGTGCCAATACCAACGAAACCAAGGCAAAGGGGGTCACAAATGGTGGAATTTTTGCCATATTAAAAGACTCCTTTTGAATACCACTATCATACTATTGCCATACGTTCATAAACGTTAAGGATCTCCTAAGATTTTGCCTGTATTTTTTGCATGCAATCAGCACAAATGCCATACAGTTCAAAGCTATGACCGGTGATCTGCGCACCCGGTAGCTGTTCTTGATAATAATCCATCTGACCTTCTGGCATTTTAATTTCTTGTACCCGACCACAACGTTGGCAAATAAAGTGGTGATGGTGTTGGTAAGCTGGATCACAACTTAATTTCACCACCATGCCACCACTATGCCGGGCGATTTCGACAATCCCCAATTCCTGAAATTCCTTCAAATTACGATAAATTGTGTCGTGGCTAACACCGTGATGTAATCGCCGCATCTGTTCATCTACTTCGCTGATGGCTACGTAGCGTTTGTTGCTGGACTGCAAAATTTTAATTAGCTGTTCGCGCTGTTGGGTCCATCGCATATCATGCGCTTTGGCCATCGTCTTTGCTTTTTCTAATGCATCCATAATTTCATCCCTGTTGATCACTAATCAACTGGTCCAGTTTGCCCTGTGTTGCTTCCCAGTTATCATTCACAATTACATGTGCCTTGCCAACTAGTGCAACTGGTAAGGTCAGGTCGCGCTGGTATTCTGCACTGTGCAAACGTGAATGAATCGCCGCTTGTCGGTCACCGCGTGCATACAGTCGTTTACTAAGTACGCGCACATTGGAAACAGTCAGAAAAATTACAACTACTTGGTCACCTAGCTGTTGTTCATAAGTAATTGCACCGGCCGTATCCAACACGATCACATCATCACGATCGTCATTCCAACCACGCTGCAAGCCTTCCATTGATGAGCCATACAAATGATGGTCATACTCTACTCGTTCCAACAAGTGCAGTTTGTCCATTGATGCCGGCGTTTCAAAGAAATAGTCGACCCCATTTTGCTCACCAGGCCGAGGCTGACGAGTCGTATGGGTAATAACCTTCATCATATGGTAGCGGTGACGCAGGTAATTGGCGACTGAGGTTTTACCCGTACCGGCTGCCCCCGTGATCACATAAACCTTATGCTGCACTTTTGCCATCAGTTCTTTCCCGTTAGATGAGCATTAACTTGGTCCAGCAACTGCTTGAGATTATCATAAGTCAGCTGCTGACGGGCATCTTCATAGTTAAACCAGCCAGCATTCTTGATTTCTTCGGCTTGCAGTTGCAAATCCTCCTGGTCATCTAAACAAGCGGTGTATAAAGTCATCTGCTTGCGATTGCCATTAGGTAAATCATATTCTGTGTAGACATGGAAGGAAGTATCAATTGGCGGCTCTAGCTGCGTTTCTTCCCGAATTTCACGTTTAGAAGTTTCAAGAAGCGTTTCATTCCCTTCGACATGTCCTTTAGGAAACCCCCAAAAATTACCTTTATTAGTACTTTGCAATAACAGGTATTGAATTTCGCCGTGTTGACGGCGGTAAACAACTGCTCCGCTCGTTACTTCAATTGCCACTTGCAAACACTCCTAACCATTTTCTAATTGATTTTTAATAATTTTGCATATATGATTATTTACATCAACCAACATTATACCAAAGGTGATTTGTTATTATGAAATTAAACATATTAAGGAAAGAAAGTCTATCGCGCTACATGAGTGCGGACCAGAAGTTCGTCAAATCTATGTCGGCGATTGACCTTATAACTTTGGGGATCGGTGCCGTCATTGGGACTGGGATTTTTATCCTTCCCGGCACCGTGGCCGCTAATGATGCTGGTCCCGGCGTAATTCTCTCATTTTTAATGGCCGCAATCGTCTGTGCCTTGGCAGCGATGTGTTACGCAGAATTTTCATCCGCCTTACCAGTTGCCGGCAGTGCTTACTCTTACGGTAACATCATTTTCGGTGAAATTATCGGCTGGATCCTGGGATGGGCCCTCGTATTGGAATATATGCTGGCCGTCTCCTCCGTTTCCACTGGCTGGGCTGCCTACTTCAATTCATTAATTAACAGTTTTGGCCTGCATATCCCGAAAGCCTTGTCTGGTCCTTTTGATCCGGCACATGGTACTTACGTGAACATCGTGGCAATCATTATTGTACTTTTGATTACCTTGATGCTTTCACAGGGGATGCAGTCATCATTAAGGGTCAACAACATTGCCGTAGCCATCAAACTACTAATCATCCTCCTCTTTATTGGCATTGGACTGTTTTTCATTAAACCGGCTAACTACCACCCATTTATGCCTTTCAAACTGAGTGGTGTCTTTCGTGGAGCCACAACTGTCTTCTTCGCCTTCTTAGGATTCGACGCGGTGTCCAGTTCCGCAGCCGAAGTAAAAAATCCAAAGAGAAATATGCCCTTGGGAATCATTGGCACGCTCTTGGTCGCAACTATTCTTTACATGGGGGTTTCTGCCGTTTTGGTCGGCATGGTTAAGTACACAAAGCTAGACGTTGCGAACCCGGTTGCTTTTGCTCTGAAATACGTCAACCAAGGCTGGCTGGCAGATCTCCTCTCTATCGGTGCCTTGATTGGAATGTTCACCATGATGGTTACCATGATCTACTCCAGTTCCCGCCTGGTTTACTCGCTTGGTCGTGATGGTTTGCTACCAAAGTTTTTGAGTCAACTCAACGAAAAGAAGGGTAGCACGCCGGAAGCCGCCTTGTGGACGGTCGGTATCATCATTGCCATCATGGGTGGCCTGGTATCTCTGGATAACCTCACCAGCTTGGTTAACATTGGAACTTTATTAGCCTTTACCTTTGTTTCCTTTGGGATTATCCCCCTACGTCATCGGCAAGATATTGGCAACCAGGGTGGCTTTCAAGTGCCCCTCTACCCAGTCCTGCCGCTGCTATCCGGATTTGCTTGCCTGTGGATGATGTCCCAGTTAAGCAAAATGACTTTTATGGGTGCCGGTATCTGGTTCCTGATTGGGCTCATCATTTACTTTGCTTACGGTTACCGCCACAGCAAGATGAATGCTCAGCAATAATTTTGCCATCACAAATCACTACCTAAATGCGTCATCTGCCTCTTATTGTTTCTTTTTCACCAAACAATAAGGGGCTTTTCTGCTTTTAATAGTCGTTAGTGAGATAATAGGAAGTATCAACGAAATGAGGTGTCATTATGAAGAATAATCAGTTTGCCATTGTCCCAACCGACTTGGCTACTCGTAAACAAGAATTAAGTCAATTGCACCTGCTTAAAGATAACGATCAAAAACTCACGCCCACTGAATTATGGTTAACCTTACTCACACGGATTAATCCAGCTATCCACACACAGGCAGCCGCACAAAGCTATTTAAATAGTCTGCTGGCCACACCGGATCTATCAATTGCAGAATGGGTCAATACGCACCAGCCATTATCCAACGAGGTGTTCTACTTAGCAGCCTTACAAGTATTGCACTTTGAACCGGCACTTGATTTCCAAATTGACCAACTAATGGCAGCAATGACAAAGATTAACCTGCCTTATGAACAGCATGATCAATGGGATCAAGATGCTGTGATCTCTGCTTTCTACCTCCTGTTAAACACCAGCACCAAAAACGGCCAAAGCCTGATTGACCGGTTAATAGTTGCCGGTTTGTTCACGTGGACATTTGACCTGCCCGCTAGTGAAAAACCACTCTTCTTCAACGGTAAGCCGCTTGCTTGCTTTGACAGTGAAAAGTTCATCCGCGAAGCCGTTTACGTTGAGACCGACATGGATACGGATAATGACGGCCATGCCGACTTAGTCAAGGTGGAGATCACCCGCCCAGTTGAAAGTAACCAGGGATTAAAAGTCCCAGCTGTATTTACGGCTAGCCCTTATTATCAAGGGACCAACGATGAATGGGGCGAAAAGATCACCCACCACGTTAATGAAACGATTGATCGCAAAGAGAAAAATGATGTTGCCCCAAGCGAACCACACTTTAATTTAGACTTCGATCGGCAAACCGTTACTGGGCAGACTGACACAACCACAGAAACCTTCAGCTACCAGCCGAGTTATTCCCTGAATGATTACTTAGCCGCCCGTGGATATGCCGTTGTCATCTCGTCCGGTATCGGCACTAAGGATTCTGATGGCTTACAGACTTGTGGTTCACCCGAACAAGTAGATTCGATGAAGGCCGTGGTTGAATGGCTGCATGGTGACCGTCGTGCTTTCACCGACCGTACTTCTGGTATTGAAATTAAGGCTACGTGGTGTAACGGCAGTGTCGGCATGACGGGTCGTTCCTATTTGGGCACCTTATCAACTGCGGTTGCAACAACGGGGGTCGCCGGCTTAAAGGCGATCGTTAGCGAAGCAGCCATTTCCAACTGGTATGACTACTACCGAGAAAATGGCTTAGTTATGGCTCCAGGCAGCTTCCAGGGTGAAGATGCCGACGTACTAGCTGCAGAAACCTTTAGTAGGACGAAGCGGCCAGCGGACTATCGGCGCATCGAAAAGACCAATAATGAATATATGAAGGGTCTGTTATTGGCTCAAGACCGGCAGACTGGCAATTACAATGCATTCTGGGCCCGGCGCAACTACCTGCCAAATGTTGATCACATTAAGTGTGACGTCATGATGGTTCACGGTTTAAATGACTGGAACGTTAAGCCCAGCAACGTCAAACACCTCTTTGATGCTCTCCAGTCAGTCAACGTCCACAAGAAGTTGATTCTCCACCAAGGCCAACACATTTACATCAACGCCTTTCAATCAATGGACTTCTCTTCCATGATCAACCTGTGGTTTGCCAACAAGCTGTGGGACGTTGATAACCAAGCCGATAAATTACTACCCGACGTATTAGTCCAAGCCAATGACCGTGAGCAAACTTGGACTGCTTATCATAACTGGTCCGGTGATCATGAAACCACATTGAACTTAACCAGTAACAGCCTGACCACGGCTGACGTACATGATCAAACAACTGTCAGCTATCAAGACCACCAAGATGATGCCATTTACAAAGAATGGTGCAAACACCCCGCTAAGTGGTCTCAGGCGCTGCTTAATGACGAAGACGGTCACTTTAGTGCACACTTCTTAACCGCGCCACTAAAAGAAGATTGGTTAATGCGCGGTATGCCATTATTGAGGGTGCGGATTGCTGCTAGTCTTGATCATGGTATCTTATCTGCCCGTTTGGTTGACCGTGGCTTAGATAAACGCTTAACGGTTAGTCCCGTAATTTTAGGGAAGGGTACGCTTCAAGAAGCCTATCACTATGGCAACGATGACTTGCGGGAATTCCAATTTCAGCACGAAGCAACGCCAGCCAAAGTGATTTCCTATGGTCACATCAACCTGCAAAACCGGCACGACGCTTCCTCTGTAGATGACCTGAAACCGGGCGAATTTGTCGATATTGAACTTCCGCTGCAGCCAATCTTTCACACATTAAAGAAAGATCACCAATTGGAACTGATTCTTTTCGGTACAGATTACGGCATGACGTTACGGGGCAATGAAGTTATCCGTTACCAGGTGGCCCCTGCCAGCAGCAGTCTGATCATCCCTGACGACCAGCGATAAAAGCGTGATTTTGTCTTTTATCATCCGCGACAAATGCGGTAAAATAGCCTTATATAATCGTTTCTTAAGAGAAAGGAAGCTTAAAAATGAAACAAGGAACTACCATCATCACTTTGGATAATGGCTACCACCTTTGGACAAACACCCAAGGTACTGGCGACATTCACCTGCTTTGCCTGCACGGTGGCCCTGGTGGCAACCACGAATACTGGGAAGATACTGCTGACCAGTTAAAGAAGCAGGGTCTGAACGTTCAGGTACACATGTACGACCAATTAGGCTCACTGTACTCTGACCAACCAGACTTCAGTAACCCTGACATTGCCAATAAGTACCTCACCTATGAATACTTCCTGGACGAAGTTGAAGAAGTTCGGCAAAAGCTAGGCATTGATCACTTCTACCTGATCGGTCAAAGCTGGGGTGGCCTGCTGGTCCAAGAATACGCGGTTAAGTATGGTCAACACCTAAAGGGTGCCATCATTTCTTCCATGGTTGACGAAATTGACGAATACGTTAAGCACGTTAACGAATGCCGGGAAAAGGTATTGCCAAAAGAAGAAATCGACTTCATGCACAAGTGCGAAGCTGAAAACGACTACGACAACCAGCGCTACCAAGACGATGTACAAGTATTGAACGAAAACTTCGTTGATAGAAAGCAGCCTTGCAAGCTTTACCACGTTAAGGACCTTGGTGGTACTGAAATCTACCACACTTTCCAAGGCGACAACGAATTCGTGATCACTGGTAAGCTGAAGGACTGGCACTTCCGTAAGCACCTGAAAGACATCAAGGTACCTACCCTGCTGACCTTTGGTGAACACGAAACGATGCCATTAGACACCGCACGGACGATGAACAAGCTGATTCCTAACTCACAGTTGGTAACCACTCCTGAAGGTGGCCACCACCACATGTTAGATAACCCAGATGTTTACTACAAGCACTTGGCAGACTTCATCCGTTCCGTTGAAAACGGCACTTTCAACAAGTAATTTAACTTCTATTAGCCTGAAAATGACCTCTTATCGCGAGTGATTCGCTGATAGGAGGTCATTTTGTTGACGATTATCGATAACGGTAATCCAAACATGATAATATATATTTGTTAATAACGAACATAAGGGAGAATTGACTATGGGTAAGATGAAAACGTTTATTTTCGACATTGATGGCACGCTGATTGATAGCTATGAGATGTACATGCCAGCCTTATTTACGGTTTTGGCAAAACATGGCTACCATTACAGTCATGAACAAGAAGTCGAATATGGTCACCAAACCTTTGGCATCAGCGGTAAAGATACCTTACGCATTCTGAACATTCCGGAACAAGAACAGGCAACGATCCAACACGAGTGGTCGCAACTGGCTTTCCAGCATGAGGAACGCCAACATGTTTTCCCCGGAATTCCGCAAGCAATCGACGACTTGTCTCACCGGCAAAATACGCAAATCGCCATTGGTACTTCCAAGCCGTTGCATGACTTCAAGCAACACTTTGCTAAGCACTACTTCTTCACGGACCTGTTTGATGAAGTCGTTACAATTGATAATGTCAAACATGGCAAACCAGAGCCAGATATGGTCATTAAGGCCATGGAAGACCTGCATGCTGACCCCAAGACCACGGTTTACGTTGGCGATACCATCAATGATCTTAAAGCGGCCCACGCGGCAAATGTCAACTTTGCGGCTGCCCTTTACGGTGCCAAAAACCCAGAAAAGATTCATGATGGTGCCGAGTTTCTGCTCCATCACCCTACGGACTTATTAACAATCTAAATTTATTGCTTTTATTGGGAGGAGCTTTTTATGAATAATCGCGTTCATAAGCATAAATTTGTTTTGTAGCAGTGCATTACTAACATTAATTGCTGCTGGAATTATCAGCACTAATGATCAAAACGATGCTCATGCGGCGGTCAACGCCACACAAACAGCGCAAATTAACAGCGATAATGCCAATACTGCAGTAAGCAATAATAACAGTCAGTCCACCAGCACACAGGCGCAAGCAAGCTCTAATGTGCCGGTCACCGCGACAGTCAACGCTGCTTCCCAAGCGTATGCGGCTACTACTGCCCAAACGACAACGGCACCTAACCAGCCAATTAATCAAACCGGTTGGGATATTAATAAAACGATTGCGGACGCCGTTGATATTTCATGGTTGCAGCCAAATATGAATGAAGGCAGCTTTGTTCAGTTGCGCAACCAAGGCGTTATTACGTCATTATTCAACTGACAAAGGGAACCTACATGCATGACCCATACGCCGCTGAACAAGTACGGGATGCTTACGCCGCTGGCTTAGGGGTTTCTGCCTACCATTTCACTAAGTTTACCGACCATAATTCAGCCGTTGCCGAGGCTAACTACTTTGCTGACCATGCTGATCAACTTGGCCTGCCTGCCAGTACATTAATGTTTGCAGACGTGGAAGACCCGCTTAACGAGTACAGTGGCGTCACCAACGACTTGCGGGCCTTCTTCGACCAGCTGAGCGCCCGTGGCTACTGGAATCACGGTGTTTACACCGGTTTATGGTTCGACAGTGCATACAATGTTAGCTCAGTAGTAGGACGTAACCGTACCTGGATTGCCCGCTACCCATACGATTACCAGATTAGCCCGCAATCCAAGCAGGAGATGGCCAACATGGGCTATGGGGCATGGCAGTACTGTGAGTTTCATGTTACACATTACAAGACTATGGTGAACTCGATGCCGACACCGATTTAGGCCTCTTTGGTTCTGCAATTGGCTTAGGCTTCCGTGATGCTGGTAATTTGGATAATTTCCAAATCGACCCGCAAAACAATAAATTAAACGTTACCGGCTGGTTTGCTTCTTACGATAGTCGTGGGCGTGACCAGTACCACTACATCATTTTGTTAGATCAAAACAACCATGAAATTGCCCGGCAACGGGTCAACACCACTGCTCGACCAGACGTTGCCAATGTCTATCGTTATCTGTATGGTGCCGGTAATTCTGGCTTTAGTGCCAGTTTTGATTTGAGCAATCCTGCATTGCGTTCAGCATTAAGCAGTGGCAGCAAACTAACCGTTATCTTCCGTAATAGTGCCGCTGCTGATGGTAATAGCAACTACAGTGACCACTGGTTTAATCAGCAGGGAGTATTGCAAAACTAAGCTTACTTAGACAATTACTACGTTTATGATGGCAATTTGCATGTTTCTGGGTGGCACGCAACTGACCAATCCCTCTTCCTGCCTTACCAATGGATTGTGCTATACGACCAGACCACTCATCGTGAATTAGGTCGGGCAAAGATTAGCTCACAGGCACGTGCTGACGTGGCCAAGGCCTATCCGCACATCGCTAATGCGGGTCAAAGCGGCTTCAGTCATGATTTCAAGATTGCTGATAATCAAGAATTAGCTGCCGCCCTGTTGCATGGCGATAATATCCAAGTGGTCGCTCGTTTTAGTGACGATAGTGAGAATGGTGAAGGTAATAAAGCCGACTACTGGCTCAATGGGAAATCATTTGGTAATGCTAGTGCCGCCTGCCTGGACAGCTTTAAGATTAACGATCATAAATTAGTTGCTAATGGCTGGTTCGCTAATGATAGCTCACGGGGCGCCAGTCACCGTTACGTCATTCTTTTTGATCAATCCAAAGGGCGTGAATTAAGCCGGCAGGAAGTAACGGCAACTAGTCGTGCAGATGTGGCTAAGGTTTATCCAAACCTATATAACGCCGCACAATCCGGCTTTACTGCCAGCTTCAACATCGACCAGAGCCGTCAATTGGCACAGACGCTGCAAGATGGCGACCAATTACAAATTATCGCCCGTGATTCAGATGCTGCTAATGGTGAAGGCGATTACGTGCAAAACTGGTTCAATGCGCAGTCCTTTAATTTCAATCATGCACACCTGGATAGTTTTCAACTCAACCGCGGTCAAGGCACCATCGATGCTACTGGTTGGCACGCAACTAACCAAGCAGCTGGCCGTCCTTACCATTTCGACATTTTACTTGACACTGATAATCACAATGATGAATTAGCACGGGTTAAGCAGGACAGCGTTGTACGTAACGATGTAGCTAAGGCCTTTCCAGACGTTTATCACGCTGGCAAGTCTGGCTTCAGCGTCCACTTTAAAATCACTGACCAGATCAAGGCTGCCTTAAAGGCTGGTCATCACCTGCAAATTATTGATCGTTACACCACTGACCCTTACGGTAACCGCAACAGCATTGATTTCTGGTTTAATCCGCAAAACCTGTAATTCAATCCAGCATTCGCTGATAAAACAAAATGGGGACGTAACATAAGTCCCTCTACATAGATTAAAAAAGAACAACGCGGTACACACATGAGGCCCAAAGCCCGGCAAACGCCGAACTCTGGGCCTCATGTGTGCTCGTGGGGGTATGAAAACAAAGCTGTCACACTCCCATTTTTAGGTAGTTTAGAAAGTGTAAAGGTTAGTCAGCTAACTTGTAATCGCCCGTCTTTTCATCGTAATCGAATTCGTAACGATCCTGGTCAGTCGTGACGTAAATCTTTTCGTAGGTTGGCTTGTAGCCATGGTTGGTCAATTCAACCTGTACATCACCATTCTCTTGTACGGCAATGTAGTATTCGTTGTATTCACCATGCTGGTAGTTGAAGTCCGTACCATCATCCTGGTAGTGAACGTAAGAACCAGCTTCACCAAAGAGACGGAAAGTCATGACCTTTTCAGGTTCATCACTGACGTGCATTACCTTGTTGCCCCATGGCAGAATCGTGTCTTTCTTGATGAACAGTGGCAGCTTGTCAATTGGTGCTTCAGCAACGATTGACTGCTTGCCAGAGTATTCAGCATTGTTCCAGAAGTCGATCCATTCACCAGCCGGCAGGTAAACCAGCCGTTGGGTCTTGCCTTGATCAACAATTGGGGCAACTAATACTTTGCTGCCAACCATGTATTCATCATTCAGGTTCCGTACAGCTGGGTCCTGATCATAGTTCAGAACTAATGGCCGCATTACTGGCAAACCAGATTGGGTTTCATGACGGAACTGGTCGTATAAGAATGGGATGAAGCGGTAACGCAGGTTCAAGTACTTGCGGTAAATGTCCAGCGTCTGCTTGTCAAATGCCCATGGTTCCTGGAAACGTGAACCCATAATAGCGTGGTTCCGGAACAGCGGTACAAACAGTGAAGCTTCAATCCAACGAGTTAACAGTTCTGGCGTGGTGTCTTCCTGAAACCCACCAATATCCGTACCAGCAAAGGCAAAGCCGGACATGCCTAAACCGTTCAGCTGTGGAATAGCCATTGCCAGGTGTGACCAAACAGCGGTGTTATCACCAGTCCAAACAGTTGAGTACCTCTGCGTGCCGGAGTAAGCAGCACGGGTGATGATGTATGGACGCTTATCCGTAGCATCCTTCATTCCTTCATAACATGCCTTAGCTTGCAGGTGACCATAGACGTTGTGCATCCGCGCATGCGTACTCTTTTCGTGTTCGTTGGAGAAGACCGTGTCATTTGGCAATTGCTTTTGTGCAAAGTTAGCTGGTTCGTCCATATCGTTCCAAATACCACAGAAGCCATTGTCGGCGAAGAACTTGCAGTGCTTTGCCCACCATGCACGAACATCCGGGTTACCAAAGTCAGGGAAGACAGAGTCACCTGGCCATACCTTGCCGACGTAGACTGAGCCATCTGGGTTCTTAACAAAGTATCCCTTTTCGATACCTTCCTTGTAGATGCTGTACTTGTCATCTTTCTTGACACCGGCATCTAGAATCGGCATCAAACGAATACCACGGTCGTGCATCCGCTTGACAAAGCCTTGTGTATCATTACTGTACTTCTTTTCGTCCCAGGTAAAGTCACGGTAGCCATCCATGTAGTCGATGTCCAAGTGAATAACATCAATTGGGAGCTTGTATTTAGCAAAGCCGTCCGCAATCGATTCTACCCGCTTGTCACTAGTGGAGTAGCCCCAACGAGATTGTTGATAACCTAGCATGAACTTTTGTGGCAACGGAACTACACCAGTCAAGTAGGTGTAGTTTGCAACAACGTCCTTCAGGGTGTGGCCACCCATGATGTAGTAGTTGATGTTGCCACCAACAGCGGAGTAGAAGTAGTAATGCTCGCTTTCCTTACCGAGATCAAAGTGACTCTTGTAAGTGTTGTCAAAGAAGAGTCCAAATGGATGGCCATTCTTTAAACCATAAACCACTGGAATGGACTTGTATAAGTGAGTCTGGGTTTCATTGTGCAGCACTGGATTATCAGCGTTCCAGTTGTCGTATTCATAACCACGCTTGTTTAAGAAACCTGTCTTGCCACCTAAGCCATAGAATTGTTCATCTGGAGCCAGTGACTTGATCACTTCAAAGTTAACGTTGCCGGCCTTTGCCTTAGCGTGCACAGCGTGTCCTTCTGACATAACGGTGGAACGGTGTTCATCATCCATATCAGTAGGCAATGGTGTCCTTTCGCCACGGTAATCAATTACCAGGGGGTTGCCTTCACTGTCATAAACATCCAGCTTGCGATTATCGTAAGCCTTGACGATCAGGTCACTGGTAGTTACTTCCACATGGTCACCCTTGTCTTCTACTTCATACTTTGTTTTCCGTGTCTTATTACCTTCAACGGCGTAGGAATTATCCGATACGCCATGATCTTCAAAGACCCGGATAATCTCACCAGTGATGACTTTTAAGAACAATGGTTCTCCATCTGCATAATTGAGTTTAATAGTTTGGTCGTTGTTTTCATAACCAGTTAATTGATTGGACATAGTGAACTTCCTTTCAGGTTTTACGATCTTTCCAATGCAATTCGTTTACAACAACATCATAACACTCTATGTAAACGTTTACAATGTATTTATTATGGTATTGTAAACGTTCGCTTGAGTTTGTTTCTTCCAGTATAATAATGATAAACAATGAGGGAAGTGATAGTGTGAAAGCAACAATTAAAGACATCGCAAAAGCCACACATCTGTCCACTGCAACCGTTTCACGGGTGTTGTCACGCAAGGAAGGCACGTATCGCGAGGAAACGGCCAGGAAAGTACTAGCGGCGGCAGAAAAATTGGGATACCGGCGCAATATTGCTGCCGCAGACCTGGCTTCTAATAACTTGAAAACCATCGCGGTTATCTTGAACAACACCCAAACCAACTTTTGGCAAGGAATTTTAGATGGCATTCAAGAAGCCGCCATTCGCAATCAGCGGCAGTTCATCATTTTCTATGCCGGTAATAATAATCCGGCAATGCTTACACAAGCTCTAAATAATGCTTTGGAACGGCAAATCGCCGGCATCCTGCTTGTTGCCACCAAAATGAATCCGGAACAAATGGCCATGCTTCATCGCGCTAACATCCCTTATCGTTTCGTTTCCATCTATGATTCCGACCAACCCGACCGCACCTTCGTCAGCTCTAATAACATCAGCATTGGCCGTCTTGCCTGCCAGTACTTAATTGAACAAGGACATAAGAAAATTGCCTTTGCTGGCCTTGACCGCAGTGCAACTGGACGCGAACGCCTGCTGGGCTACCAGCAAGCGATGACAAAGGCCGGTCTGCCGATTGACCCATCTTGGATCATTTATGGCGACTATAGTTTTGCTAACGGCCAGGCGTTATTCCCCAAGCTCCAGCAGGCTGGTGTAACCGCCGTCGTCGCTGCTAGTGACATGATTGGCGCGGGTATCATTCAAGCGGCTCACCACGCGCACGTTGCCATCCCAGATAACCTCTCGATTGTAAGTATTGACGGTACTGAAGTTTGTCTGATGGTTACTCCGACCTTAACTTGTATCCAGCAGGACTTCTTCAAGATGGGTGCCGCCAGCTTAGATAGTTTATTAACCGAAGGTGAATCGCAGTTCATTCCCGTCAAAGTGGTGGAAAATAACAGCGTTAAAAGTATTAACTAACTTCAAAAAGAAACGCCAGTATCCTGTCTAATCAGAGTACTGGCGTTTTGTGATTGACAATAGAATTATGTACCTAGGAGTAGTACCCAGTTGATTGGGCACTACAGATGGGTTAATAAGCATTATATCCATTCATGAGCTGCAAAGGTCTTTCCCTATAATTTAATTAAAATTCGGCATAATGATTGGCAACGGCAACGAGTTTGCTAAACTAATAACATTATTACAAATAAAGAGGGCTCATCATGCGGCGAAAAATTAAGCGGATTTGGATTGCCATTGTATTAATCATTGTTGTTCTGTTTGCCGGTTGGCATGCGTACATCGGCCATCTGGAACATGCCGGCAGCATTGCCGCGCCCAGTAGCGGTCAGTGGCAGCATTCATCAGAAAACAAGGACTATCCAGACGTTAATCAATATCCTCATCTGTGGATTTTAGTCTCGAAAAAAAATCAGCGCGTATATTTAATTAACCGCGGCAAAGTCTTGTACACGATGTATGCTTCTACGGGTACTGGCAAGAGTGACAACACTCCCAGCGGCTGGTACAACATCCAGGCTGAACGGGGTAATTCCTTTTATAACAGTAAGAGTGGCGAAGGTGCCAACTACTGGGTTTCGTGGAAGAACCATGGCGAATACCTTTTTCACTCGGTACCAGTCGATCGGCATGGCAACTATGTAATCAGTGAAGCAAATAAATTAGGCAAGACCGCTGCTTCTCACGGCTGCGTTCGCCTCTCCATCCCTGATGCCCGCTGGCTTTTTCAAAACATTAAACAAGGGACACGGGTCATCATTACTAGATAATATTCATTTACAAAGTTGCAACGCTACAATGTGGCACGTAAATAACCCCAAGCATTCAGAAAAAACTGAACGTTTGGGGTCTATTTGTATTCACGAGAGCTCATCGATGGCTTATATCTTGTACCATTATTTGTCTTTTTTACCAAACAGTGCGGCCATCTTCTTGGCAACCTCTGGGTCGAGAGTATCGGCGAGTGTGTCGCCAGTGCTTCTTTGTGTTTCTGCTTGTCGTTTAACATTTTGCTGTAATTCATCAATGATAGCTTTTTCGCCTACCTGAATGAGGTTAGTCGTCAAGCGACCACCAGCCGCATCAGCATGGCCACCGCCGCCGAGATACTTTTCAGCAAACTGAGCCACATCGATTTTACCGTTGCTCCGTAATGAAGCACTGGTAGGACTTAGAACCATTGCTGCCTCGACGTCTGGATTTTGCAGCAGTAGTTCATGAGCAATCTCTGATTTATAGTCGTCGGCATAAACGAAGCCCCATTGATGACCATCGATTTTTGCTTTAAGCGTGTCCTTTAAGTGACTCTTTAAATAGTGTGCCCGTCGTTCACTCAATGTCTGAATTAAAATGGCATTTTGCTTGCGATAAGCTGGCCATCCTGCTTGAAAGACCTCATCTACAAAAGCTTGGGAATGATCAAGTGGATAGAACCAGAAAAGCTGGTCGAGCTCATCAGCCCCCTGTTTGATTTCAGCCGGCATTTCGGGATCATTTTGCCAATCCCAGGTGTCATATGCCCGAATCAATTCAACAATCTGAGCCAATTGGTCCTGGCGTTCACTGCAAAGGCGATCAAATCCTTCCTGTGCAGTTAACCATTCCCAAACTAAACTGGTTGCACTCGGGTTGACTGTTTTATGGGTTTCAATGCTGTTAGCACTATATTTTTTGCGAGCGTTGGCCTCAGTCTCATGGTGGTCAAATAAAAGCCAATGGTTAGCAAAATGGGCGTTCAATTCTTTGAAAGTATGGTCACTATCAGGCGTCATATCCATGATGTAGACGTCAGTATAAGAATCTGGCTCGCCATAGTTAAAGAAGTGATCCAATTCTTCATCGATGCGGCCAGCACCAATGTTTTTAACATCAAAAGTCACCTGGCTAAACATCGTCGGTTGAACTGTCATCAAAAGTGCAGGCCCGCCAAAGCCATCCAGGTCATTGTGTGAAAAAATTTTTATATTACGTGTCGCCATCCAATCTCCTCCAATATTATTTCAATTATAACGCGGAAACTTAACAACACAGCAAGGTCACCCAATTCGGATACTAGAGGAGTTTCCGATTATCTTGCAACTGGATAGACAAAAGGAGCATCGCTAAAACTAGCCATGCTCCTTTTAAGTGTATTAATTATCTAAGAAAAGTAGTTAATTAAGCAGCTTTTTCAACGCTAACTCCTTCTTGAATGCTACGAACACAAAGGGCAGCAATCAATAAGGAAACACCGGCAATCAGCATCATTGCTGGCTGACTCTTACCTGTCATTGGGAAGAGGACAAAGCTCAAAAGCGAAGCAACTATTTGTGGCAGGCAAATCCCAATGTTGAATAAGCCAATGTAGGCACCTTCGTTTTCACCGTTCAAAGAAGAAGTGAACAGCGTAAATGGCAGGGTGTGGATGGTAAAGTAACTAATCCCAAAGAGGATAAATGCCAAAACCGTCAGCCATTTGCTGGTAGCAAAGGAAACACAAATCAAACTGATACCACCAAGGCACAGCCCTAATGCGTACCATTGCTTACGGGCATTACTCTTAGCATGACCATACAAGAAGCCCCAACAAATACCAGCAATGGAAAGAATAGCCGTTAATACACCGTACCAGTTGCCAGCAGCTTGGAAGCCGGCGCTCGTTGGGTTAGTAGTGTGCCATACGTTACGAGCTAACGTACCAGTAGTGTAGGTCCAAACGTACATAACCCCAATCCAGGAGAAGAACTGTACCAGGCAAATCTGCCAGAAAGCCTTGGGAGCGGTCTTTAACAATTGCCATAAGGAAACCTTGACGTCTTTCTGCTCTTCTTTAATGCCATGGTACTTAGCATAAGTTTCGGGGTCGTATTCATGAACATTGAAGACGGTCCACATACTAGTAACGAACAAAACAATGGCGGCAATAATGTATGCCCAGATAACGGTGTTTGGTACAACACCCTTCTTAGCAGTGTTCTTCATCCCAAAGGCAGTAAAGAGAAATGGCAAAAGTGATGCCAGAATACCACCGGCATTGAAGAAGATTTGTTGCAGTGACCAAGCATAGTTCTTCTGCTTGTCGTTCACCATGTCACCCATGATCATTCGGAATGGCTGCATACAAATGTTACTGAACAGGTCCATGGAGCAGACCGCAAATGCCGCGAAGATCATCGCAGCCATGGAGCCATAACCAAAGCCCAGTGAACCAGAGAATGGCAGCATCAACAGCACAATGGCTGCGATTGGTGCACCAAAAAGCAGGTAAGGCATCCGCCGGCCAAAACGGTTCCAGGTCCGGTCAGAATACTTACCAACTAATGGCTGCACAATCATCCCCATCAGTGGTGGGAAGATAAAGAAGAAACCTAAACTATTCGGGTTCGCACCAATAGATTGGAAAATCCGGCTCATTTGTGAGCTTTGTAGCGAGAACCCCATGTTAATCCCCAAGAAACCAAAGGTAATCGCAAAAATTACCCGCTTGGATAAGTCAGGCAAGCCAGCGTCTAGGTTGACCCGCTCTTTCTTTTCCTTTTGATCCATGAAAATCACTCCTCCATTGGATCATTGCATCCGTAAATCATCAAAAATCCATAAATAATTGCAAATCAGTTGTAAACGTTTACATTGGATTACGACCTAATATTAACACGCTAATCTTAGAAGTCAATAGTAATCGTTTTAATCAGCGATATAATCATCTTTTTACACTTTTAGTTTCCCTCAGTTAACGTTTACATTTACCCTGCTGCAACAACAAAAAAAGCTCCTGGCGTTAACCAGAAGCGGGTAAAAATTTACTAATTTTTATTTGCGTAAACTGAGTTTTTCAACATTCAGTACTTTATCAAACCATCCCTGAGTAAAACTAGCTTCGTGACTAACCAGGATGAGATTGCCCGGGAATTCTTGCAATGCCTTCTTCAAGCCATCCTTTGTTTCGTCATCCAAGTGGTTGGTCGGTTCGTCCATAATGAGAAAGTTGCAAGGCGTCAGTTCCAAAACTGCCATCTTGACTTTTGTCTGTTCACCACCAGATAGCAGCTTGAGTGGCTTCATCGTATTGGCCGCATTGATTCCTGCTCGTGCTAGCTTTTGACGAATCGTTTTCGGCATCATCGTCGGAAACATATTTTGGATGGTTTGCAACGGTGTCTGTTCCGGATCGTCCCATACTAGATCTTGGTCAAAGTAGTTAATCTTCGCGGACGGTGAAAAAGTTGATTGACCACCCAATGCTGGAATTTTACCAAGAATCGACTTAATCAACGTCGACTTCCCGACACCATTGAAACCAGTGAATAAGAGCTTTTCACCCATTGTCACTGAAAAAGTAACTGGCTTTAGCAACGGATGACCGTAGCCGACAGAAAGCTGACTTACCCGCAAGGCATTGGCTGAGCCAGTGCTTTCATAAGGAAAATGAAAGCTTGCCTTCAAATTATCGGCCGGTGGATCAATCCGCTTCATCCGCGCCAGCATCTTTTCCCGTGACTTAGCCATATTGGAATTGTTGCCGGCCTTATTCTTCCGGATAAACCGTTCTGCCTTTTCGATCGTTTCCTGCTGCTTTTCGTATTCGCGCTCCTGCGTTTCTTTGCGCTCTTTTTTTTGCTTCATTGCTTGTTCAAAGGAACCGCGATACTTGGTAATTTTGCCAAAAGCCACGTCCACAATAGAATTAGTAACTTGCTGGAGGAAGTCATAATCGTGAGAAATGATCATCGCTGCCCCGTCAAAGTTATTCAGATAATCAATCAACCAGTTAATGTGGGCAGTATCCAAGTAGTTGGTCGGTTCGTCTAGGAGGATGACGTCCGGTTTTTCTAGCAGCATTTTAGCCAAAATAATTTTCGACCGCTGCCCGCCACTCATCTCGGAAACCACATGGTCCTTGCCAATTTCATCTAAGCCTAACCCTGTCATCACCCGTTGCACTTCAGTCTCAATATCATAGAAATTATGAGCATCTAGTTGTTCTTGCAAGCGACCCGCTTTATTTAAAAGATCATCATCCATATTGTTGGCATAGTCTTCGTACAACTGATTCATGCGGTCATTAATTTCATATAAGTCTGCAAAGGCCGTGTGCAGAAATTTGATCAAAGTCATCCCTTGAGGAATATCGACATATTGGTCTAGGTAACCAATTTTCGTATTTTTCTGCCATTTGATTTGGCCAGACAGTGGCAATTCTTGACCGATTAAGAGCTTAATGAGGGTCGATTTGCCGGCTCCATTTTGACCAACGACGCCCATATGCTCACCCTTTTCCAAACGGAAATTGGCGTCAGTATATAGTTTTTTATCAGCAAAACTCATCGTTAAACCAGAAACTTCTAGAACTGCCATGAATATCCCCTCTCGTAATAAATCAAATAGCTACTAAGTTACCACTATTAGACAGCAGATTCAAATTAAAAAGGCTTATTACAGGTCTTTTTTTCACGATAGTGCTACCATTAAGGGTGAATTGGTATATGTATCGTATTTAATGAAGGGGAGGATTTATTGTGAACTTGCTTGTTATCAAGGGTAGTCCTCAGAAAGATGGGGCTGCCGCCGCGATTACTAATAAGCTGATTGATGGAGCACAAGATGGTGGGCAAAAGATTACCCAGTATGATGCCGGCACGGATCCGGTTCCTCCCCTCACCGTTGACAGTAACGGTAATTTTGTTCCGGATGACGACCGCCTAAAAGAGCTATTAGCAGAGCTATTAGCAGCCGATATTGTTGTTTTTTCCACCCCGATGTATTTCTTTGGCATGTCGGCACAGATGAAATCAGTAGTTGACCATATTATGCGATGGAACGAGCAGTTAAAGACCCATAAAATCGCAATTCTCGTTGCAGTGGCGCCCGTTGATAATTTCGACCACATCAAATCTGAATTTAAAGCTATTTTTGCTAGTTTAGGCTGGACGTTCGGCGGCCAAGTGCTTGCCGGTAAAATCGTTGACGCCGACCACCTGCGTTTCTATCCCGAGCTGGCATATAAATTAGGTAAAAGCCTCTAGAATTCAAAAAAGGACTTGCAGTACTGGTGCAAGTCCTTTTTCATTTACGCGCCTATTTGACATTCTTTTCATAATTTTGGATTAACTGGCCCATTGCATGCCAAGCAAGCGTTGCACACTTAATACGGGTCGGAAATTCGGCAACGGTTGCCATCACCGCCGCATCTTGCAATCCCTTTTCCTGTTCTGGAGAAACCTTGCCACCCATGGCTAATGTTGAAAAAGCAGCAATCAAGTCTTGGGCCTGGGCGAGTGTCTTGTTATTTAATGTGTCCGTCATCATACTAGCAGAAGCCTGTGAAATCGTGCATCCTGATCCATTAAAACAGACATCTGTAATGCGCCCTTCCTTGATCTTTGCTGCTAGATTAATCGTGTCCCCACAAGTAGGGTTGTGTAGCGTTACTGTCTGGCCATCTTCTGGCAGCTGACTGGCAAAATGGTGAGGCGCCTTTGCGTGTTCCAACACAAGCGTCTTATATAAAAATGCTAGTTTATTCAAGCTCATTGAAAAAACTCCCCACTACCTTTAAGGCATTAATGAAACGATCACACTCTTCTTTTGTGTTATAAAAGGCTAAACTTGCTCGTGCAGTCGCTGTCGTGTGCAAAGCAGCCATCAGTGGCTGTGCACAATGGTGACCAGCACGAACGGCAACTCCTTCCATATCTAGACCGGTTGCCAAGTCATGCGGGTGCAGTTGACCTAAATTAAAGGCAAAGACACCAGTGTGGTGATCCTGCGGTCCATAAAGATGCAGCTGTGGCACGGCTTTGATCTGTGGCAACAAGTAGTCTGCCAGCTCCGCTTCTCGTTTAGCAACCTGGTCCATCCCTAAATTAGTCAAATAATCAATGGCCGCACATAATGCAATCGCACCGCCAATATTGGGCGTACCAGCTTCGAAACCAAGTGGTGCCTTTTTGAACGTTGTATATTCTCGTTGAACATCTGCAATCATTTCGCCACCAAACTGCACTGGTCGCGCAATCTGCCACAGGTCCTGCCGGCCGTAAACAGCGCCAATGCCAGTCGGTGCCAACATCTTGTGGCCAGAAAAGGCAAAGAAATCTGCCCCCATTTCCTGTACATCGACTGGATAATGGCCAATCAGCTGTGCGCCATCCACTACTACGTAAGCACCATATTGATGAGCTAATTTGGCGATGTCTTTGACGGGGTTTAATACCCCCAACACATTTGATGCAGCAGTGATCGCCACAATTTTGGTATGAGGACCGATTGATTTTTGCACACTCTGCATATCCAGCTCTTGGTGGTCATTTAATTCAATATAGCGCAGATGAGCACCTGTCCGCTTTGCTAATTCTTGCCACGGTACCAGATTGCTGTGATGTTCCATGATAGACAACACAATTTCGTCACCGGCACGCACCACTTGGTCGCCAAAGGCCCGTGCCACCATGTTTAAACCTTCCGTAGTGGAACGGTCAAAAACAATTTCATCAGCACTATCAGCATTAATAAAATGCGCCACTTTAGCACGTGCTGCTTCATATTGACTGGTTGCACGTTCTGCTAGGGTGTGTACCCCACGATGCACATTGGCCCGGTCATGCAGGTAAAAATCACGCACAGTATTTAAAACCGGTAAGGGCGTTTGCGAGGTGGCCGCATTATCAAAGTAAGTCAACGGTTCGTCATTTACTTTTTGATCCAGAATCGGAAAATCATGCCGAATCTTTGTGACATCAATCATTCTGAATTTTGCTCCCTTCAATTACTAAGTCCTATCTTAACCTAAATGTTACTTACATAAAAAAGAAACTCCTGGTTCAGGTAAATGTCCTGAATCAGGAGTTTTAATGTTGAGATTACAATATGCAGAGCAATTTTGTATGTGCTCCTAACGTACCAACTCTAGTTTTGAAAATTTAAATTATTTTTTATGAGTTTGGTTGCTATGCATGCGGTAGCTGACGATTGTCGCAAGGATAAAGGCAATGATCGCTACGATGATGATCACTAACACGGCCGATTTCCCTCATTTCATAGTATTAGGCAACATTACTTTTCACCTAAAGCTGCCTTAACTTCATCATAACTGGGAATGGATGGCGCTGCACCCATCTTTTGCACTGCCAAGCTAGAAGCCCGCTGACCATAAATCAAAGCTTCTTCAACATTAGAAAGGTCAGTCTTCAATTGAGAAGCAAAGGCGCCAATGAAGGTGTCACCAGCGGCAGTGGTGTCAACGGCCTTAACCTTAAATGCAGGTACTAAGCCCTGGCCACTAGCAGTGGAGTAGAAGACACCCCGTGAGCCCAAGGTAATCAGCAGGTTGTCAACCCCTTGTTCCTTAAAGTATGCGGCCGTCTTCTTCATACCGTCTTCATCATTGATTTCAATGCCGGTAATCAAAGCACTTTCGCTTTCGTTAGGGGCAATTAAGTCGGTGTTTTCTAATAATTCCGGAATGATCTTGTGTGCGGGTGCAGGGTTCAAAATCGTTATTACATTATGTTTCTTTGCTTCTTTAAAGGCTGCCAGCGTAACCTCTTGAGGAGTTTCAAACTGGGCAATCAAGATGTCAATGTCATCAAAAACCGGGCCACAGTTATCCAGCACCTTGGTGGTCATCGCTTGGTTAGCACCGCCGTAAACCATGATGTCATTTTGACCATTAGCATCTAAGGTAACGAGGGCTGTCCCCGTACCGTGCAGTGCATCAATGCCAATGTGACTGGTATCGATGTGGTCTTCTTGCATTGCTTCACGCATGAAACGACCTTCGCTATCGGCACCAACCATCCCGATAAAGTAAGTTTTGGCGCCAGAACGTGCACAAGCGACAGATTGGTTACAACCCTTGCCACCAGGAGCTGATGATTTATCCCGAGCAGACAGCGTTTCACCAGGTTGTGGGAAACGTTCTACATGGTAAGTAGTGTCGACATTAATACTTCCAAGAACAGCAATTGTATTTGACATGTATGGTTCCTCCTTAGTGATGCGTCGATGTTAATTTAACAAATTCACGCGTTTCGTAAAACGTTTTACAATAAATTCTACTAACAAGCTACCATATAAGGAAAACGCTTGCAAGCCCTATTGCCATAAATTATGACAGTATTTTTATTTGGTCGCTACATATTGGTCTAATTTACGGTCAAAATAGTGAGCCAACCGCTCATATGGATAAAAACCGGTCACCCGTTCCTTGGCAACCCCATCGCAAAACAGAACTAGGCTAGGCATGCTCATTACTTTATAACGGGCTGGGATCGACTTGTCATCATCGACGTTAAAACGGATAAATTTAATTTTGCCAGCATAATTCTTAGCTAACTTTTCCATTGCGGGTGCCATCATCTTGCACGGGCCACACCATGGCGCCCAAAAGTCAACGACTACCATTGGTCCTTGCACCTGCTGGTCAAAACCGGCTACAGTTGCATCCTGCATTTCGTTAATCCCCCTTATGACTAGCGCAACGGACAAAGTGAATAATAAACGTGACGATAAAGACGCCCACAATGAATAAGCCAAAGGCGCCTGACGAAATCTCAATATCAATGGCGGGAATACTTAAGAAGAGCTTAATTGCAATAATGACAATCAAAACGTAAGCCATTGGTTCCAACTCTGGGATCTTTCGCATTAACCGCATAATAACTTCGGCAATTCCCCGCATGCAGGCAATTCCAATAAAGCCACCGATTAATACAATCACCGGATTACTAGAAACCGCAAGTGAAGCCAAAACAGAGTCAATTGAGAAAACGATGTCGATAAATTCAATTTGCGCGACAACCGCCCAGAAACGCTTCCGTCCCGTTAAATTTTTAAAACGGGTCCCCCTACTCTTATGCATCGGCTGCTTACCAAAAAATTTGAAGCGGAAAAACCGGTAAGAAAGGTACATTAAGTAAAGTGACCCCAGAACCTTGATCTCCCAAAAATTGATCAGGTAGGTACCAACCCCAATGATTAAAAGGCGAAAGAGGTAGGAGCCCCAAATCCCGTAGAAAAGCGACTCTTCCTGCTCACGCAAGGTCGGCAGTACCCTTGTCTGTGCGGCTAATACGATCGCATTATCCACCGACAACAGACATTCAATCATTACCAGAGAAAAAATAATTAGCCAGTCTTGACCTGACTCAACAACAGTCACCCAATTGTGTGGATCAAAGAACGGTCCATACAATTTTGTTAATAGTGACAATCAAGGTCCCCCTTATTAATTCAATTTGCTTATTTGCTGCTATTATTTTACCAGACTTTCGGGAAAATAGGGAGGCAAGGTGGCGTGAACCACCATGGTAGTAGACGAAAATGGCAATACCAGCTGTTGTCGGTAACCATGGAGCAGCATTGGGCCATGTTCGTCTTGACTGTAAAGCGGGTCGCCAACAATTGGGTGCCCACTATAAGCCAAGTGCACCCGAATTTGATGTGTCCGGCCAGTGAGCAGCTGCAGTTTCACCAAGCTTAGTTGACCATCTGTTGCCAATTGTTCGTACTTAGTCAAGGCAGACTGTGCGTGTATGCCATCCACATTCCGCTTACGCCGGTCTTTCGGATCCCTACCAATCGGCCATTCAAAGGATCCTTGTGCTGGCTTCAATTGTCCATGGATGACCGCTAAGTACTCTCTGTGAATACGTCCTTGCGTGATTAACCGGTCCAAAATAGGTACCACAATGGGATTTTTAGCGACGATAACCGCACCACTAGTGGCCTGATCGATCCGATGCACCATATAGGCATTAGTTCCCTGCTTAGCCAAATATGCCTGAGCATCATTCATCAGCGTATTATTTTCAAGCGGCTGATTTGGGTGACTCTTTTGGCCCGCCGGTTTGTGAACTACCATTAGATCGCGATTTTCGTATAAAACCTTCAGTTGCGCCTCGTTACTGGCCAAATAATGCGAATCTGCCGTGCGAAACTCTTCACCCGTGAACATCATTGTCACCTGGTCACCTGGATGAACCGGTTCACTCATGTATTGATAGTGACCATTAACCAACACATGGTGATTGACCCGCAAAAAATGGACGAAACGGCTTGGTAGCAGCCACTGTTTAGCCAACAATGTACGCAGACTGATTTCTGTTTGCTCTGCTTGCAGTTTTTCTATTATCTGCCATCGAACCGCCATCCTGCTGTCCTCCTGTGTATTCCTTAATTAGTGTATAATAGCGTTGTATTTTCTGAGAGAGGGTGACAACGTGCTTAGTTCCGTAAAAATCAATGATCATGGACATTGGGTCAGTGTTTTTGAACCATTACCCCATGAACGCGAAGAGCTATTCGAAAAGTATGAAGTCACCCAAGAATTGCTCGACTATGCCATCGACCCTTATGAAAAGGCCCGGGTGGAAGTCGATCGTGATGCCGGCGTCGCTTTATTGATTTTTGACGTCTATGTGCCTACACATAGTGCTTCTGCTCCCCAGACGGCACCGATTGGGATCATGTTAACTACCAATAACGTATTAACTTTTACAAACGCTAAAACCAATTTCGTCAATGGAATCATTGCAAAGCAACTAAAGCTTCTGCAAAGCCACAATGATAATCCTGATCAGTTTGATTTCATTCTACCCGTTCTCTACCAGCTTTCAACGGCTTACTTCGGTCCTATTCGCCGTGCTGACCAACAGCGCCAGCTCATTCAACAGAACTTGCGGGGAAGCACACAGCACAATGCCATCAGCGAATTTCTAGAAATTGAAACTGGCTTGGTCTACATTTTGACTTCCTTGCAGGGAAATGTCGCCTTGCTGCAAGAACTCAAACGCCGTTACTCCAGCAAAATGTCACGCAAACAGAATAACGATTTGGATGACGTCATCATTGAAGCTCAGCAAGGACTGGAAATGGCACAAATGACTTCGGATGTGTCCGCACGGGTTTCCGATGCCTACAGTAAAGTTTTGGATTCTAACCTGAACCAAACAATGAAGTTTTTAACTATTTATTCGATCGTCTTGGCAATTCCGCCAGTCATCTCTGGATTTTATGGGGAAAACGTGCCCAAACTACCATTTGCTAATAGTCCTTATGCATGGCAAATCACGGTTTTAATTACCGTCATCTGTATCATTGCTTGGCTAATATTCTACCGGCGCTGGTGGCGTTAATTTAGTTTATTCATCCGGATATTGTTGAACATTTTCGTCGCTTTTTTTCCAAACATCCGACTAGTTATGTTGTACAATTAGAACAACAAATCGTTGCTTTGTGGCAGCGGCTAGGAGGATTTCTATGAAAAAGTTTAAGCGTATTAGTTCCGACTGTACCGCTATCATCGTTGGTAAAAAGGCCAGCATTGATGGTTCTACAATCATTGCTCGTGACGAGGACGGCTATGGCCCGATTAACCCGATCAAGTTCATCGCTGTACCTGCCCAAGATTATGATGAAACGTATAAGTCCAAGTACACTGGCCTAGAAGTACCCGTACACGAACACGGTTACCGCTACACCGCTACCCCACAAGGCGACAACAGTAATGGTGACTGGTTTGAATCTGGCATCAACGAAAAGAACGTTTCCATGTCAGCTACTGAAACCGAGCAAACCAATGCACGGGTATTAGGACATGACCCACTAGTTCCCGGTGGGATTGCCGAAGATGCAATGGTTAACCTGGTTCTGCCATTCATTAACAATGCCCGTGAAGGGGTGCAGCGTTTAGGCTCCTTAGTTGAAAAGTACGGGACTGCTGAATGCAACGGGATTGCCTTCAGTGACAAGGATGAAGTTTGGTACATGGAAACTGGCGGTGGTCACCAATGGGTTGCTATGCGGCTTCCTGAAGATGCTTACGCTATTTGTCCTAACATCATGGTCATTGAAAACATCGACTTTGATGACCACGAAAACTTCATGTACGCACCAACCATCCGTGAATTCGTGGAAAAGCACCACTTAAACCCTGATCCATCAACATTTAACTTCCGGAACATTTTTGGTACCCAAAGTGAAGCTGATTCTTACTACAACACTTCACGGACTTGGTACGGTCAAAAGCTGTTCAACCCAAGCATTGAACAAGACCCAACCAGCCAAGATATGCCAATGGTCCGCCGTCCAGAAAAGAAGATTGCTGTAGAAGACGTACAGTACTTCCTGACTTCTCACTACAACGGTACTGAATACGACCCATTTGGCTCCATCTCTTCTGGTGATGAAAAAGCTCAAAAGAAGTTCCGTTCCATTGCCTTAGACCGGAACCAGTGCTCCAGCATCCTGCAGATTCGGAATGATGTTCCTGCTGAAATGGCTGGTGTTCAATGGATCAACATGGGCTTCTACTGCTACAGCCCATACGTTCCGTTCTACACGAACATCAAGGACACCCCTGCTAACTACAAGCTGGCACCAAATGACTTCACGATGGATTCCGCTTACTGGATGAACAAGCTGTTGCCTGTCATCATTGAGCCTAAGTTCCACCAGTTTGTCACTGAAGTTAACGCTTTCCGTGACGACTGCCAAAGCTACGGTGTTGGCCGCTTGGATGCTATTGATGAACACGCCAAGACGCTTTCGGGCGATGAATTAACTGAATACTTAACTAATGAAAGTATCCACACTGCTGATCACATTACGGAAAAGACCCTGCAATTGATCAACAGCCTGGTTAAGCAATCCTTGAACTCATCTAAGTTCAACTTCGAATTAGGCGACAACATGTAATAAACAGCTTTAATACTGAAAAAGAGGACCAGTCAAAACTGGCCCTCTTTTTGTTATATGCTTTAAACACGGTTATAAAAGTCGACTTTAATGTCATTGTCAGTCATAACCAGCTTCGACAAGCTACCGTTGGCGGGACGCTTGGTCACGTCATACTTGCCCTCACCAAAGCGTTCAATTAAACTCAAGCAGGTATTGCCATGGCTTACCCACAGAACATTGCTGCCATCCGGCAAGTTAGCATTGCGAATCAAAGCAATCCCCTTATTCATTCTGTCCCAATACTGCTGGTTATTTTCAGCATCATGGAATGGGTCTGCATCGTGCAGCCAGTCCTTGGCTTGGCCAATCGAATACTTCGTCACAATATCGTGGAAATTTTTAAAACCGTGAGGCGCACCTGCTAAGTACCATGCCTGATCCATATTAGTGCCTTCAAAGACACCGTAGAATTCTTCCCGTAAGTATGGGGAAATCACTGGGTGGGCAACGGATTTTGCTTGATTTTCATTAAGGATCGTTTGGCAAGTCGCCACCGCACGACTGAGATCAGAGCAAAATGCCGCCGCAAAATGGATGTCCTTGACTTTTTGACCAACCTTTTCAGCATCCGCCTTCCCCTTTTTTGTAAGGGGTGAATTGCTCCAGCCCTGCAGCTTGTTATAGCGGTTATAGTAAGTCTGTCCATGGCGAATCAGGTAAATATTAATCGAAGTCATCATTGAGACCTCCTTGACAAGGTTACCTTTATTTTAACGCTTTAAGGCGTCCTTCGTGTGAATCCGTTCAGCAAGGATTAAGTTTTGACAACAATTTTGCTGATTAGCAACCTAATAATCCGAGTGTGCTAAAATTAATGTCATTCTAACTGAAATTAATCAAATTTGCGAGGACATTTCATGAAAAAAATCGGGCAAATTGTGGATACCAGGATTGGCTTTTGTGCCCTCTTGGTTATCCTTTTTTGGTTGAAGACTTTGTTTGCCTATTTTACGGATTTCCGTTTAGGCGTTACTGGTCTTTACCAATATGCTGTTTTATTATTTAATCCATTAGCAACGACCATGCTGGTCTTCACACTGGCCTTCTATCTCAAGCGATCAAGGTTTTTCTATTCGACCATTATGGTTTTGGATGTCTTGAACACCCTATTGCTGTACTTAAACGTCATCTATTATCGTGAATTCACTGATTTTATGACGGTAGCCACAATGACTGGTTATTCAAAGGTCGATCAAGGGTTGAGCGGTAGTTCATTAGCATTAACTAATGTCCATGATATTGTCTACTGGATTGACATCGTAATCATCTTATTGTTGATGATCTTTCGGCGGATCAAGTTTGACCCCCGCGCAATTAGCCACCGCCTGGCGTTTGCTTTTACGTCCATGTCAATTCTCTTTTTCGGCTTAAACTTGATGTTTGCTGAATTCAGTCGACCACAGCTATTAGGCAGAACTTTTGATCGTTCTTACATCGTTAAGTATTTAGGCATTGATGCGTTTACCGGCTATGACCTGGTAAAGTCGCAGCACATTGATAACATGCGCAAGAGTGCCACTAAGACGGAGCTGGAAACCGTCAAGAAGTTCACTGACAAGCATTACGCAGCACCTAACCCTAAAATGTACGGGATTGCCAAAGGCCGCAACGTGATCGTCATTCACTTGGAAAGCTTCCAGCAGTTCATTATTGATAAGAAGGTTAACGGACAAGAAGTTACGCCGTTCTTAAATTCCTTATACCATGGCAAAGATACCTATGCCTTTGATAACTTCTTCCACCAAGTTGGCCAAGGGAAAACTTCCGATGCCGAAAACATGCTGGAAACTAGTACCTATGGATTGCCACAAGGTTCCTTATTCGCTACATTGGGCAGCGATAATACCTTCCAAGGCGCTCCGGCTATCTTGAACCAACGGGCAGGCTACACCAGTGCGGTCTTCCACGGAAACGTTGCTAGTTTCTGGAACCGGAATAACGTCTACAAGAACCTTGGCTACCAGTACTTCTTCGATGCCAGCTACTACGACACGTCGGGTGACAAGGCTACTGGCTATGGCTTAAAGGATAAATTGCTCTTCCACGATTCCATCAAGTACCTGCAAACTTTGCAGCAACCGTTCTACGTCAAGTACATCACCGTTACCAACCACTTCCCGTACGACCTGGATGATGAAGACAAGGATCCTAACTTCCAGACCACTAATACGGGCGATTCCAACGTCGATAACTACTTTGTAACGGCCCACTACTTAGACCAATCACTACAGCAATTCTTTGATTACCTGAATAAGACCGGCCTGGCCAATAAGTCAATCATCATGATTTATGGTGATCACTATGGTATTTCCAACTCAGAAAACGAGCACTTAGCACCAGTAATGGGCAAGAGTGCTGACAAGTGGACGGACTTTGATAATGCCCAACTGCAACGAGTTCCATTAATGTTTGTCATTCCTGGATCCGGCGGTCATGGTGGCATCTACCATCAATATGGCGGTGAAATTGATGTGTTGCCAACCCTGCTGCACTTGTTAGGGATCAGCTCTAAGCGTTACATTCAATTTGGAACCGACCTCTTTAGTTCCCAACACGACCAAGTTGTCGCTTTCCGTAACCATGACTTTGTGACTCCTAAGTTTACCAGCATCAATGGCACGATTTACGATAACAAGACGGGCAAGCGGGTAAAATTAACTAAGGCCCAGCGTGAACAGCTGAAGAGGGACGCCAAAAAGGTTGAAAAGGAACTACGGCTGTCTGATTCATTGAACCAGAAGAACCTGCTTCGTTTCTACACGCCAAAGAGCTTCAAGAAAGTCAATCCAAAGAAATACAATTACTCTAATGGCTTGAAGAAAGCTAAACGGATTGAAAAAGAGAAGGGACATAAATCAACCAGCATCTTTAGCGAGAACCACGATCAATCAACGGTCGATGACTTCTCTACTGATGCACCTGAATTAAACCACTCCTCAACCGATTCTAACCGGATCAAGATTACCAACCCTGATAGCGGCAACAAGTAAAAGCAAAACGGCTTCTTAAAGAGATTCATTTCTCATTAGGAAGTCGTTTTTCGTTTCAACGAGTTATTGCAAACTTGTTCCGCTCGTTGCGGTCTGGATCACACGACACAAAGCTACTATTTGAGTGGACACAACTTTGCGCCGGTAGTCTTAAAGCTTGGTCTTGCGGTTATTTGTGTACCGCGCTGTATCATTTTGATCCATACAGGAGGTTTACGGCACACTAACGGCAATTTCATTGTTGATCTAAGTGCATCGACGAACTGTGCATCGCCATTTGCTTATGCGGATAAAGCTTTTTTGCCAGTGCGTTGATCGCAATCGGTCCCTCACCAAAGGCAGTCGCAATCAATGGCTGCTTCCCCGGATAAGTAACCCCATCACCAATGGCATAAATACCAGGTACGCTCGTGGTCATTTCCGAATCGACCTTGATCATTTGTCGCTCACTGTCGAAGTGAACATCCCATTTATCTAATGCACTGTGGTCGGCGGTAAAACCATAATCAACTAATACGCGGTCAACCGTTAACTGACGCTCCCCATCTGCACGCATCCGTTTTAGGCTCAAACTGGCTTGCTGGCCGACCTTATGAATTGCTTTTGGCAAATACGGTGTCACGATCTCTACCTCAGACGATTTTAACTGGTCAACCATCTTCGGCAATGCCCGGAATTGAGGCCGCCGGTGTACCAAGTATACTTGCTTAGCAACTGGTGCCAACATTAGTGCCATATCAACCGCTGAATTGCCACCACCTAACACTGCGACTGTCTTACCTGCATAGTCGGCCTTATGTGTAACGAAATATTGGACCTGTTGGCCCTCCATTTCTGCTGCACCTGGTAATGCCAGCTTGCGAGGAGAGAAGGCACCATTGCCTAAAGCGATAATAATAGAGCGTGCATAGCTAACGCCACGAGCTGTGGTCACTACAAATAGACCATCCATATCCTTTTTCACATTCGTTACCGACGCATTCAGTAGGTAATCCACGTCAACTAATTTCAGCTGCTCTTTTAGGTGTCCAATTAATTCCTTACCGGTAATTCCCGGAGCACCAGCAACATCCCAAATCTTCTTTTCAGGATATAGCGCACCTAATTGCCCTCCTAACTGTGGTAAAGACTCAATTAATTGCGTGTCTAAATCATGCAGTCCAGCATAAAAGGCCGCAAACATTCCTGCTGGACCACCGCCAATAATATCAACGTCATAGACTTTCTTCTGCATTGTCATAATCCTTTCTTTATCACATTCATCATTTATTGTATCATTATGTTCGCAAGGGACTGAATAATTAGTTTGCTTTTCACCTTTGTATCCGCTATCATTGTAGTTGTAAATGGTTTTACTAAATGACTTTTTGGAGGTTATTTCTTATGGCTAAAAGAAAAATGATTTTGGACCTAGACACGGGTGTTGATGACGCTTTAGCAATTGCTTACGCCGTTGCTGACCCTGACGTTGACTTGATCGGGATCGTTTCTTCTTACGGTAACAACCGCATGAAGACTTGTGCCCAAAACAGTTTGAAGCTATTGGAACTCTTAGGGGCTACTGACGTTCCGGTATTTGAAGGCGAATCTCACTCCTGCACCACTGATCACTTTGACCCTGAACAAGTTTCATTAGACATTCATGGTAAAAACGGGATTGGTGAAGTTCAGCTGCCAGATCCAAAACGGAGCGTGGAAAAAGAATCCGGTGTCGACTTCTTCATTGATGCTGCTCACAAGTACGGTAAAGACTTGATCATTGTTCCTACTGGCCCGATGACCAACTTAGCCGCAGCTATTAAGAAAGACCCATCCATTACCAAATTAATCGGTAATGTTACCTTCATGGGCGGTGCTTTAACCGTTGAAGGAAATGTTTCCGAAACCGCCGAAGCTAACATCCACCAAGACCCTAAGGCTGCTGACGAAGTATTGGAAAGCGACCTGCCATTAACCATGGTTGGCCTGGATGTTACCCTGCGGACTCTGTTAACTAAGAAGGAAACGCAACAGTGGCGTGACTTAGGCACTAAGGCCGGCAAGGCTTACGCCGACATCACCGACTACTACATTGACGCATACTACAACATGGACATTGACAAGAAGGGCTGTGCTATTCACGACCCACTGTCTGTTGGTGTTGCCATCAACCCAAACTTCGTATCAACGATTAGTCTGTACATGAAGTGTGTCACTGAAGGGCCAGAAGCTGGTCGGACGGTTGGTAACAATGCTCGTCTGCATGATCCTAACCCGAATGTTAAGGTTGCTGTCAACGTTGACAAGGACCTTTACTTGAAGGTATTCATGAACCAATTAACTGGTCTGTTCAAGGAACACTAATTTATGATCAAACCAAAAAAGAGCTCAGCATTGAAGCGGGGCTCTTTTTTGTTACGTTCCGTGGCTTTAAAATTACGCATCGTGAATTAAGATTGTGAAAAATTGGTCTACAATCTTTTAAAACCACGCTCTGTGTTGTGAAACATTCAATCTTACTTACCCCATTAACCACAATCCATAGTAGTTTTCCACAGATATTCCACAAGATATGGTGGATAACTTTTAGAGAAGTCTCGTAATCCCTACTACGACGGGCTTTAATTATCCACAAGTAGTTGTGCACAATTTTTACACTGCCTGTGTATAATTCAGCACTACTTGCCACTTTTACCGATTCCGTGTAGTATGAAGATATCAATCATCATTGTCTGGGGTGCCATTTGGCTGAGATAATACCCATTGAACCTGATCTGGTTAATACCAGCGAAGGGAGATACAAGTTTTAGTGGATATCAACAATTACCCGCACCCTTGTCAGACGTTGGCTAAGGGTGCTTTTTTTGACATTATGGTTGAAATACCCATTTAGGAGGATGCAATTATGCAATCCAAACGCGGTTTTCACCTGCGCGATATTATTTTTCTAGCTCTCATCGGTATTCTGTTTGGTGTGATTTATTACGGTGGTGACTTCATCTACAACGCACTCACCGTTGCACTGACGCCGATTGGCTTCGGCCCGATGGCAAATGACATCACCATGGGTTTATGGTGTATGGCAGGGCCATTAGCTGGCTTTTTATTGAAACGTCCCGGTGCTTCCTTCATTGGCGAATTTCTTGGCGCCACTGGGGAAATGTTTCTCGGTGGTCAATGGGGTGCCGGCAACCTCATTTCTGGCTTTGTCCAAGGGGTTGCGACCGAATTGGGCTTTACCTTTACCGGTTACCGGATCTACAACTGGTTTACAGTCTTTATCGAAACCTTGACTACCACATTAGTTACCTATGGCTGGGACTGGTTCCGTAACGGTTATGACCACTTCAAGCCATCAACCATCATCATCCTGTTAGTGGTCCGCTTTATTTCTGTCTTTTTGTTTAGCGGTTTGCTAGTTAAACTGATTGCTAACCTCGTTGACCGAACTCATTTAATTAAGAATTAATATGCACAATATAGAAATCAATAACCTCACATTTGCATATCAAAAAGAACATCCCGTGCTGCAAATCGACCAACTGAGTATTCAGCTCCATCGCTTCACCATTTTGCACGGTCCCTCTGGCAGTGGAAAGTCGACTCTCCTAAAGATTATCGCCGGATTTCTTCCTCGTCATGGCGGGCAATTAAATGGTGAGGTGCAGATACCGCATCACCTTCAAATAGCTATGATGTTTCAAGATCCCGGGATGCAGTTTGCCTTGGATACACCCCGCCATGAGATCGAATTCGCACTGGAAAACCTGCAGATTCCTAGTGTAGAAATCTCCTCACGGATAACAGCGGCCCTTAAACAAGCAGGCATCCAGCATTTAGCTGATCGACTTTTTACTACCCTATCTGGTGGTGAACAGCAACGAGCAGCCCTCGCAGTCATTATTGCAATGGACGCTGATGTTCTGTTGCTGGATGAGCCCTTTGCCAGCCTTGATAATCATAACCGGCAGATCTTAATTGATTCACTCGTACAACTGCAGAAAGCGGGTAAAACCATTATTATTGCTGACCATGACCTTACTGGCTACCACCAGTTAGTTGCTGATATTGTGTCCTTTCAAGAACCAATTCACCGTTTAAGTCATGACCAAGCAGAGTTTTTACTCGATCAGGCGTCTACACAACTTATTCGAACGCCTCTGCCTAGAAAAAATGACCAACCAGCAATTACACTCAGTAATTATCATTTACAAAAACAGGATCAAGTATTGATTGACCAATCCAACCTGACTTTCATGCGCAACCGGGTCACTTTAATTACCGGTGAGTCAGGCAGCGGCAAGTCCTCTTTGCTCTTATCATTAGCGGGCTTATTAAACTACAGCGGCATAATTACCTTATTCAAGTCGCCCCTGAACACCATTAAGCCTAAAAATTTGGGCAAGAAAGTGGGCTTGGTTTTTCAACGTGCCAGCGATCAGTTCTTAAACGTCACTGTCGCTGAAGAATTATCCTTAAGTCGCCGACAGGGCAAACAAACTTACTTTACCCATGAGCGCCTAAATAGCTGGCTAAAGCGCCTCGGTCTCTACAAGATGGACGACCGGGTGGTCTATTCTCTTTCCGGTGGCCAGCAAAAAAAGCTACAAGTATTATTAATGCTGATGATGGGACAGCCATTATTGTTATTGGACGAGCCATTTAGTGGCCTAGATCGTCAGTCAACAGCAAATATCGTGGCCCTTATCCGTGCCTGTCAAGAGCATAGCGGTATTACCGTATTGATCGTCAGTCACCAGTTTGCCAACTTATCACACCTGGTCGATTATCAATTACTGCTGAAAAACCACACTTTGACCTATCAAGGGAGGAATCAAGCATGAATCCCAGCTGGCAATTACTCCTCGTTTTAATTATTTCCCTGGAAATATCATTTACCCACCGTCTGGTTGCTAACCTGATCTTGATTGTAGTAGCGGCAATTGTTTTACTGCGGTATCATCTGCAATTTAAGACCTATTTGCGTCTGCTGCTGATACCGGCAATTCCTGCAACGGCACTAGCAGTAACTATTGGCTTTTTTAGTCCGGCTCATGACTGGTGGTTTGCTGCCGTTATTGCTAGCCGGATCTATGCTTACGTATTTTTAGGAGCTACCGTCACGGTTACCACGACGCCCTTAAAACTTGCCCGCTCGCTGGAGCAAAACGCTCACCTAAATGCTAAATATGCTTATGGCGTTTTAGCGGCCGTTAATTTAGCTCCCCGCACCATCAGCGCGATCAAAACGATTCGTGCAAGTGCCCGTATGCGCGGCATCCAACTGCACTTTTATTCGCCAATCCTATACTTTAAGGCTATCCTGCTGGCGCTGCGCTGGTCTGATCAACTGGTTCTAGCAATGGAGTCACATGGCTTTGTCGAAAATCAAAGCCGTACCGTTGCGGAACCGATCCTTACTTCTATTAGTGACTGGTTAATTGTGGTCATGTCAATCGTCATACTGCAGGTGCTCCTCATCGCTTTTCCTTAGTTGTTCAGGTATACTGAGAGTAAAGTAAAGGAGTGATTTGATGATTATGCCTTCATCAACCAGTGAAAAGATCCTGTGCTGCTTATCATACTTAAGCATCCTCTTTTTGCCGGTTATTTTCCCCCTGATCGTATGGATCGTGGCTACTAATCATGGCGATGCAGTCACTTATCACGCTAAACGGGCTTTCTGGAGTCAAGTATTCCCTGCCATTTATGTTTTTGCATCACTAATTATTTACTTAGTAGCGGGTGCCACTGGCATGGCGGCTATCCGTAATGCTGGTGGCTGGCTATTCGGCATCCTATTGGTTCTGGCACTCTTAATCTCATTATTGCTGTACATCTACAACCTAGCAATGGCGGTGAGAGTGCTTTTAGACCGCTAAAAAAGTTAAATGACCGGTAATGTCTCACCCTTAAGTGAGCACGTACCGGTCATTTCTCTTTACTTAACGTATTGGTTTAAAAATTCTTCCAGGTGCTGCTTATAAGCATGCGGAGAGTGTTGGTAAGAACTGGCATGTCCAGCACCCTTCACTATCCACAGCTGCTTAGGGCCCTTGCTAGCAGCATAGTTCTTATAAACCATCTTGGTTGGAACAAAATTATCTGCTGAACCATGAATAAACAGCATTGGCAAATGGTTATGATGCAGGGCATTCACGGAACTGGCTTCACTGGTATAGAAACCATTAGCGACCCGGTTAACTACACTTAGTGATGCTTCAGCTGGCGTACTAACTACCTTGGGCAAATGATAAAGGTGGACAGCCTCATGATCCAATTCGTCGGCAAGGCTAGTATAGCCACAATCTTCGACTAATGCTTTGACTTGGTGAGGCAATTTTAGGCCACTGGTCATCATTGTGGTTGCACCACCCATGCTCACACCAAAGATGACTACTTGACTCTGCTGGCCATTATGCTTAATCAGCTTGTTAGTCCATTTACGTACGTCATAGCGCTCTGGCCAGCCATAACCAATGTACTTACCTTCACTTTTTCCTTGGGCACGTGCATCAGGCAACAGTACTTTATAGCCCATTGAGTGGAATAGGCTAGCATAAGCAGCCATTGTTTCCTTATTGCCCATAAATCCATGTAAGATCACTACATTCTTGTTGGTATGACTACTAGCAGGTAAATAATCAGCCACTAAGCGGTAGTTACCACTGGCTGACTGAATCGTCCACTGCTGCTTTTTAGCGTGGACAAACCATTTTTTCTGTTGGTACAAGGAGTCCGAACGGCGAAGCGTTAGGTGAGTATTCTTCACAAATGACTTATGCGAAGGCACCATTCCGACATGGAAAAAGTAGATGCCCATTCCGAGCCATATGGCGATTAACACAGTCACAATGGCCGTGAGCCAGCGTCCCCAGTGATGTTGTCGCGTCTTTTGCATTGAAAAATTCTCCTTCTCCAGTAATCATAGCTAACACTTTAACACAAAATAGACCACGTAGCGTGGAATTAGTCGGATTAGCACTTCTGTGAAAGGTCCGAACAATGTTAAAATAAAAAGGTATAAAGGGGGTAGTTTTATGTTTCCAGAGCGTTTGCGTGCCCTACGCAGAGGGCAAAAAATCACACTAAAAGAATTAGCTAACGAATTAAACAAGAATCTGGGACCGAATGAAAAGCCAAATACCGCTTCACAAATCGGCAATTGGGAGCGGGGCATCCGTACACCATCATATATTGAGGCCCGTAAACTAGCTGAATTTTTTGATGTCAGCTTAGATTACTTAACGGGGAAGACCGATCGTGATGATTACGATTTAGCCAAACTCTTCTTTTCCAGCAAAAGTTTGACCTTTAACCATACGGAACTGTCCAGTGAAGACCGCTACGAAATTTTCCAGTTGATCGATGGTTACTTAACTGGCCGCAATCACCGTAAGGACACCGATAAATTCTACGGCCAACAAGAACACTTGAATTTGAAGTTTTAATTATGAAAGCATCACAAATTAAAAAACTCAAAAAACGTTTCAAAAAATCGCACGCAACAACACAATCTACCCCATATATCAAACAGCTAGAGCATTATCGAGAGATGTACGATGCTTTTCCTAGCATCAAGTATTTGATTAACAATGCCTTAGAGAATGATCGTTTAATTAAGCGCGGACTGTTACCGCAGCCTTTACCACCAATGCAGCTCCCTGACGATATTCAAGACACTATTTTTAAATGGGTCAACCAACAGTATGCACCAAAGGACCCCCGCGGTGACGCATTATGGGACAAACTATCCGCTGGATTACCAGAATTGGACCGGTTACTACGTAACTTCCGTGATTACCTAGAAGACGAAGACGGCATGTGGTCGTATACCAACACCGCCTTTGTCCATGCCTTAAGTGACTACCTTAAGGGCGCACCAGTCTTGGAGGTCATGGCCGGCAATGGCTATCTATCAAAGGGCCTTCACGATATTCGCCCAGAGCAAACCATTTACACTACTGATAGCAAGGACTGGATTAAAGAAAATGAAACGGGTAAACATCCAGTAACGACTGTTGAACAGCTATCGGCTATTGAGGCGGTCGATAAGTATGGCAAGCAGGTCAAATATGTTCTTATGTCTTGGGCACCCGACAAGGGTAACAGTGACCTAGAGCTGTTAAAGCATTTGCGAGATCACTTCCCTGACTTAAAGCTGTTGGTCATTGGTGAGAAGAATGGTGCCACCAACTCTAAAGCCTTCTGGCAAACGGCCGATTTATCTCAGCCTGCCGCCTTAAAAGCGGTGAGTGCTAAATTAAAGTCATTTGACCTCATTGACGAACAAGTTTACTTAGCAAAATAAAGCAAAACAGCCGCTACCAAAATGGTAGCGGCTGTTTCTGTGTATTGATATTATCTCAGACATATTAGGATGTCCACTTCCTAATATATCAGGCACCCTGCAATCCGGCAGGTTAACGTGCCCCACTCGAAAAATCATATCCGCTCGCGCGGGGTAGCCAATCTATGGGTCGGCTACCTGACCTCTCGACTCATCGCACCTTTTACCCTAACATCAGTCAGTTAGAAGTGCAAGCAAAGTTCCTTAGTCCTGGTCATTCGATCGGTTCTCGATGAGCTGAGCTAATTGGTCAGCTATCCATGACTGGAACTTAGCTGCTACATCGCCATTATTGGCCGCAGAAGCATCCGCAGCTAATTCATCAATGCGCAGTCCTGATTTATTCAGTGATTCACCCTCGGCAACCATGTACAGCTTGACCGGATATTCTTCATCCTTATTGAGCAGCTTACCGTTTAGGCGTTCAGCATCCTGCATTGGAACGTTAATCAAATTATTTTCTAAACGGACACTAAGCGGATCACCCTTTTTTACCTTAACCTGGCATTCGTACTGTGCCAGATAACCACTATCAATGGCCTCTTGCATAAATGATAATGCAGATTTAATAGCAACAGCCTGTTGTACTTTAGCTGTTGTCGTTGTAGTTTGTTCGTGACGTGCATTAGGGAGCTGTGCCAAATAATCAGCAACATTTAATTTCATTTCTTAGCATCCTTCTTTGCTTTTGATTTATTAACAGTTTGGTGGGTCTGTTCATATACCGCCCGGTTGTGCAAAGTGCGTTGACGTATGCCCAAGCCAATACCATAAAGGCAGACCAACACACCAGCTAACGACAACATCTGCATGATGATACCGCCAATAGAAGTTCGGTGGCGCACCTGCATGACACCACCTAAATCAATGATCAGGTAGTAGAGCATGATTAAGATAGTGGCATAATTTGAAAAATGCGCATCCCAGGCCGCTAATAGGATCAGGACTATCGCCAGGAAAATAATCAATGAAACCCGGCCCCAAATGGCTGCCGAACTCAGTGAGTACCCATATTGGTTGAACATGTAAAATTCAACCCCAATCGCGATTAACATCGAGACAATGGTGATCGCTACAATTTTTGTTACGTTTTTTTGTCGTGAATTCATAACACTTCTCCTTTAATATCCCTTTTATTCTACTAGGAAGTGAATAAAAGCTCAATTCAAGATAATCATGGTAAAATATATGTTATCTAGTAATTATTGAAAGGAGGGTCCACTTTGACCGAATCACCTTACAAAAATATTTTAGTACCCGTTGATGGTACCAAAGCAACTCCCGGAGTTGTCGATAAAGCTATTCAGTTAGCCATCATTAATAATGCCCACCTCGACATCTTAAACGTTGCCCAAATCAATCAAATTACGGAAGGCTATGCAACGCTCAGTGATCTCTCTGAAGGTAAGACTTATGAGATCGTCAATATCGTTGCTCAACGCCTGCAAGATATTCAAAAACGCGCAGAAAAAGCGGGCGTTAAATCTGCCAGTATCCACGTCCGGTTTGGTAATCCTAAGACCGTGATTGCACGGGACTTCATCCGTGATCACCACAATGACTTAATCGTGATGGGTAGCTCCAGTCTTAACCGTTTTGAACGAGCCTTAATTGGATCGGTAACTTCCTACGTGATCCGCTTGGCTCCATGTGACGTAGTCGTTGTTAAACAGTAAATTAGTAGAAGTCGTCCAATATCCGTGAATGCATGACGGTAAAGTTTTGATGATTTTACCGCCATGCTTCTTTTTTCGCTCTTTTTACTTTTCCACATAAGTTGGTAAAATAAAAAAGATCAATTTTTGAACGGAGGGAATCACGTGGTAACGATTAAAGATATTGCAAAAAAGGCAGGTGTCTCGGCCTCGACCGCATCACGTGCATTAAATAACAACTCTCGTATTAGCGAGAAAACGCGGCGCCATGTTAAAGATGTCGCTAAGCAACTAGGCTATAAACCTAATTTTTCCGCACAAAACCTGACCCGTGGACGTGCCAATATCGTTGGCGTAATTTTTCCCATTATTAAAACCGATGCGCCCGCTAACCCCTTCCACATTGATATCATCCGTGGCATCAGCGAAGAATTGCAGAAGCATAATTTTGAGATGATGGTGGCGATTACGCAAGAACGATCAGACCTCTTAAAACAAGTTAAGTCCATGGTAGATCAAATCAAGGTTGATTATTTTGTCCTGCTGTATTCTGATCCGACCGACCCCATCACTAAGTATCTACGTGATCACAAGCTACGTTTTACCATCGTGGGCCAGCCGATTGAAAATGGCGACCGATTTGTAGATAACGATAACGTAAAGGTTGGCCGCAAAGCAACTGAATACTTGCTATCAAGTAGAAACATTCAACAGCCCATTTTTGTGATGTCGGATGAACAAAAATCCTTTGAGAAAAGCCGCTTTAAAGGATATGCAGAAGTGATGACCAAAAGAGAACTGCTTAGTGAAAAGCTACTGGTCAACGATCAAGTATCCATTACCCAGTATCTCAAAAAAAATCCCCAGGTTGACGGTCTGATCTTTGCAGACGATGTTTTATACATTAGACATGCGCAACGATTACGGCCGCTCAATATCCCCGTCATTTGTTTCAACAACAGTCAGTGGATGCAGATCCTTTTTCAGGATGGCCAAGTAATTGACTTGCAGCCACGCAAGCTAGGCCAGGCTGCTGTACAAATCTTGTTCTCTAAACATACTGACCATATTTACGTACCATACCTATTTGCTTAACAAGTTGTCACCATCATGGGTGGCAATTTTTTTGCAGAAATTTGCGCAAACGGTTGCACAAATGGCAAACGTTTGCTATATTAGTAGCAATCGATATAAGCGCTTTCATCAATATTGGAAGAGGAGTGTATATGGCATGAGTCAAGAAAATAACACTAGCGCGGGATTGCCAACATTACCCAAAAGCCTTATTTGGATGATTAACTTTGGCTTCCTTGGTGTACAAACTGCATTTACTTTACAAAGTTCACAAATGAGTCGGATCTTCCAAACAATTGGTGCCAACCCGAACAACTTAGGATGGTTTTTCATTTTGCCACCATTGGCTGGACTAATTGTGCAGCCGATCATTGGTTATTATTCTGACCGCACATGGGCGCCGAAGCTTGGTGGCCGGCGTCTTCCCTACTTACTGTTAGGAACGATTGTTGCCGTCATCGTTATGCTGCTGTTACCAAACTCTGGTAGCTTTGGCTTCGGTTATGGATCGCTAGCAGCTCTTTGGTTTGGGGCCATTACGGTTGCCTTCTTGGACCTGTCGTCAAATGTTGCCATGCAGCCATTTAAGATGATGGTTGGGGACATGGTTAACGATGAACAGAAGAGTTACGCATACGGTATTCAAAGTTTCCTTTCCAACACCGGTGCCGTTTTAGCCGCTGTTTTCCCGTTCTTGTTAACAATGTTTGGGGTTCCTAACACTGCTAAAAAGGGGGTTGTACCACAATCAGTGGTTATCTCATTCTATGTCGGCGCCGCATTGTTGGTTATCACTAGTCTATTCACCGTTTTCCGGGTGCATGAATACGACCCGGCAACCTATGCGAAGTACCATGGTATTTCTGAGGAAGATAACAAAGAAGGCGGTAACTGGCTGACATTACTACGCCACGCACCAAAAGCATTCTGGACGGTTACCCTGGTTCAATTCTTCTGCTGGTTTGCCTTCCAATACCTTTGGACTTACTCTGTCGGTGCTATTGCTAACAACGTTTGGGGCACTACTAATGCCAGCAGTGCTGGCTACCAAGCCGCTGGTAACTGGTACGGTGTCTTAGCCGCTGTTCAATCAATTGCCGCCGTTGTCTGGTCTTATGTTCTGGCAAAAGTGCCTAACAAGTACCACAAGCTAGGATACGCTGGTAGCCTGTTTATCGGTGCCATTGGCTTCTTATCAGTATTCTTCATCCACAGCCAAGGCGCATTGGTATTGTCCTTCATCTTTATCGGAATTGCCTGGGCTGCAATGAACACTTACCCACTGACTATCGTTACGAACGCATTATCTGGTAAGCACATGGATACTTACCTTGGTCTGTTTAACGGTTCCATTTGCCTGCCACAAATCGTTGCCTCACTGTTCAGCTTTGCATTATTCCCAATGCTTGGTCACTCCCAGGCACACATGTTCATCCTGGCCGGTATCGTCATGGTATTAGCCGGATTGTCAGTCGGCACAATTCATGAAACATACGTCAAGTAATTGCTTAAAGATTATAAAAAGAGAGGGTTTATAAAATGAAACAAACATTTGATATTTCTCCATGGCATGTTGCTACTAGTAAATGGGCACCCGAAGATAAGCGTCTACAAGAATCAATGACCAGTTTAGCCAATGAAAACCTCGGTATGCGGGGCTTCTTTGAAGAAGGCTACACTGGCGACCACATGCAAGGGGTATACCTTGGCGGGGTTTGGTTCCCTGACAAGACCCGTGTTGGTTGGTGGAAGAACGGTTATCCAAAATACTTCGGCAAAATGATCAATGCCGTTAACTTCCTCAAATTAATCATCAAAGTTAATGGTGAACAACTAGACCTTGCTAAGCAGGCCCCAAAGGACTTTAAGCTTGACCTGGACATGAAGCATGGGATTCTTACGCGTGAATTCAAGGTCACAATTGGCGGCACTGAAATGTCCTTTAAGTTTGAACGCTTTGTCTCAGCTGTCCAAAAAGAATTAGTTGGTCAGCGTCTCCATGTAAAGAACCTGGGCAAGGATGATGTCAAAGTCGAAATCACTAGCATGATCGACGCTGATGTTTACAACGAAGATGCTAACTACGATGAACAGTTCTGGAACGTTTTAGGTAAAAAGGCTAACGGTGAACACGCCGAATTGACGTCTGAAACCAAAAAGAACGACTTTGGCACGCCACAGTTCACTGTTGGTATGCAAACGACCACTAAGACCGACCTGACCCACATCGGCGACGGCACCGACGAAAAAGATGCCTATAACAACTTTGCTGGCAACGTTGCTGCTGGTGATGTAATCAACTTTGAAAAGCGGACTGTCGTTGTTACTTCGCGAGACTTTGACAGTCAAGAAAAGATTGAACAACGTTTGAGCGAATTGAGTGCGCAACTCGATAAGCAAAGTTTCGACGACTTGCTAGAACCTCACGTTAACGAATGGGCCGACCGCTGGACCAAATCTGACGTTCAAATTGATGGTGATGACGGTGCACAACAAGGGATTCGCTTCAACCTCTTCCAGCTCTTCTCAACCTACTACGGTAACGACTACCGTCTGAACATCAGTCCAAAAGGATTCACCGGTGAAAAGTACGGCGGTGCTACTTACTGGGACACTGAAGCTTACTGTATTCCAGTTTACTTAGGGGTTGCTAACCCAGAAATCGCCCGTAACTTGCTGATGTACCGTTACAAGCAATTGGATGGGGCTTACGTTAACGCCCAAGAACAAGGCTTAAAGGGTGCATTGTTCCCAATGGTGACCTTCAACGGGATTGAATGCCACAATGAATGGGAAATCACCTTCGAAGAAATCCACCGTAATGGTGACATTGCCTACGCAATTTACCTCTACACCAAGTACACTGGCGACAAGTCATACGTTCTGCATGAAGGTGCTAAGGTCTTAACCGAAATTTCACGGTTCTGGGCCGACCGTGTTCACTATTCACAGCGGCAAAACAAGTACATGCTGCATGGGGTAACTGGTCCTGACGAATACGACAATAACGTAAACAACGACTGGTACACCAACCTCTTATGTAAGTGGACCTTACAATACACTCTGGAAATCTTAGACGAAGTGGATGAAGACGTGGCTAAAAAACTGGCTGTTTCGGAAGATGAAAAGCGTCGTTGGAAGGGGATTGCCGACAACATGTACCTTCCTTACGACAAGCAAAAGGATATCTTCCCTGAAAACGATGGCTTCTTAGACAAGGATTTAACACCAGTGTCTGAAATTCCAAGCGATCAATTGCCATTGAACCAGCACTGGTCATGGGATAAGATTCTCCGTTCGCCATACGTTAAGCAGGGAGACGTCATCCAAGGCCTCTGGGACTTCATCGACGACTTTACCCATGATGAAAAGAAGCGCAACTTCGATTTCTACGAACAATTTACGGTTCACGAATCCAGCCTTTCTGCTTCCGTCTACTCCATCATCGCTTCTGACATTGGTTACGAAGACAAAGCCGTAGAATTGTACGAACGTTCTGCACGACTGGACCTTGATAACTACAACAACGATACGTCTGACGGCTTACACATCACTTCTATGACGGGGAGCTGGCTTGATATTGTTCAAGGCTTTGCTGGCATGCGGGTACGCAATGGTGAATTACACTATGCACCATTCCTGCCAAAGAAGTGGCACTCTTACAAGTTCCGCCAGATGTTCCGTGGTCGGATCTTGAAGGTAACCGTTGACCAAAACGGCACCAAGATTGACTTAGTATCTGGTGACCCATTAACGATTGATCTTAACGGCAAGAAAGTGGACTTAAAGTAATACCTGAGGAGGATTTTGCAATGAAATTTGATGATTTAAAGGGATTTGCTTTTGACTTGGATGGAGTAATTGCCGATACTGCTCGTTTCCATGGACAGGCTTGGCATCAATTAGCTGACAAGGTAGGTACTAAATGGACTCCTGAATTAGCTGATGGCTTGAAGGGCGTTAGCCGGATGGATTCTCTGGAATTGATCCTAAAAACCGGCGGCCACGATAATGATTACACAAAAGACCAAAAACTGGCCTTAGCTGCCGAGAAGAATGACAATTACCTGAAACTAGTTGAAACCCTGACCCCCGCCGATATATTACCGGGGATGAAAGAATTCCTGGATGAGCTGAAAGCTAATGGTTACCATATGGTCCTTGCTTCAGCATCTAAGAATGCCCCGAAGGTTTTAAAATACCTGCAAATTAGCGATTACTTTGAAGACATCGTTGACCCGGCTAGCTTAAAGCATGGCAAACCTGATCCCGAAATCTATGCCACTGCTGCTAAACTGATGGGAGTGCCGGCTAATCAAGTCGCTGGGTTGGAAGACGCGCAAGCTGGCATTCAATCCATCAACGGTGCTGGGGAAGTTTCCATCGGGATTGGTGCTGATTTAACGGACGCTGATGTGAAATTCAACGACACCGGTGAAGTTTCATTAGCAGCCATTAAAGCTCAACTGGGCTAAACAAAATTAAAGCGAGGAAGCATTATGCTCCCTCGCTTTTTGCATACTAAAAAGGCCGTTAGAATTTGGAATTGCCAAATGCTAACGGCCTTCTTGTATTTACCACACACAGCAGAAAGCCATCTGTTGCGCCGCTCTTTGTAGATTACTTGATGTTCAGAGTCTGCTTAACCAGGTTCTGTACTTCTTCAACAGTGTCCAGCTGCAAAGCCTTTTCAACCAAGTCAGCACATTGCTTGGTGTCTAAGTCCTCCATCATGCTCCGGGTCCGCAGGATTGATGATGCAGACATGGAGTATTCATCAAGACCCATACCCATCAAGAGTGGCAATGCTAACTGGTCACCGGCCATTTCACCACACATAGCAGCCTTGGTGTTGTGACGGTGAGCAGCGTAGATAACGTGCTTGATCAAACCTAAGAATGCTGGGTTCAGTGGCTGATACAGGTATGATACGGAATCATTACCACGGTCAGCAGCAAAGTTGTATTGGATCAGGTCGTTGGTACCAATGGAGAAGAAGTCGACTTCTTCGGCCATCTTGTCGGCGTTAATCGCTGCCAGTGGTACTTCGATCATCATCCCGATCTTAACGTTCTTGCCGATACCAGGGTGACCCTTTTGCAGTTCTTCAACGCATTCGTTGTAAACCTTCTTGGCAGCCCGTAATTCAGCCAGCGTACCAATCATTGGGAACATGATAGAGATTGGACCGAATTCAGATGCCCGGATCAATGCTCGCAATTGTGGCTTAAAGATCTTTTCTGGGTCGTGCAGACTAATCCGGATAGCACGGTAACCTAAGAATGGGTTCATTTCCTTCGGTAGCGGCATGTAAGTCAATGGCTTGTCACCACCGATATCCAAGGTCCGGACAACCACTGGCTTGCCCTTCATGCCGACAACTGCCTTCTTGTAGGCTTCAAATTGTTCATCTTCAGTTGGGAGGTGATCACTGCCCATGTAGAGAAATTCAGAACGGAACAGACCAACGCCATCGGCACCCTGCTTAACGGCATCGGCAACGTCATCTGGCGTACCAATGTTAGCAGCAATTTCAAACTGCTTGCCATCCTTGGAAACGGAAGGTGCATCGACCAATTTAGCCCATTCTTCGCGTTCCTTGGCAAAATCTTCAGCCTTCTGCTGGTATTCCTTTACCTGATCCTCGCTTGGGTCAACGATGATGTCCCCGTGCAGACCATCGGCAATGATGGTTTGGTCCATCTTGGCCTGCTTAGTAATGTCGTCAGCACCAACAACAGCTGGAATCCGCAGCGTCCGTGACATGATTGCGGCATGGCTGGTACGGCCGCCTAAGTCCGTTACAATCCCCTTAACGAACTTGGCATCCATCTGTGACGTGTCTGATGGTGTAATTTCGTGCGCAACAATCACTACTGGCTTATCAATACCAGCAATGTTTGGCAAAGTCTTACCCATCAGGTGACTCATTGCCCGCTTGGCAACGTCCTTAACATCCGCTGCCCGTTCTTGCATGTACTTGTTATCCTTCATTGCGGCTAACATGTCAGCAAAGCTTTGGGTCACTTCGTCCACCGCTGCTTCAGCAGTAGCATGATCATTAGTAATCTTATCCTTAATCTGGCCCAGCATTTCAGGGTCTGACAGGATGGTCATGTGGGCATCGAAGACTTCCAGTTCGTCATCAGCCAGACGACCCTTAGCGTTTTCCTTAATCTGCTTTAATTCGGCGATTGAGTCATCAAAAGCCTTCTTAACACGCGCGAATTCTGCATCCGCATCCGTTGACTTCTTGTTCTTATCGTAAGAAAGATCTGGATCAACTAGCAGGTATGCTGGCGCAATCCCGATCCCATCGCTTGCGGCAATTCCTTTAACATCTTTTGACATGTTACGTCCTCCTTATGCTTTCAGCTACACTTTCTATAGTACTTGTGAGAGCTATCACCATCAAGTAAAAAGATTTACAAAATTGCTGGATCATGTGCTTTTTTGCGGCGGCCACGTTTTGTTTTTTAAAGTAAACTTTTTCAGCGTTTCCTGCCATCACCGCTGCCAATTCTTTTTCATCAAACAGGTCTGTATTCTCCAGCCAGGTGGCTAGTTGATGGTAAGAATTGAAGGTCGCTGACCATGGTGAATCGGTGCCCCAAATCAACCGCTGCGCACCCAAAATCTTCTCCGCTTCGCCCACCGTCTTTTGACAACGCGGATAAGGAAAATCGTTGCGTCCTTCACCATCAATATCTTGAATCGCCGATAAATCGACATAGATATTACTCAATGGTGCAAACTGGGTTAACGCATTGTCTAGGCGGTCAAGGTGATTAGCATTCGGAAATGACAGGTGGCAAACAACAAAGTCCATCTGCGGGTAACGACGAGCCAGATTGACAATTGCTTCTGGCTGATAACTAACCTGATCATAGGCGCCGTAATCAACAGTCACCACAAAGCCTGGATAATCAGCAAGGTAATGAAAAATTCTACCCACATGGTTATCTAAATCAAGACGAAATGGTTGGTGAAAACCCATCAATTCACCACCTTGGCTAATTTCAAACTTAATTGCCCAAAAACCAAGTTGCTCTACATGACAACGAACAATCTTCATTGCAAAATCATCATAAGAATCCACGGCAAAGGCGCCGATGAAGCGGTCCGGGTAGCGTTTAACTACCTGATAGGTGTAGTAGTTCTGATAACCATTGAAAGTACCTTGTAAAAGGACTGCTTTATCAATTCCTTCTGCCTTCATTATCGGAAAGTATTTCTCAACAAGGAAATTGTCATCGCCCCAGCGTCGGGAATGAGTTTAATAATTTCCCCGTCATCCCAAATGGCGCGACCATGGCCAATGGGTGTCAGTCTTCCTTGACCCTTAGCACCAGCCAGCGACCGAACTAAATGTAAATGTCCATCAATTTTGCGCATTGTATCACCTCTGAAAAAAGGGAGCGTGACCGCAGTTCTATGACTTCGCAATCACACTCCCATTATCGCGATAGTTAAAACTCCACGCTATCGTTTTATCATAAATACTCTTTTTGAGAGCAATTAAATCAATGCTTCAAAGCCTGCAATTGCTCTGCGATCGTAGTAGCGAGGTTCGCCTTAACGCAAATTTACTTAGACGAAGCCGCAGTTTGCCGACCGGCAACGACAGCCTGCAAATGATGGCCACTACGATCCCGGCCGCAAAGAGCAAAGCACAATTTGCAATGATTAATTACAGTTCCTTGAACTTCTTAACGACATTTTCAACCGTAAAGCCAAACTTCTTCAAAACTTCAGGACCCTTGCCAGATGCACCAAAGTGGTCAATCCCCATTACCTTGCCGTCCAAACCAACGTATTGGTACCAGCTCATGGATGCACCTAATTCAACGGCGAGCCGCTTAGTAACGTTCTTTGGCAGGACAGATTCACGGTATTCTGCTGGTTGGGCGTTGAACAGCTCCATCGATGGCATGGAAACTACCCGGACGTCAATCCCGTCGTTAGCTAATTGCTTTTGTGCCTCTAAGGCCATGGAAACTTCGGAGCCAGCAGCAATCAGGATACCATCAGGAGTATCCTTCTTAGAATCTGAAACCACGTAGCCACCCTTTTCAACTGGGGAGTCAACCGTTTCCTTCAAAACCGGCAGCTTTTGCCGCGTCAATACCAGCATCGTTGGCCGGTCAGTGGTCTGGCCGATAACCTTCCATGCGCCCACCGTTTCGTTAGCATCGGCAGGACGGATAACATTCAGGTTTGGCATTGCCCGGAAACTAGTCAGTTGTTCAACTGGTTCGTGAGTTGGACCATCTTCACCAACTGCAATGGAGTCGTGCGTACCAATGAAGATGGATGGCAAGTGCATCAGTGCTGCCAGACGAACGGCGGCACGCAGGTAGTCAGTGAAGACAAAGAAGGTTGAGCAGTAAGCTTTGTCACCACCATGCAGGTTCATGCCGTTAACCGCGGCAGCCATCCCGAATTCACGAACACCAAAGTAGACGTTCCGACCAGCAGGGTTATCCTTCGTAAAGTTGCCATCTTTTTGCAGATAGGTCTTGTTAGATGAGAACAAGTCAGCAGCACCGCCCCAGAATTCGGGGTTGCGCTTGGCAACTTCGCTCATTACTTCAGAGTTAGCTACCCGGGTAGCAATAGTGTCACCTGGCTTATAGGAAGTAGTGAGACCTTCCGTATCCAAATCCTTGCGCGTTAACTGCTTAGCTTCTGCTGGGTAATTATGAGCGTAGTCTGCAAACATTTGTGACCATGCTTCATAAGCAGGACGCTTGTCGGCAACGGCATCATCGAAGAAACCTTGAATTTCATCAGTAAATTCAAATGGTGCATGATTCCAGTTATAGAACTCCCGCATCTTCTGCAGGTTTTCTTCGCCTAAAGCAGCTCCGTGGACAGCATTGGTACCCTGCTGTGGCGTACCATAGCCAATAATCGTCTTAATTTCGATCATTGAAGGCTTATCGGTCTTTTGGGCCTTCCGGATAGCAGCCACGATCCCATCGACATCCGTGTTGCCGTCCTTGACAAACTGGTAATCCCAGCCAGCAGCCAAGACACGTTGCTTAACGCTTTCGTTAGTTGACAGGCTCAGTGGGCCGTCTAAGGACACATCGTTAGAGTCGTACAGAACAATCAGCTTTGACAATCCCTTGTCACCAGCCAAGTTGATTGCTTCTTCACTTAAGCCTTCCATCAAGTCACCGTCACCGATGATGCTGTAAGTGTAGTGATCAATCACGTCGTAGCCTGGCTTGTTGTACATTGCGGCCAAGTGCTTTTCCGCCATTGCCATCCCAACGGACATTGCAATTCCTTGTGACAATGGACCGGTAGTAGCATCGATTCCAGCCGTATGACCATATTCGGGGTGACCAGGCGTCTTGGAGTCCAGCTGACGGAAACGCTTAGTATCGTCCAGAGTTAAACCGAAGCCATTGAAGTACAAAAGACTGTACAGCAAGGCGGAACCGTGTCCAGCAGAGAGAACGAAGCGGTCCCGGTTCAGCCAGGTCGGGTCTTCCGGATTAAAGTTCATTACCTTTTCCCACAGGCCATAAGCCATTGGTGAGGCATCGATTGCAACACCTGGGTGACCACTGTTGGCCTTTTCGATCATGTCGGCACTTAAAAAGCGCAGGGCATTAACGGCTTGCATTTCTGTCTTATCCATAAATAAACCTCCTAAAAAGGAAATAGCTGCACGACGCTAATAAACTTAAGATTTCGTGCAGCTACCTTCAGTCAATAATCAAAATGTAAGTTTATTGGCGCAAATGACATTTGTCCATTTTAACCACTTTAATAATACCATACAGAAGCTTAAATTATTGATAAATCATACATTGAAGCGCTTTATTTACTAAATTATTATCATCTTTGTACACATGTAATTAGGCAGATCTAGTGAGATGTGTCTATTGAAACAAAAAGCACTGTGACCAAAATCACAGTGCTTCTCGCTAGTTAGATTAGATATGAGTTAAGAGTACCAAACTACTTCTTAGTAATGTAACCCTGTTTTACCAGTAATTCAGCACATTCAACGGCACCACCAGCAGCACCACGAGCAGTGTTGTGTGACAAACCGATGAACTTCCAGTCAAAGATCTTGTCAGGACGCAAACGGCCAATTGAAATACCCATGCCATGTTCGAAGTTAACATCGTAACGTGGCTGTGGACGGAGGTCATCATCCAAGTATTGAATGAATTGCTTTGGTGCACTTGGCAGGCCCAGCTTTTGTGGTTCACCACTGTAATCTTCCAGTGCTTGGATTAATTCTTCTTTAGTAGGGTTCTGCTTGAAGTTAACAAAGGTAGATACCGTATGTCCATAAAGAACTGGAACCCGGAGACATTGACTAGTGATTACTGGTGATTCAGCTGGAACAATTTCACCCTTTTCCGGATCAATGTGGCCCCAAATCTTCAATGGTTCATCTTCAGACTTCTTTTCTTCACCTGGGATGTAAGGAATAACGTTGTTAACAATTTCGGGAGCAGTCTTAAAGGTCTTGCCAGCACCGGAAATGGCCTGATAAGTGGAAGCAATCACCTGCGTAGGTTCAAACTTCATCCAAGCAGCCAGTGCTGGGGTATAACTTTGAATCGAACAGTTTGGCTTTACGGCAACGAAACCACGCGTTGTACCCAAACGCTTGCGTTGATACTTAATGATTTCTGCATGCTGTGGGTTGATTTCTGGAATCATCATTGGAACATCTGGTGTCCAACGGTGAGCAGAGTTGTTAGAAATAACTGGAGTTTCATGCTTTGCGTAATCCATTTCGAGACGACGAATTTCGGACTTGTCCATGTGGACAGCAGAGAAGACAAAGTCAACATTTGAAGAAACCTTATCAACATCTTCAGCATCCATCACGACTAAGCTCTTAGCAGCTTCTGGAATTGGATTATCCATCTTCCAGCGACCATTAACAGCTTCTTCATAGGTCTTACCAGCACTACGTTTACTTGCAGCAACTTCAGTTAATTCAAACCAAGGGTGATTAGCCAAGATCGTAACGAATCGTTGGCCAACCATACCAGTAGCCCCGATAACTGCGACTTTAAACTTATTGTCCATACTAACAGTCCTCCATATACAAAAACTATGTATGTCAAGTAAATATTTTTAAGATTATTTACTTATCGGCACACATATTAGACCGACATTTTCGAAAAAGCAACTGTCAATTTACTTTCTTAAAAAAGAGTAAAATCGCTAACTAGCTGTCACTAGATGTTTCAACAAATAATAACCATAGTTATAGTTAACCATTTTTAGGGGTTAAATGACATATTTAAAAAGATAACATTTTATAATATACGTTATAGGAAAAATGTTTTAAAAAGTTATGATTTTTACAAGCAAAAATTCGTTAACAGTTGTCGTAACCATAAAGCAGTTCATAGCAATATAGTGCATACAATCTATTTTATGCACAGTTTAACGAATATTTATTCACAAGCAGTCAAAAAATGTGATCGTAAAATGTGATTTACGAACACGGACTTTGTATGTATTTTATTAGGAAGATTGTTCAAGAACAGTAAACAGAATTATTAAAGCAAATTATAGCCATAAGCCTCAATCTGTTGCAGCGCCGGCCATTCAGCATGGTCATCCGCCTTAATCAGATTGAATAATTCGATCGATTTCGTTTTCTTTTGGGCAAGCTGAAATTCATAGGAATTCGTCGTCTTAAAGGTTTTAACTTCACCATCGCTAAAGCGCACCAAAACCTGCTGCCAATAATTATCATGGGGAAATCAGCCCGGAATAACAAGCGCAGGCGATCAATCAGAATTTCACGACCAAATTCAATGGTAATCGCCGCATCGTCTTGGGAATTAATTCCCCAAGAATCAAATGGGTAACCGCCGTGCGAGTGATTGGCAAACTTGCCATCAATCGCATTTTTAGCAAAGAACACTGTCTCACCCCGCGTTTCTACATTAGCGGTTGCGTGCGGGTAAGCGCCAGACTCGCTGACTTGATCGTGCGTATTAATTGCCCAGTTGCGGTAACCATTAACTTCCCACGGACCTGCGTAACGCACGTACAGGTAATGTCGGTGCGTCCAGAAAGAAGAGTCAAGCTGGCTAGGAAAGTCACTGGCGGCCAAAGGAATAGCAAAGGGCCACGTTGCCCCTGCACGTAAAGCCAGGTGGGCGTTAGTGATTCGTCTAGTTGAGCCCAGATAAACTTGTGATTGCCGTCTTTATGAACTACCACCCGGTCACCAGGATGCCATGTCATCTCTTTGACCCCGATAGCGGCCATTTGTTCACCAGTGTTTTCTAGTGTTTCCGGATCATGATCATCACTAATCGGTGCCACCCTGACCTGACCATTTTGGTCTTCAATTGTTAACGAAATTGACATTGAATGCTCCTTACCAAACTTGTAATTTCTTGCCAAGCACCTTTAGTAGTGCTTCTGCATAGAAGTAATCCCCATAAATAATCGGCTTTTCATCAGCGTGACCCGCGACGTAATTAACGGATCCATGCGTCAGGATTCCCATCTTCTCCGGATCTAGTTCGACGTATTTGGCTGATAAGGCCTTTAAAATTTTGATTGCGGAATCATAATACAAGTCATGCTCTGCTTCAGGGACGTATTTAGCGATTTCCAATAAGCCCGACGCCGCAATAACAGCCACTGTCGTGTCAATTTCAACGGGTTCCTTTGACGCACGGAAATCGACCAGCGGAATGAAACCAGTCTGTTGAATGTTAGCAAGGAAGTAGTTAGCCGCATTTAAGTACTTCATCTTTTTGGCATACTTGTAGTTCAATGCCGAACCATAGATGGCCCAGGCTTCACCGCGTGACCAGCATGAGCCGACACCATAGCCTTGACCACCCTTGGTTTCCAGTAGCTTGCCATTCTTCGGATCAAAGACACAGATGTGATTAACGGACCCATCTGCACGAAGGTTATACTTCATAATCTTATTGACGTGTTTCTTAGAAATGTAGCCAAATTTAGGATCATGGGTTTCTGCCTGTGCCCAGTACAGCAACGGCGCATTCATCAAGCTATCGATGATGACCCAGCCATTACGGTAAAGGCCATTTTCAGGGTTCCAAGCTTTGATAAAGTGGCCCTTGGGATTATAACGACCCGCCAAGATCGTCGCAGCATGCAGGACCCGCGTCCATGATTCTGCCGACTTAGTCTCCTTGTAATCAGCAACTGCCGTTAACGTCCACATGAAGCCAACATCATGGTCTAAGCCACGAAAGTCCGCCAAGGCAGTACCCAATTGTTTCTCAATATTTTGAGCCGTCTGCTTGTATTTTTCATCCTTCGTAAAGTGGTAAAGCTGCCAGAGCGTTCCTGCCCAAAACATCCAATTCCGCACTAGCTTTTTTAGTAAAGGCCTGCAGATTGTCTAACGCCCACTGCTCATTTGCTTTTTCCATCGTCGAGTCCTCTTTTCCTTAATCACATAGCGGCTTATCGATCTAGTTTTTACTACAGGACAACTTGTATTAAACATAACAGCGCTTTTATGCCTTTTCAAGCAATTTTGCCTAAATATAATTTCCTTTTTAACTCATATTTTTAGTAAAATTTACCTACAAGACGCGTAAAACCAGCAATTTGTTAATCTTTACCATATAAATAAACGTAAATAGTGATTTGTATTATTTAAATGTAAGCGCTACACTCTTAGGTGAGCTTATCGATAGGCAACTTTTGGATTAAGTTTAGAGTGTATTTTAGTAAAATTTGCAACAACCTTTTATTACTTTGAAAACTGATGGAAAGATTCAATGAGTAAAAAGAATAATGAGATTATTGCCAACGCGAAAGTAAAGGATGAAGACCAACCTAAGCTTCCGTGGGCGGCATCATGGGCAATGTTCATTGCACCAATGATTTGGTACGGGCCAACCGTTGGTGTGCGGAACACCTTGTTACCACAACTATTTAGTCAGATTGATCCTGTACATGAGGTGTGGGCTTACGGTATTTTAGGTGCCGTTGCCACATTAGTATCTGCGATTACCAACCTGTTATTTGGTGCTTTATCCGACGTTACGCGTTCGCGTTGGGGAAAGCGTCGTCCTTATATTGTCTGGGGCACAATTGTCATGGCTTTGTCCTTGATTGTTGTTGCCAACCTGAAATCGGGAGTAGCTATTATTATTGTTTGGATTGTCGATGCTACCGCTGAAAACGCGATTGCCGCATCAATTTACCCACAGATTTCTGATTGGATTGCCCCGAAATAGCGGGGAACGGTTTCCACCTTCTATGGCGTTGGTTTCACCATTTCACACCAAGGCTTTGCCATTTTAGCCGCTCAATTCCTGGGCAATGTCAAAGTCGGCATCTACGTCATGATTGCCATTTCCATTGTCCTGATGATTATTCACCTGCTATTAGGTAAAGAGCCTCACCCATCTAACTTGGATGAACCTAAGATTAAGTTTGACAAGGATTCCTTGAAGAAGTACTTCTTCTTCCCAACAAAGGGTGCACGGGACTTCTACTTAGCCCTGTCTGGTAAGTTCTTCATGGTTGTTGGTTCAACGATTGTTACCACCTTTGAACTCTATATCTTCACTGATTACATTGGCCAATCCACTAAAGCGGCTGGCCACTCAATCTCTATCTTATCATTCATTATGCTGTTTATCGGTGTCTTCTTTGCCTTAGTTGGTGGTCCATTATCCGATAAGCTGCACCGGGTTAAGGCACCAGTGGTATTAGCTCCCTTTGCTTTAGGTGCTGCGACATTGTTCCCGCTATTCATTGTTAAGCCATGGGCAATGTTTGCTTACGCCGTTATTGCTGCCTTTGGTAACGGCTTATACAACTCTGTCGACGGTGCCTTAAACTTGGATGTTTTGCCAGACTGTGACACCGCTGGTAAGGACTTGGGCTTGATCAACCTAGCTAACACTCTTGGTCAAATGCTCGGTTCAGTGGTTGTCTCTGCTGTTGTTGCCAGCTTCGGCTACAAAGCAATCTTTATCTTTGCAGTTGGGATGGAAATCATCGGTGGTTGCCTGATCTGGGCTATTCGCCGGGTTCGTTAATTCATCACATTTTAATTGCAAGTCGGTAAACCAAAATAATCGTTCCGTTAAGGGACGCTTATTTTTATTGCAACCATAGGCTATAAATTGCTTGTTTGGCTGCACTTAAGCAGAAGGTAGAAGAAAGTATCGCATAGTGGCTAATTTGTCGCTAATAGCCAATTAACCCGCTTAGGGCGAATATTAATACTAACGGCATGTTATTTATAGAGCCCTGTATTGCTAAAGACACAAAAAAAGCGGAGCCGCATAATGCAGCTCCGCTTTACATTTTACAGATTTAAAACGCGTTAGTAGTTATTACTTCAGTGGCTTCCAAGTCCATTCAGTAACTTCTGGCATGTCCTTACCATTGTCACGGATGTATTGGTTGTGCTTTGCAACCATGTCATCCATCTTCTGAGCAAAGGCAGCACCCTTCTGTTCGTAACCGGCAACGTGCAGAATTGCGTCCTTAGCTAAGTTGTAACGATCCAATTCGTTCAATACACGCATGTCGAATGGAGTGGTGATGTCACCATTTTCTTCGTAGCAGTGGATGTGAACGTTGTGGTTGTGACGGTTGAAGAACAGGGATTGTGCCATGTCTTCAAAGCCGTGCCATGCAAAGATAACTGGCTTGTCCTTGGTGAAGTAACGATCGAACTCTTCGTCAGTTAAGCCTTCAGGGTTCTTTTCAATTGGCATCAGCTTCATGATGTCCACGATGTTGATGTAACGAATCTTCAGTTCAGGGAATGCTTCGTGCAGCAGACTGATAGCAGCCAGAGATTCTTCAGTTGGTTCAGTAGCAGCTGAAGCAAAGACAACATCAGGTTCTGCGCCCTGGTCAGTAGATGCCCAGTCAACGTAACCCAGACCATTCTTAGCAATTTCAGTAGCTTCGTCAATGGAGAACCATTGTGCACGTGGGTGCTTGGAAGTTACCAAGATGTTGATGCATTCACGGTTACGGAATGCGATGTCAGAAACAGCCATCAATTCGTTGGTGTCAGCTGGCAGGTATTCCTTAACCAGGTCAGGACGTTCCTTTTCGTACATGTGAGTCAGCAGACCTGGGTCTTGGTGAGTGTAACCGTTGTGGTCTTGCTGGAATACCGTAGAAGTATCAACAAAGGTCAATGCTGGGTAGTCCTTACGCCATGGCATTTCCTTAGCCTTACGCAACCACTTCATGTGTTGAGTCAGCATTGAGTCAACAACACGACCGAATGATTCGTAAGTTGCGAAGAAGCCGTGACGACCAGTCAGGGTGTAACCTTCAAGCCAACCTTCAGCCTGGTGTTCTGACAGTTGAGAGTCGATCATCCGACCTTGAGGTGCCAAGTCTTCGTCGTTTGGTTCGTGGATACCTTCCATCCATTGACGCTTCTTGCCATCCAGAAATGCATACAGACGGTTAGACTTGGATTCATCAGGACCGAAGCCACGGAAAGTGTTAGGGTTCAGTTCAGCAACCTTGTCTAAGTACTTACCCCATTCAATCATGTCCTGCTTTACAACAGAACCTGGAGTCTTAATGTCAACGGCAAAGTCACGGTAGTCTGGCAGACGCAGTGGCTTAGGATCCAAACCACCGTTAGTGATTGGGTTCATAGCCATCCGCTTGTCACCCTTAGGAGTAGTCATCTTGATAGCTTCTACTGGAGCACCGTTTTCATCGAACAGTTCTTCAGGCTTGTATGACTTCATCCAGTCGGTCAGCATGTCTACGTGAGTCATGTCGTCTTGAGAAACCGGAATAGGGATTTGGTGAGCACGGAAGGAGTTTTCGATTGGGTTACCATCCAAGTCCTTCTTAGGACCAGTCCAGCCCTTAGGAACACGGAAGATAATCATTGGCCATTGTGGCAGAGAATCGTCGTTGTTTTCACGAGCGTTCTTCTGGATAGCCTTGATGTCTTCAATGGCTTCGTCCATAACCTTAGCCATTTCTTCGTGAACTTCCATGTGGTCTTTGTAACCAGAGAATTCACCTTCACGGTCTGGTTCCTTGTATGCGGAAACGAACAGTGGCTTCCAGCCCATACCTTCAAAGTACTTAGTCAGGTCAGCATCGCTCATCCGAGAAACGATGGTTGGGTTAGAAATCTTGAAACCGTTAACTTGCAGGATAGGCAGAACAGCACCATCCTTGATTGGGTTGATGAACTTGTCTGAGAACCATGAAGTTGCCAGTGGGCCAGTTTCAGCTTCACCATCACCGATTTCAACGGCAGCAATAACGTCAGGGTTATCTAAGATCGCACCAACACCGTGTGACAGAGAGTAACCTAATTCCCCACCTTCGTGGATTGAACCAGGAACTTCTGGTGCGGCGTGAGAAGCAGTACCACCTGGGAAACTAAAGTGCTTGAATAACTTAGCCATACCTTCTTCATCCTGAGTAAATTCAGGGTAAATTTCAGTGTAAGAACCGTCAAGGTATGAGTTGTTCATCATAACTTGGCCACCGTGACCGGAACCTTCAATGTAGAACATGTTCAGGTTGTACTTCTTAATTACACGGTTTAAGTGAGCGTAAATGAAGTTTTGAGGAACAGTAGTACCCCAGTGACCAATTGGCTTAGGCTTAACATCAGAAGCCTTTAATTCACGACGTAACAGAGGGTTATGCATTAAGAACAGCGTACCTGCAGTCAGGTAGTTGGCAGCACGCCAGTACTTATCAACATTTTCCAAGTATGCCTTGGAGTCGTAATCGACTGTCATTTAATATACACTCCTTCTAAAAAGAAATAACTACTATAACTAATCAACGCATTGTAAATCTAAGCAATTTACGATTTTCATGATATAGCATTTTGGCTAAAAGTCAACCGATTTAAAAATTGATACGGTCCAATTTTTAAATTTTTAGGATGTGAGTCCGTCGTTGCAAGCAATTCATAGCATAAAAAAGTTCTCATCCATCAAGTTAGTGATGAACGAGAACTTTTTAAATCAACTTTGATTAAGATATCAGTACTTTTTTGTCCCTAATTACAGGTTAGGATCCATGTCAAAGGTCAGTTTGGACATTTCCAGACCCTTAGTCATCAATTCAGCCATCAGCTTGTTCGTCCGCTTGTAGACTTCATCGATCATTTCAGTCGTCCGCTTGTTTAAGTAATCAGTAGCTTCAGCAGCCGACATCCCTTCTACCTGCTTGGTGTTTTCGGCTAACCAGCTGTAGAAGTATTGCCGCATATCCTTCAAGTAATCCATATCCTGCTTGGAGAAGGCTGACAGGTGTGATTCAACCACCATGGACAGACGACGGAAAAGCCAGTATGAACTGTTGCTTTCCATATCCATCTTCATTGGTGTGTTACGGAAACGTGGATCAGAGGCATCCGCCTGTGCCATAAATGGCATGTAAGGACTGAATGTTGGGATTCCACCAAAGGTCATCCACATGATGGCACTAGCAGCTTCAGGAACGTTAGGACGTACCTGCATTACGTGAGAGTTTTGTGTCCGGTTCAACGAAATTGGCCGGTAGAGTTCTTTTTCGTGCTTAGTGCCTAAGTGGCCAATTGGGTCATAAGGCGTGTTTTCATAGTGCGAACTCAGGTACTTTTCCAAGTCTTCGACGGTGAACTTGTGCGTTGCCTTCATAACAAATGGCAGGTCAAAGTCCTCTGGGTACATCTTAATGTCCGGACGGAACATAAAGTGACCATACCATTGCCGTGGCGTGTTGTAGTGCAAGTCAAAGACATCGGAAGTCCCAAAGATGTGGCGGAAGTTAAATTCGTTCATGTCTGGGTTTAAGTGGTTCTTTTCAACAAAGTCTTGAATACCTTCTGACCACATAAAGTTGTCCGGATCATTGAAGTCGATATCCTGGATCGCTGCCCGGTTACCCGTAACGGCATAGCAATCATCAGGAATCCGCTGTGCTACCCAGTGATGACCGGTAGCAATTTCCATGTACCATACTTCATCCTTGTCAGAGAAGATGACCCCATTACCAGCAGCTGAACCGTACTTAGCAACTAGTTTGCCAAGGTATTCAACCCCTTCACGTGCGGAGTTAATAAATGGCAAAGTCATTGCCACGATGTCATCTTCATCGATACCCGTTTCAGTATTCTGTGGGTCGGCAGCCAGTACTCTTTCATTAGCATAGAAGCTTTCGGTAGCGGACATGGCAACGTTCTTTTCGTTAAAGCCGCTTTCGTCGTAAGTACCTTCATGCTGCAGGTCAACATTTGGCACCCCTTGGTAACGGTAACCATCAGCCGGCCGGTCGCCGACAAACTTGTTTAAGTATGCATGCAGCTGGTTCGGGTGGTCATGGTAGGCCGGATAAACGACAAAACGCTGTGGGCACAGCGGTGTCGCCGTATCATCATTTCTTGCGGCTAAAGTTGAGCCATCAATCGTGGCTTTTTTACCGACTAAAATAGTCGTACAAGCAGACAGTTTTTTCATATGCGCTTTTCCTTTCTTACATTTAAAAGCAACATCAATAAGTTGTGTTAATTTTAGACCGGTTATTGAAAGCGGTCAATAATCCCGCATTAGTGACGATCCAAAACTCTTAATAGCAGCCATAAAACAAAATTAAAGACAATTGTCAGTACTAACGCCCAGTAGCAGATCAGTAAATGCTCTTTTAACCACTGTACTACAGTCAGCGGCGTGCTCAACCATGACAACAATAGTGCTGTCAGCAGCATAACGATGATTAATGCCGTTACTCCGTGTAATGAATTCTGTAAGTCGGCACCGCTTAAGTCAAAACCGCCAACCGCAATGTTAATCATCAACACTAACCCAGCTATCAATTGCCATTTCTGCCCATCATCCACCGGTAATGGAGTCGCATTGGGCAAAAATAGTTGCAGAAAATCGTTATAAATTTGGGGTGCTAAATACCGTGTTAATAAAGCCATTAGTAACGTGCAGCCAATGACCGGGGCGATACCAATGAAAACATTGCCACAACGCTGGTAAAGATTGTGGTCGTTCCAGGAATGGTTAACATAGCCTAAGCAATTATCATTAGGGTCATCGCGGCGCGGAATATGAAGCAAAGCGACTCGGTCGATATGGTGGCCAAATAATAACGCCATGATGAGGCGACTTAGCTCATGCAAGATAACTCCTACCCCACCAAACAAAATCATCCCCGGCAGTCCATTCATCCCTGTGACCAGTTGTTTATTCTTTCTGCTCATCCAGACGAGTACTGTCCCTAGTACACCAGGAATGAGGATAATCCATAACAGCAGTTGCCAAATAACAGCGCCAATTGTCTTCATCATGCTTGCTGCAAGTCTGCAAACTGGGCGTGTACTAAGTTAGCTAGGTCTTTTGCATTCACCTTAACTGAACGACCAATCTGACCGGAAGATACGTAAATCTCCCCTTGTTCCTTAGCAACACTGTCAATGAAGATCGGATAATGGTGTTTTTCATAAATACCAACGGGCGTGTTGGCGCCATGAACATAGCCCGTCGTTTTAACCAGCTTTTTCAGCGGTACCATTTCTACCTTCTTGTTGCCAGAAACCCGCGCCAGAGCTTTTTCGTCCAGGTGACTGTCGATGGGCACTACCCCCACCAGTGGCCCTGTGGTTGGCCCCGACAATACGAGGGTCTTATAAATCACGTGTTCGTCAATCCCCGTGTGGTCAACTGTTAGCGTCCGCACATCGCCATCTTGGTGAGTAGGAAATACCACCTGCTGGTACTTGACGTGATTTTTATCCAGGATTTGTTCAACCTGGGTTTTCTTCAAACGACTTTTCTTGTTTTTCTTACTCATTGAAATTGGACTCCTTTTTTGTATTTTGGGCCATTTATGGAACGGTCCAATTTTTCAAAAGTTGATAACCAATTAGTAAAAGTCTGTTATACTGTAATCTGTAAATTCAGGTATAAACTAGCAACATGAATGAACGGAGCTAATTAAACATGTCAGATTTAGTATACCGCTCGGTAATGCGCGATATAAAAGAAAAAATCCTTAACCGTGAGTATCCCAAAATGAAGCTGCCCGACGAACGCAGTCTTAGCGAGATTTATGGTGTCAGCCGCAGCTCCATTAAACGAGCATTGGATGTACTGGTCCAGCAGGGAATTATCTTTAAGAAACGGGGGTCCGGAACTTTTATTAATCCCCTCTACCTAAAGAATCGTGCAATGTTCCGCTACGAAGGCAGTAACTTGGGGATTACCGATTCTTTCCGCCTGGATGGCAAAAAACAGGGCATTCAGTTATTAAACTACCGGGTTATTCCTGCTTCTAAAGAAATCCAGCAAGACCTTTTCTTAAACGAAAACGACTATGTTTACAAAATCGAACGGTTACGGTTAATTGACGAACAGCCTTTCATGATTGAGACGGGCTACATTCCGATTAAGATCCTGCCATCTTTGTCGCCAACTGTATTGCAAAAATCCATCTTCAATTACTTGGAAAGTGCGAAGGGCAAACAGGTTACCCGCTCATACCTTACTTTAACAGTCGAACCGTCAAATACAGCCGATCAAAAACTGCTTAAATTGAATAAAAACGAGCCCGTTGGGATTATGGCCGGTGTCTTCTTCTTAGATGACGGTACCCCCTTTGAAGTGTCTAACATGCGGGTGCATTACAAGTATATGCGCTTCAACACCTTTGTCAGTGTCGGAAGGGATTGATTAGTTTGATTAAAGCAATTGCCGTCGACATGGATGGTACTTTTCTCAATCATCAAGGTCAGTACAACCATCAATACTTTGCACAGATTTTGCAACGGCTGCAAGCGGTCGACATCCAGTTAATCGTCGCCAGTGGCAATCCCTATTACCAACTGCAGGGGCAATTCCCCGGATTGAGCAGTCAATTAGCTTTTGTTGCAGAGAACGGTGTTGAATGTATCGATCACGACCGCTTCACCTATTGCGGTCAAGTAGCTCCCGAACCCATTCAAGGAATCTTAAAGCTGCATCAGTCAATTAAAGACAGTGACTTCCTCTTGTCAGGCCGCCATCATGCCTTTGTCTTTGATGATGCTAGCGCTTATTTCCGTGAGCACATCCAAAGTCACTACCCCAATTTCCGACTGATCCATGACTTGCGTGCCGTAGATGATCAGATTGTTAAATTGCAGCTGGAAGTGCCCGTAGCCATCAAAGACCAAGTGCAAGCACAAATTAATCATGATTTTAAGGGACAATTAACGGCCGTTACTAGCGGTTATGGGAACCTTGACATCATTGTAGCTGGTATGGATAAAGCGACCGGCTTACAGCACCTGCTCGACCAGTACCAGCTAACGGCTAACCAGCTGATGGCCTTTGGCGATGGGCAAAATGACGTTACGATGCTTAAACTGGCTGGTGAAAGTTATGCAATGCAGAAGGCTGATCCCCGTGCAATTGCAGTCGCCAACCATCGCGCACCCAGCAATGATGACGATGGCGTTTTACAAGTGATTGATCAATTTCTCAATAATCTGAAAGAAGGTTAACAATGTTACCGCGATTAGGATTAAAGGGTAGCAGCGATATGGCACAGATTAATGACCGCCTATCGTATCATCCGTTTACATACGAATTTTTTACCCAAGTAAGTGACTTTACCCCTACTGGTTTCACCCACCTTCAGCAGGCCGTTGAATACGTGAAGAAAGCTGGCGTACCCCACATTGTGCTCCACCACCCCATGCAGTTCAAAGAGTGGCATACTGAGTTAATTGCGCCAGCCGATCGCTATCCGGAACTTTATGCATTTGTTGAACAATCAACCAAGATGCTGATTCAATTGGCCAAAGATCAAGACGTCCAATGCTTGGTCCACGGCTCTTATGCTAACGAAACCCAACAGTTCATTGATTGCTATGACAGTTTAGCTGACGCACGGAAGGCTTCATTTGAACGCATGGACCGTTTTGCACAAATTGGTGGCAACCATATTATGTTTGAAAACTCCATTTCACCAATCTTTTCCTATGGTGATCCAGCAATGGAAGAGCGGATTTTGCAGCATCATTACCGGCTAGCGTTTGATACCTCACATTGCTTTATTGATTTGCACGGAGACAATAAAGGACTGCAGGCATCCTTGAAACACCTGCAGCCGCAAATCGTTCATTATCATCTGGTTGATTCAATGGGGGTAACCCATGACAGTCTGCCGCTTGGGCAAGGTAAAATTAACTGGCAGACAGTTTTGCCCCTGTTAAATCCTAATGACAGCAGCATCTATGAAATTGCTTTGCACAACAATAATCATTGTGCTGAACAGTTGGCCAGTCATCGCTATTTGCAATCAATTAGCCAGCAAAATTAATGCTTAATAGCATCTTATTTCTTTAACTGTACCGGCGGCTGCTTCTCGTTCATCATCGCAAACAAGTGAACTGCCAGCACGCGTTGGTACGCGCTTTTAGCAATCAATTCCAGCAAAATTTCGTTTGCTTCATCAATGCCTTCATTTTCTGGAAACTTGTCTTCACACAGTAAAGCGTTAAAAAGGTCAACAAACCGGTTATAGACAGCTTCGGGGTAATTGTTAACCGTTACTTGTGCAAACCCGGCTTTGATATCGTCTAATGAATACGTGTTTTTCAATAAGGCAATGACCGTCACCGCTGCTAGCTGATAAGCCGAATACTTTTTCTTAACGGGAGCCATAATGACTCCTTTTTTTACGTAGTTATTAACCATGGACTTGGTAATCTCGCCAACATGCAAGCTGTTCAGCTGGTCATTGACAACGGAAACCAGCTGATCAACGTACAGGTTCATGGCTGGTAGATTTTCCCAATGTTTCAGCTGTGTCTTAGCCAGTTCCTTGCGCCAGCTTTTGTATTCATATAATAGCATCATGGGTACCTCCTCATGACTATTGTTCACACTAGTTTTATGCGTCATATTCAACTATCTAGTTAACAGTATACTATGACTTAGTTTTAAAAACTAGATTTCTGCACTAACGCCAATGGACTGGTTGGTGAACTTGCCCCTGCATGCTTGTCTGATCGTATCTGCCACTGCTTGCAGGCTAACGGATTCGCCGGTCATTAGTTCTTCTTCATTAATAAGCTTGCCGGCTGGCCCGTTTTTCTCAATGGGCAATGAACGGACCACCGTATAAGTGTATTCCAGTTCATCGATCATTTTAACCATGTACAAGTACGCAGCAATGATGTTTTGCCAATCACTGCCCCACCATTGCTGCAGTTGCTGCGGCTGTGCGTCATCTGCAGTACCTGCCGGCGACCACACGACAATCTTGGCCAGTTTGCCATTTGCATGATCAATGGCGCTTACAATATCTTGAACTTGGTCATCGACGGGGTCGTTGACTTCTGGCAGCCAACACAGAACTTGGCCGTTGTGGATGCTTAAATCAGCAAGATCTACAATAGCTAATGTGTTGAGTTGACGTGCCACAGTTTGTGCTAATTTCCCTTGTCCAATTAAGCACCACTTGTTGACGTAAGGAACTGTCATCTTTAAATATCTCCCTTTTGTGAATCGTTTTTCTTGCAAACAGTTTAACATGGTATAATATTTCCTGTATCTAATCGGTTAGGGTCTTTGTGTTTCCAGGCCCCGCCTAATTCAACAGCGGAAATGAGGGAATTATATTTTGGATAATAGTCACATGATGACTAACTTTGTGATCATCATTGTCACCTTTATCTTTGCAGCTTTTTTCGTTATCGCAGAATTTGCACTGGTACAAACACGAATCACCGCTTTACAAGAACGCAAGAAAAAGCATCCTTCTAAGAGTGTTGATCGTGCCATCAATATGGTTACTAATCTGACCGAATACTTGTCGACAACGCAAGTGGGTACGTCCATTTGTGGAATCATCCTAGGCTGGATTGGTGAAGATACATTTGAAACTTTGTTAGCCTCAGCATTGGACATGCCTAGTCTGAACCTAAACAGTAATGCTGTGCATGCTGTTAGTGCTGTAGTCGGGGTGCTGATTCTTACTTATCTGGAAGTGGTCCTGACCGAAATTGTGCCCAAAAATATTGCTATCGACATGCCTGTAAAAATGTTAATGAGTGTGGTGACGCCACTTCATTACTTCCATACCTTCTTCTATCCCTTTGTGTGGTTGCTTAATGCATCTGCCAATGGGATTGTCCGTCTAATGGGGATGAAACCAGCCGACGAAAACGATGAGGTCCTTTCGCAGAGTGAAATTATCAGCTTATCGCGTAATGCTTACAAAGGTGGTAACCTTCACCGTGGCGAACTTTTATACATGGAACGGGCCTTTGACTTGGACGATAAGGTAGCAAAAGACATCATGATCGACCGGACACAGTTGGTCGTGGTTGACATCAAAAAGACAGTGGATGAAGCTTTACAAGATTACCTGAACAGCAAATTCAGCCGGTTGCCTGTAGTTGCTGACGGTAACAAAGACAAGATCTTAGGTTACGTCTTCAACTACGATTTAATTCGTCAATCCCGCATTGATGGCAATGTTTCCCTAACAAAGGTATTGCGGCACTTAACTACGGTGCCCGAATCAACACCGATTACTCAGGTTTTGCAACAGATGATCCGGACACGGGTGCCAATGGTGGTTGTAGTTGACGATTACGGTGGCACTTCCGGTATCATCACTGACAAGGATATTTACGAAGAATTATTTGGGACTGTACGTGACGAAATTGACGACGTGGCCGATAATATGATTAACAAAAACTCAGACGGCCATATTAGAATTAACGGTAAAACTACAACTTACGACTTTGAACGTTACTTCCACGATGATCTAAAAGAATTTGATCATACCGATGCGGTAACATTGTCAGGCTATGTGGTTGATAACTTTCCCCACATTAAAGAAGGCGATGTAATTAACATTGGTGATTATCAATTAAAGATTATGGATTACAGTAATTCTTACGTCGACTGGTTGGAAGTGGTGGCCTCCCCTAACCAATCAAAGAACAAAAAGCATGAAACAACGGAGTGATAACAATGACTACAATGAACGTCCTGTTTATTTCAATAGAGGGCAATACCCGCTCTTTTCTGACTCGCCTAACCGCATATGCACGGCAGCAGCACAGTTTTGATGACAGTAACCCTTTAATTAAAACCAAAGAAATTACCGATCAAACTGTCCCTGCTAAAGAAAAGGAGCCCTTCTTTGCATTTGTTCCTACATATTTGAATGGTGGCAACGGCTTTGATTCTGGTTTTACTGAATTAATGACCAACGCTCTAGGTGAATATATTGACCAGGGTAAGAATGCTGACCAGTGTATCGGGGTTGTCGGTAGTGGTAACAAGAATTTCAATGCACAATATTGCCTGACTGCTAAAAAGTATTCCAAGCAATTGGACGCCCCATTCTTAGCAGACTACGAATTACGGGGCACGGACGAAGATATTCAACGTATCTACCCAATTTTAGCTAAGCGTTGGCAAGAGGCTGTCAATAATTAATAATACGAAAAGGCTCTTGAAACGATCAGTGAACGACCGTTTCAAGAACCTTTTTTCGCATATTCAGCTCGTTTATTAACTCAGCTTGCGCTTTAACTGGACCGGAACGCACGACACGGAGCTAACCTATTTGGGTGAATACAACAATATTATCTATAAGTGATAAATGACCCTTTAAGAACACTAAAGAAAGTAGCTCCTACTTGACCAAATAACTAAGTAGGGGCTACTTTTCAGTATTTTTAATTTTTTTATACTTACTCCGAACTGTTTTTTTCGCTTTAAAGTTGATTTCGAAACATGAAATTTATTGACTGTTTCCTGATAAGTGTGAGTTTTCATGTAAGTTAAAGCCGCTTTATATTTGGGCGTTAACGTTCTTCTTGGTCGACCACCCTTATTTTTTCTTTTATCGTCCTTTGCTTTTTGGACCAGCTGAAACCGGCGAATGTCCTTCTCTTGTCTTGCTACCGCCAATAGAGTCTTAGTTATCCAATACCCACGATCAGTATTGTCAATCATGCCAATATTGCTGATGTTGATTCGGATATTGTTTTTTAGTAAAGGCAGAATGATATGTAAGACATCAGAAACAGAATTACCAAGTTGAGCTAAGTCAGAGACCATCAACACGTCTCCTGGCTTTAATTGAGGAATTAACCAGGTGCGCAAAGTTGTCAAATTGTTGACACTTTTTTCAAAGTACGGAAAGTAGAATCTATCCGGCTTGCACTCTAAGCCCGTATTTAATCTCTTATAGGTATTAAGAAAACTGTTACGCGTCATAAGATTACCGCCTTTCAATTTACTGATGGTAATCTAAATTATTTATTTTCAAATATTAATGGTCGTTTTTGAACCCTGCTAATCTAGTTTCAATAACAGGAATAATATACTGTTTAAACCATACATAGTGTATTATTGTTGCTCGTCACGAATCTGCTTCCGAATCCTTTTAACCGTGCTTTCACTCACACCAGATATCTCAGCCGTTTCTTTAATGGAATGCTCCTTACTTAGTTCGTAAATTTTTCTATAGCGATTTGTAATGCGCCTTTTAGGACGTCCTTCATGATAGTTAGGGTTGTGAGCTTTAGCATAAGCTTTGCCCTGAGCTAGACGATCTACAATCATATCGTGTTCAAATTCAGCCATGATAGTGAGAAAGTTAAAGAGCATTTTTCCCATTGCGTCCTGTTTGTTGACGTAACCATTTAGCTGAATGATATAAACTTTAACACCCTTATCAAGTAAGTCATTAACAATATCAACGGCAACCTTAACGCTACGACCAATACGGTCCACCTTAGTGAAAACAACTTCATCGTCTTTTCGAAGTTGCTTATTAAGCTTTTGCCATTTTGGCCGTTGCTCAGTGGTTCCAGTAAATTTTTCAGCATAGACATTATCCTCATCAACACCATTTTTTACTAACTGTTCCTTTTGTTGTGCAAGATCCTGAGACAAACCACTTACTCGCGCGTAACCAAATTTCATAATAACGTCTCCCACTTATTGAACTATGTTTTTGAACCATCTTAACTTCCTATTTAAACACAGCTATAATACTAGGTCAATATCTGTGCAGAAACTGAACCAGGTAAGAGAAAAGAAAAAGGCTACAAAACTGTAACCTTTATTCCAACTCTTTGACCCGTGCTTTTAATTCCTGTAACTGGTCTGCTGTTAAACTAAGAAGGTTATGATACTGTCCAATCTGGTCTAGTATGCTTTCATGATTAGTTATTGAATAAAGAGAGAGTAAACAAGATTAAGCCTAACCTAGTTCTTTTAAGCACCTAGAATAATACACTACTCATTTTTAGCAAGTTAACATGAACACTATTTTAATCTGTTCATGTTATTTCTTGCAATCTGCCTTATAAAATCATTAGTGAAAGAGAGAAAAATGTATTAGTCACGAAATGCGTATTACACTAATTAGAAAGTCAAAAGGATTAACACAAGAAAAAAACGTCCTCAGCATCAAAAGTGAGGACGTTTTTTTAGATTTCTTTTTCTAAAATCGGACAAATACGATCTTGTTTTCCTAAAAGAAAATGTTTGATCCCGATTTTTTTAAATCCATAACGTTCATA
>DXFH01000006.1 GCA_019114515.1 Candidatus Limosilactobacillus merdigallinarum
TGGTCAAAGGACCAATCTTCTTTACGCAAAAATAAAAATAACAAGAAAAAGACGGTCAAGCAACTCAAATTAAGAGTTGGATTGATCGTCTTTTGGTATCTGAAAGTTAGTTTTTTCCCAGACACTTTTGTCTAAATAAATTAGTCTTTCTTTTGGTTTACTAAAATTTCATCGATTAAACCATAGTCTTTAGCTTCTTCAGCAGACAAGTAATTGTCGCGTTCAGTATCCTTAAGAATCTTATCAAGAGGTTGACCAGTGGTTTCATGTAAAATTTGGTTAAGTTTTTTACGACTCTTTAAAATTTCATTAGCTGCAATTTGAATGTCAGTTTGTTGACCTTGTGCACCACCTAATGGTTGGTGGATAAGAACTGTTGAGTTTGGTAATGCAAAACGTTTACCCTTAGTTCCACTAGTTAAAAGAATGGAAGCCATAGAAGCAGCCATACCAATGGCAATTGTAGATACGTCTGATTTGATAAAGTTCATTGTATCGTAAATAGCCATGCCAGAAGTTACCACACCACCAGGTGAGTTAATGTATAAGTAAATGTCCTTAGTTGAGTCTTGCGCATCCAAGAAAAGGAGCTGCGCAACGATTGAGTTTGCCATGTTGTCTTCAATCGGACCAGATAACATGATGATCCGATCCTTTAGAAGCCGTGAGTAGATATCATAGGCACGTTCGCCACGAGAAGTCTGCTCGATGACGGTAGGAACTAAATTCATATTTAAGCCTCCTTTAGCACTCGTTAGCTTTAACTGCTAACTGATACTGACAGTGTAAACCATAGGTCAGCAAAGGTCAAACTATTTGTGCTTAAAAATTGGTAAATAAAAAAGTCAGGTAAATACCTGGCTTAGAGATTGCAGTTAAGTTAAACAAAGGACGTTATTTATTAGCGTCTTCAGAAATTAAATCTAATTCAGTGCTGGCACTTTCAGCATCTAATTGTTGACGACCATTAGCACTGTTATCAGAAATGGCTTTGAAATCCTTTAATGACATTTTATTTTCCTCCATAAATGGAAATATTTTTTATAATTGGTTAAGACCATAAAACGCTTGTCCTTCTTGACATCATCAATAGTATCTCAAATTGGTATAGGTATCAAGTGATTTTATGATCTTTTTCACAAATTGCTATCCTAAAAGGGATTAACCAATTTTTCAAGGCGAAGAAAAGGGGAAAGTCTTGCGCTTTGGCCTAGCTTTCGGTATAATCGTGAATGTTGATTATTCACGTTCAATATAAAGGAGGCATGTTGACATGCGTAAAGCACATCCACATGGCGTACAGGGTCGTCGCCCAGTTGCCCCACGTTACAAGCGGGCTTTAAAGGAAAAGAAGATTGAAGCAATTCGTAAGTGGGCTAAAGAAAAGCCAGCTGACGAAAAGTAATCATAAGTGGTACCACTTGAGTGGGCCACTTTTTTGTATCCAAAAGTTAGCAAAAGAAAAAGCCCGGCAACTACGCCGAGCTTTTTAAATATGCCCCAAACAGGATTCGAACCTGTACATGGTTACCCATACAACGACCTGAACGTTGCGCGTCTGCCAGTTCCGCCACTGGGGCATCAATGCGCCCCCAGGGAGTCGAACCCTGATCTCGAGAACCGGAATCTCACGTGCGATCCATTACACTAAGGGCGCATAACATAGTGTATTTTATCGAATTAAGAGCATAAATGCAAGTCTTAATTTAAATGTCGTGAATGTTAATAAAATTCGGGTTCTATTAGCACTATACTAGACTTATTGCTAATAAAAGGTTTAAAATACAGATGTTCCTGGTTGAACGCAGTTATTTTATTTGTAACTAGAAGCTTTGAAAGTGACGGTTGGTACTTTTAAGTTTCCCGTTTTTTCGTCTGTACTTTATTGAACGGCGTGCTAAAATAATATGCGTACATCAAGTTTATTTCCTAAAGGAGGATATTGCAGTATGACTGTAAAGATTGGTATTAATGGTTTTGGTCGTATCGGCCGTCTGGCATTTCGTCGGATCCACGAACTTAACACGGATGACATTCAGGTTGTTGCGATCAACGATTTGACTACTCCTGCTATGCTTGCTTACCTGTTGAAGTACGACTCAACTCATGGCAAGTTCCCTGGTGAAGTTTCCGCAACTGACAAGGGTATCGTTGTTGATGGTAAGGAATACCCTGTATACGCAGAACGTGACGCACGGAACATTCCTTGGGTTAAGAACGATGGCGTTGACTTCGTTCTGGAATGTACTGGTTTCTACACTTCAGCAGAAAAGTCACAAGCTCACTTGGACGCTGGTGCAAAGCGTGTTCTGATTTCCGCACCTGCCGGCAACATTCCTACTGTTGTTCCTGGTGTTAACTTGGACACTCTGAAGGCTGATGACAAGATCGTTTCTGCAGGTTCCTGCACCACTTCTTGCCTGGCACCAATGGCTTACTTCTTGAACAAGAACTTTGGTATCAAGGTTGGTACTATGACGACCATCCACGCATTCACTTCTACTCAGGCTATTCTTGATGGCCCTCGTGGTAAGAAGATGCGTAACAACCGTACTGCATCTATCAACACTATTCCTCACTCATCAGGTGCTGCTAAGGCTATTGGTCTGGTAATTCCTGAACTGAATGGTAAGCTTTCTGGCCACGCTCAGCGTGTTGGTGTTGTTGACGGTTCTCTGACTGAATTAGTTTCCGTCCTCAACAAGAAGGTTTCTGTTGATGAAGTTAACTCAGCAATGAAGAAGGCAACTGAAGGCAACGATGCCTTTGGTTACACTGAAGATCCAATCGTTTCTACTGACATCATCGGCTCAACTTACGGTTCTGTCTTTGATCCTTCCCAAACTGAAATCATGGAAGGTGACGACGGTACTCAATTAGTTAAGACCGTTGCTTGGTACGACAACGAATACGGCTTCACTTCAAACATGATTCGGACTCTGCTCCACTTTGCAAGTCTGTAATTTAAAGTTTGATAATTAAAAGGTGGGAGGAGGCTGACTCCGCCCACTTTTTTAATGGAAAATGTGAAAGAAAGAGGGATTAGCATGGCAAAAATGACTGTTGAAGACCTTCCGTTAGAAGGCAAAAAAGTATTGATGCGTGTTGACTTTAACGTTCCTATTAAGGATGGTAAAGTCGGTGATGACAACCGGATCGTGGCTGCATTGCCAACGATTAAGTATGTAATTGAACATGGTGGCAAGGCCATCTTGTTCTCCCACTTAGGCCGGATTAAGAAGGAAGAAGACAAGGCGGGTCTGTCTATGAAGCCAGTAGCCGCACGTCTGTCTAACCTGCTGGACAAACCAGTTACCTTTGTTCCTGTAACGGAAGGTAAGCAACTGGAAGATGCCATTAACCAAATGAATAACGGTGACGTTTTGATGGTACAAAACACCCGTTACGAAGACGTTAAGGATGGCGAATACGTCAAGCGCGAATCCGGCAACGACCCTGAATTGGGCAAGTACTGGGCATCACTTGGTGACGTCTACGTTAACGACGCCTTTGGTACTGCACACCGTAACCACGCTTCTAACGTCGGCATCGCTCAAAACATCGGTGCTGGCAAGTCTGCCGTTGGTTTCTTAATGGAAAAGGAAATCAAGTTCTTAGGTAACGCGGTTGATAATCCAGAACGGCCATTTGTTGCTATCCTGGGTGGTGCTAAGGTTTCCGACAAGATCGGTGTTATTGACCACCTGCTGCAAAAGGCTGACAAGATCATCATCGGTGGTGGTATGGCTTACACCTTCATGGCAGCTCAGGGCAAGAAGATCGGTAATTCACTGGTTGAACCCGACAAGAAAGACGTTGCTAAGGAAATCATGGAAAAGGCCGGCGACAAGCTGGTTCTGCCAGTTGACAACGTTGAAGCTGATGCCTTCAAGAATGACGCTAACACCAAAGTGGTTGAAGGCGGAATTGACGATGACTGGGAAGGCTTAGACATTGGTCCTAAGTCCATTGCCAAGTTTGAAGATGTGCTGAAGGATGCTAAGACGGTCGTTTGGAACGGCCCAATGGGTGTCTTTGAAATGCCAAACTTTGCTAAGGGTACACTGGCTATTGGTAAGTTCCTGGGTAACTTGACTAATGCTACGACCATCGTTGGTGGTGGTGACTCAACCGCCGCTGCTAAGCAATTAGGCATTGCTGACAAGCTGACCCATATCTCAACTGGTGGTGGTGCTTCCTTAACTTACCTTGAAGGAAAGACTCTGCCAGGTATCGCAGCTATTTCTGAAAAGTAATCTAAACTTGGGCTGGGTTCTCCCAGCCTTTTTGTTTCGAAGGAGGAGATTTAGTGCGAGTACCAATTGTTGCCGGAAATTGGAAGATGAATAAAACGGTGGATGAGGCGGTGGCCTTCGTCAACGAAATTAAGGACCATTTGCCCGATCCGAAAGTGCAGGAAACTGCATTAGCGGCGCCAACTTTAGACTTAACGGCAATGGTGCAAGCTGCTGCTGGTAGTCCGTTAAAAGTAGCTGCCGAAAATTGCTACTATAAAAATTCTGGTGCCTATACTGGTGAAACGAGTCCGTCAATGCTTTGGCAGGCCGGTATTCACCATGTGATCCTGGGGCATTCTGAGCGGCGTCGGATCTTCCACGAAGATGATCAATTAATTAACGCTAAGGTGAAGGCCGCTTTAGCGGTTGGCATCTGTCCGATCGTCTGTTGTGATGAAACAATGGGCCGTTTAATTAAGAGTAAGCGGGCCCACTGGGTAGTTAGCCGGATTATTGATGATCTGAAGGGGTTAACCCCTGATGAAGTGCAAAAAGTCACCATTGCCTATGAACCAACCTGGGCAATCGGTACTGGCCAGAGTGCTGATCCAGAACAGGCAGAAGAAGGCTGTTACCTGATTCGGCAAACGATTGAGGATATGTATAGCCAGGATTTGGCTAACCAAATGCGGATTCTTTATGGCGGTAGCGTAAACGTTGATAATATTGACCGGCTGATGGCCAGCAATGATATTGATGGGGTTTTAGTTGGTACAGCAAGTTTGGATCCACAAACCTTTTTGCGCTTGGTTAACCGCTAATTTAACTTGTTTTAGGTTGAGCAAAATAATACAATAAGAAAGTAAGCTCAAAGCTTTCCAATTCAATCTGGAGGAGAGAATTAAACATGTCACTTATTACTGATATTTATGCTCGTGAAGTCCTTGACTCACGTGGTAACCCAACGGTTGAAGCTGAAGTTTATACTGAAGCTGGCGGTGTTGGCCGTGGAATCGTTCCATCTGGTGCTTCTACTGGTGAACACGAAGCCGTTGAACTCCGTGATGGTGATCCAAAGCGTTTCGGTGGCAAGGGTGTTCTGAAGGCCGTTGCTAACGTTAACAATGTGATCGCTAAGGAAATCGTCGGCATGGAAGTTACTGACCAAATCGCTATCGACAAGGCCATGATTAAGCTGGATGGCACCCCTAACAAGGGCAAGCTCGGTGCTAACGCTATTCTGGCGGTTTCATTAGCTGCTGCACGTGCTGCCGCTGATGAACTCCAAGTTCCACTGTACAACTACCTGGGCGGCTTCAACGCACACTTGATGCCAACACCAATGATGAACGTTATCAACGGTGGTGCACACTCTGATAACAAGGTTGACTTCCAAGAATTCATGATCATGCCAGTTGGTGCACCAACTGTTCGTGAAGCTATTCGTTGGGGTTCAGAAACTTTCCACGCCCTGAAGAAGGAATTGGAAGACGCTGGTAAGGTTACCTCTGTTGGTGACGAAGGTGGTTTTGCTCCTGACTTTGCTAACAACGAGGAACCATTTGAATACCTGATCAACGCTATTAAGGCTGCTGGTTACAAGCCAGGCAAGGACATTGCCATTGCCTTTGACGTTGCTGCTTCTGAACTGTGGAATGACGAAGACAAGAAGTACAAGCTTCGTTGGTCCACTGGTGAAGAATTCACTACTGACGAATGGATTGACTACCTGACTGGTATTATTAACAAGTACCCAATCGTTTCTATGGAAGACCCAATTGATGAAAACAACTGGGATGACTGGGTAACCATCACCAAGAAGTTAGGCAAGAAGGTTCAAATCGTGGGTGACGACTTCTTCGTAACCAACACCGACTACCTGGCTAAGGGTATCAAGATGGGTGCTGCTAACTCCATCCTGATCAAGCTGAACCAAATTGGTACTTTGACTGAAACGGTTGAAGCTATCGAAATGGCTAAGGAAGCTGGCTACACTGCCATCGTTTCTCACCGTTCTGGTGAAACCGAAGACACGACTATCGCTGACTTAGTTGTTGGTGAAAATGCCGGCCAAATCAAGACTGGTTCAATGAGCCGGACTGACCGTCTTGCTAAGTACAACCAGTTGATGCGGATTGAAGATAACCTGGGCGACGTTGCTCAGTACAAGGGCATTCGTTCCTTCTACAACCTGAGTGAACAGGCAAAGCAGGATATCGAAAATCGTTAATCATAACTGCGATTAAATCATGAAAGAGCATGACAGATTGCCATGCTCTTTTTTGTTGCCAGAAAAGTCATGTTTTTCTTATATTCATAGGGATTGAAATGGTGTGACATTTTGAATTGGTATGGCTGCATTCATAAACTAATAGATGTTACTTCCAATACTATTCTAAAAATCGCGATTATTATACATTAAAATGAGAAAATTCTAATTTTTCTATTGTATTCTAATGAAAATCCTCATATAATAAAACCATTCACTATTTTGGTTACAAAGAAAAGGGGATCTTAATATGAGTGAAGATAAAGCACCGCAGCTGAAACGATCAATGACTGCGGGTCAAATGGAAATGATCTCCCTTGGGGGTGCCATTGGTGTTGGGTTGTTCATGGGGGCAACCTCCACTATTAAATGGACCGGGCCATCAGTTCTATTGGCCTATGCCTTCGTAGGGGTGATCTTGTATATTGTCATGCGAGCGTTAGGCGAAATGATTTATATTAACCCTGGTACTGGTTCCTTTGCGGACTATGCGACGGAGTATGTGCATCCATTAGCTGGTTATCTGGCTAAATGGGCTAACGTCTTTGAATATATCGTTGTCGGTATGTCCGAAGTGGTGGCATCTACTCAGTATCTACAATACTGGTGGCCACATATTCATACTTGGTTCGTCGGTATTATCATTATTGCTTTCTTATTGCTGGCTAACTTGGCAAGTGCAAAGGCTTATGGGTCACTGGAATTTTGGTTTGCGATGATTAAGGTCGTCACGATTATTCTGATGATTATCTTAGGCTTGATGGTTATCCTGTTCGGCTTCGGTAACGGTGGTCACTCAACTGGATTTTCTAACTTGTGGGCACACGGTGGCTTCTTTACCGGTGGTGTTAAAGGGTTCTTTTTCTCAATGTCGATCATTGTCGGCTCCTATGAAGGGATTGAATTGCTGGGGATTTCCGCTGGTGAAGTTGCGGATCCGCAAAAGGCGGTCGTTAAGTCAGTTAAGTCTGTATTATTACGGATTTTGATTTTCTACATTGGGGCAATTTTTGTCATTGTCACTATTTATCCATGGAACAAATTGAGCAGCGTCGGTTCACCATTCGTTTCCACCTTTGCTAAGGTGGGAATTACCTCAGCCGCTTCCATCATTAACTTCGTTGTTTTGACGGCGGCCCTGTCTGGTGCTAACTCCGGTATTTACAGTTCTAGCCGGATGCTGTTTAAGCTGGCACACGAAGGTGATGCACCTAAGATTTTTGGTAGGGTCTCTAAGCGCATTGTTCCTGATGCAGCGATTATGGGAATCTCTGGTGGGATCTTAATTGGTTTCATTCTGGACTACATCTCAACGCTTTTCTTCAAGTCAACCGCTGACATGTTCGTGGTAGTCTTTAGTTCCTCAGTTCTTCCAGGGATGATTCCATGGTTTGTTATCTTACTGGCGGAATTACGTTTCCGGCGCAACAACCTTGATTTGATGAGTACTCACCCATTTAAGCTTCCTCTGTATCCATTTTCAAACTACTTTGCTTTTGCAATGCTGATTGTGATTGTGATCTTCATGTTTATTAACCCAGACACCCGGATTTCAGTGTCTGTGGGGGCGGCAGTATTAATTATTGCCACCATCTTTTACCTGGTTCGGCACCATGGATTAGCCAATAATCTAGTCAAAGGCGAAGTCGAAAGCGAAGAAGAATAATCATGCCAAATGTGTTACACTCTACTACTGTAAATTAAAGTGGGAGTGAATAAGGTGCAAAGGCAGGTTATTGCAAAATTACATTATAACGATTTACGGCAGATCGGCCGTGCAATCGTAATTGGGGTGCTCACCGGTGCAATGGTGAGCGCCTTTCGTTTGTTAATCCAACATATTCTGGCGTGGGTGATTAGTGCTTATCGAGTCTTTCATGTTCACCCACTGTGGTTGATTCCGTGGACAATTGGTTCGTTCATTTTAGCATTAATCCTCGGATATGTTTCCCAAAAACATCCTGACATTCAGGGGTCAGGGATTCCCCAAGTGGAAGGTCAATTGACGGGCCAATTTGATGAAAAATGGTGGCCTGTTTTATGGCGTAAGTTTGTCACTGGCGTCATTGCGATCGGCTCAGGACTCTATCTTGGTCGAGAAGGTCCGTCCATTCAATTAGGAGCAACGGTTGGTCAAGGATATGTGGAGATGCTGCATGCCACTTCCATTGAGCGGCGGGTTGGCATTGCTTCTGGCGCGGCGGCAGGCTTGTCTGCTGCCTTCAATGCACCGATTGCCAGTTCCATGTTTGTCTTGGAAGAAATCTACCACAACTTTTCACCATTAATTTGGTTGTCAGTGTTTATCAGTGCACTGTCCGCTAATGGTGTCGGCATGATGGTCTTTGGCTTGAAGCCTGATCTTGATGTGGCTCACCAGTTATTCTTCCCGGTTAACCAATATTGGGCTTTGATCTTAATGGGAATTATTTTGGGGATCTTAGGTCGCTTATACCAGTACGTGATTTTGAATCAAAATAAGTGGTTTAGGAAAGTGACCTGGTTTAAGCCTGCCTGGTACCCGGTCATCCCATTTCTATTGGTAATTCCGATTGCTTGGTTTTGGCCAATTACTTTAGGTGGGGGCAACCAACTGATTGTCGCTTTGCCTGGATTAAAATTTCCTTTGCTGACGATCCTTGGCCTGTTTGTCCTGCGCTTTGTCTTCTCGATGATTAGCTATGGCTCACAAATGGCAGGGGGGATTTTCTTACCAATCTTGACGTTGGGAGCTGTTATCGGGGCAGCCTTCTGTACGGTGCTGGTTAACCTGGGCCTTGTGCCATCAACTTATTTGGCTAACTATGTCATCTACGCGATGGCTGGCTACTTTGCCTGTATTTCAAAAGCCCCATTTACGGCGATTTTATTAATTACCGAAATGGTGGGTTCTCTGGCCCATTTGATGCCACTCGCTGTGGTGGCAGTCACGGCCTATGTGGTTGATGACCTGCTGAATGGTCGGCCAGTTTATGCCGAAATGATGTACAACATGCTGGGCAAGCGGCCTTTCCAAGAATTAACCGGAATGACCCAAATGACCACCACTATTTATGCCGGCTCCCAGCTCGATGGGGCCCGTATCAGCGATTTTGACTGGCCCCAGGGAAGCCTGGTAATGTCTATCTTCCGTGGGGAACAGCAATTAGTCCCACATGGTGACACAGAGTTGCAGGCGGGGGATACTCTTGTCTTGCAACTAACTGGTGAACGGCACTTAACTAACCAGCAGGTAATTAACCGTGCTGCTCATGATGTGGACAGCTAGAAATTAGAAAGAAAACATGCTATTATTTAATGGATATGTCACGTCAAATAGGAGGCACACCATTGCAAAATACATTAATGACCCTCTTTTTAATTGACTGTGTCGTTTTAATTGCTTGTGTAATGATGCAGCCAGCTAAAAACGACAATGATGCAATGTCTGCTTTGAACGGTGGTGCCGGAGACTTGTTCTCTCGTAAAAAGGCCCGTGGTTTTGAAGCGGTTATGCAGATTGTTACCACCATCGTTGGTGCTTTGTTCTTTATCTTGGCACTGGCATTGGTATTTGTTTCGACACACAAATGATTTTAAAAGAGGCTGGGAATAACGATTGGTTATTTTCGGCCTTTCTTTTTGGATGAATTTATGATTGTAAAAACACGTTAGAGAAAGGTATACGATGACTGAATTAAAAGATAGAATTATCGCCACCCTGCAGGATAATGCCCCCATTAGCTTCTCCGCAGAAAAAATTGCTCGCCATTTGGGAATGCCATCTGCACAAGACTTTACTCCGATCGTGCAGGCATTAGCCCAGCTAGAGCGGGAAAACAAAGTGGAAGTTACTGATAGTGGAGAATTTAAGATTATCCCGCAACAAAAGACGGTTACGGGAATTTTTCATGGTAATAGCAAGGGCTTTGGCTTCGTTGCTTACGATGATGATTTACCGGATATTTATGTCAACCCGGACCACACCAAACACGCGTTAACGGGTGACGAAGTAGAAGTTAAAATTTTACGAGCCGCTGCTCCAGGAAGCGACCAAGGTCCAGAAGGGGCAGTGGTAAACGTTACTGAGCGTCACTACACGCATGTGGTAGGCGAATTTAAGCACCTGACCATGGGCAATTACATTGGTGAAGTGATTTTAAAGGATAGGAAACTGAGTAATTTCCGTTTCTATGTCACTGACCAAGGTCTGCACCCACAAGATAATGAAGTGGTTAACGCCAGCATCGCGACTTACCCATCTGACGAATCACCAGAAGTAATGACCGGTCCTGTATTGGAAGTGGTTGGTGATAAGGATGAACCGGGGATTGATATCCTTTCCGTTGTGTATGCTCACGACGTACCACATGAATTTCCCAAAGAAGTGATGGACCAGGCTAACCAAATTCCGCTGCATGTGCTGCCAGAGGAAAAGAAGGGACGTAAAGACATTACGAACCAGCCGCTGGTTACAATTGATAGCATTGAGTCCAAGGACTTGGACGATGCGGTCGTTGCTTGGAAACTTGATAATGGCCACTACCATCTGGGTGTTCACATCGCGGATGTTAGTCACTATGTAAAACCGGGCACCCCATTGGATAAGGAAGCATTTAAACGGGGGACTTCGGTCTACTTAACGGACCGGGTAATTCCGATGCTGCCACGGCGCTTATCCAACGGAATCTGCTCCTTGAATCCGAATGAAGAACGGCTGGCAATGTCTTGCGAAATGGAAATTGACCAGTACGGGAATATCGTCAAACACGATATTTTCTCAAGTGTGATCAAGTCGCACGCGCGGATGACCTACAAAGCGGTTAATGCCATTTTGGAAGATCATGATCCACAGGTGATGGAGCAGTACAAGGACTTAGTTCCGATGTTTGAAACCATGGGCGAGTTGCATAAGATCCTGCTTAAACACCGTCATGACCGTGGGGCGATCGATTTTGAAGCTCCGGAAGCTGAAATCATCGTTGATGACCAAGGACACCCAACGGATATCCGTCTGCGTCATCGGGGAGTAGCGGAAAAGCTGATTGAATCCTTCATGCTAGCAGCTAATGAGACGGTCGCCGAACATTACTTTAAGATGCATGTGCCATTCCTATACCGGATTCACGAAAAGCCGGACCAGGATCGCATTAAATCCTTTGCCGAATTTCTGAGCGTGTTTGGCATCGAAATGAAGGGTGACTTGGATAATGTGTCACCAAAGATGCTGCAAAACGTGTTGAAAAAAGTTGAAGGCACCCCTGAAGAAGAGATGGTGCAGGTAATGATGCTGCGGAGTATGCAGCAAGCCAAGTATTCCGATGAAGAAGTCGGTCACTTCGGTTTGGGGGCGCAATACTACACGCACTTCACGTCGCCAATTAGGCGTTATCCAGATGATACTGTCCACCGCTTGATTCGCTGGTATGCTGAGAAGGGGACCGGTGAACACGCTAAGGCAAAGTATCGTGACCGCTTAAAGGAGATTGCTGAGCATACGTCGGTGACTGAGCGGCGTGGCATTGATACCGAACGGGATGTGGACTCAATGAAGAAGGCCGAATACATGGAGGACCATGTTGGTGAAACCTTTGATGCCATTGTTAGTTCCGTCATGAAGTTTGGTCTCTTCGTTCAGTTGCCAAACACGGTGGAAGGCCTAGTTCACATTAGTGCCATGAATGACGACTACTATGAGTATGTGGAAAAGCAAATGGCCCTGGTTGGCCGCAGTCACCACCATATCTTCCGCATTGGTCAGCCTGTTAAAGTTAAGCTGCTACGGGTGGACAAGGATCAACGTGAAGTTGACTTTGAACTGGTTAACCCAGAAGATGCACCAGTCACGAAACTGCGGGTACCACATAATGAACGTGGTGAACACGGTCGTGGCCGGCGGCATGGTAATGCACATCACAACGATCATCGTTCGTTACGCAATGATGGTCGGCACAATGGTTCACGCAACTATCGTCAGATCAATCGTGGGCAAAGTCGGCACCGTGGCGATAAGGATTTTAAGATTCGCAAGCGGCGGCATTAATTAGGGAGGCGATAATGATGGCTAAAAAGTCACATAAACCAACCGATTCAAACTTAGTAGCGCAGAATAAAAAAGCGCGGCATGATTACTCAGTTCAAACCACTTATGAAGCTGGCTTGGTATTAACGGGGACGGAGATTAAGTCCGTTCGTGCCCACCGGGTCAACTTAAAGGACGGATATGCTCAGTTTCATAATGGTGAATTATGGCTGATGAACGTGCACATTAGTGAGTATGATAATGGTACCTACCATAATCAGGACCCGTTACGTAACCGCAAGCTTTTGCTGCACAAAAAAGAGCTGAAGCGGATTAGTGGCGAGCTTACCAATAAGGGGATTACCTGCATTCCGTTAAAGATGTACATTAAGCATGGCTTTGCAAAGGTACTCATCGGTATTGCCAAAGGCAAGCATGAGTATGACAAGCGGGAAACGATCAAGCGTCGTGAGCAGGATCGTCAAATTGAACGGGTAATGAAACATTATTAAAACCAGCACCAAAATTGGTACTGTAGCATAAAAATGAAGCTCCTTAACGTGTTGTGCGCTAAGGAGCTTTTTATTTTAGTAATTGATTGAGATAAGCAAAACAATGGTTATACAAGCTAGTGGCCATCCCCGGCAGTGGTGAATGCTTAACCCCCCATTGCTTTGCTTTTTGTGGTTCTTTAATTTTGCGGTGTGCCCAATGGTTTAACACGTAGGCAACCAGAATGGCTAACGGTTCATCGGCCTCCTGATTGACAGTAATGGTGAGGTAATAGCCACCGCTAGATTGGTCAGGCAGCATTTGGAAGACTTGCTGAGTATTACGAAAAACACGGTAATGATTCGTCAATGCATTACCGACGATTACCCAGTTGAGGCCGTGGATATAAACAACCTCGGAGACAAACCCAAGTGTTTTACCGATGGTGCCAACGCGCTGTTGATTTTGATAAAGGGCAAACTTGGGCATTAAACCTAATGCCAGTTGCTTAACTTCAGCTAATAGCTGTCCTTGCATTGTATATAAGGAGAGGGCGTCGTGACGCAATCCCCATTTGCCTGTTACCAGGTAACAAGCATTATTGCTTTGATCATTAATGATCGTCGTCGAATTATCTGTGGCGCGGTCACGCAGATACAGAGTTCGCATTGCCGTCCGCCTCCTTTGTGAGTTACTTACATTCTAACAGTTAGCGTTTCGATTGAACAGTTTTAGCAAACGAACATGGCGTCTATGTTAAAATAGAAAAGAGGTGCGCGTCATGAAACAACTTATTCATAATGACTGGTGGCCGATTTTAAAGCCCCAGTTCGAGTCCGCTTATTATCAACAACTGCGACAATTTCTAATTAAAGAATATTCACAGCATACAGTCTATCCAGAAATGCATCATATTTTTGAGGCTTTTGAATGGACGCCGTTTAGCAAGGTGAAAGTCGTTATCCTGGGTCAAGACCCTTATCATGGTCCTCACCAGGCACACGGCTGCAGTTTTTCTGTACTGCCGGGGGTTCCCATCCCGCCATCCTTGCAAAACATTTATAAGGAATTGCAAGCCGACCTTGGTTATCCGCCGGTATCGCATGGTTATTTGAAAAAGTGGGCCGATCAGGGGGTACTGCTTTTGAATTCCGTTCTCACGGTACGTGATGGGCAAGCCTTTTCGCACCGTGGTCATGGTTGGGAGAAGCTAACGGATGCGGCAATTAAAGCCCTATCCGAGCGACCGGAACCAGTGATTTTTATTTTGTGGGGACGCGCAGCCCAGTCGAAAAAGTCATTGATTAATTTGAAGACCAATATTGTTTTGGAGTCAGCTCACCCGAGCCCATTATCAGCTAACCGAGGCTTTTTTGGTTCACGGCCTTTTTCACGCACTAATACTGCTTTGAAGGCTATGGGAGAGGAACCGATTGATTGGCAACTACCGGCACATGTTTCATTAGATAAGGAGTAGATCATGATGAACGTTTTTCAAAAGATGGAAGATCGATTAAAGCAGTCGCCGAAAACCATTGTATTTCCCGAGGGACAGGAACCGCGTGTGCTAGAAGCAGCCACTAAGCTGGCACAAAGCGGCATGATTAAGCCACTATTACTGGGTAACCGGGATGAAGTGGCACAAGTTGCTAATCAGCATCAGCTTGACCTGACGGGCGTTAAGATTTTGGATCCGGCTGAATACCCACTGGCTGATCGTCAGGAAATGGAACAGCGTTTAAGCGAACGGCGGAAGGGCAAGAATACCCCTGAAGAGGTTGCCTCAATGCTGAAAGATGTCAGTTACTTTGCAACCATGCTGGTTTACATGGGCAAAGTTGACGGGATGGTTTCGGGAGCTGTTCACTCTACTGGTGATACCGTTCGTCCCGCTTTGCAGATCATCAAGACAAAGCCGGGTACTAAGCGGATTAGTGGTGCCTTCCTGATGCAAAAGGGTGACCAGCGATACATCTTTGCTGATTGTGCCATTAATCTGGAATTGGATGCACCAACTATGGCGGAAGTTGCTCAGCAAAGTGCAGAAACCGCGAAGTTATTTGGCATTGATCCAAAGGTCGCCCTGCTTAGCTTCTCTACGAAGGGATCTGCTAAAGGCCCAATGGTTACCAAGGTTCAAGAAGCTTACAAGCTCGTTCACGAAGCACACCCTGAATTACAAGTGGATGGTGAACTGCAGTTTGACGCCGCTATTGATGCCACGGTTGGCAAGTTAAAGGCACCAAACTCGCCAGTAGCTGGACAGGCGAATGTCTTCGTATTCCCAAGTCTGGAAGCCGGCAATATTGGCTATAAGATTGCGCAGCGGTTAGGCGGTTTCTCGGCAGTGGGCCCAATTCTGCAAGGCCTGAACGCACCAGTTGCTGACCTGTCACGGGGAGCTTCATCGTACGAAATTTACCGGGTAGCAATCATTACGGCGGCACAGGTGAAGTAAATATGATTAGCTATCAGCTAAATAGTCGCGAAGCAACAATTGAATTAGGAAAACAACTGGCACCATTATTAAAGGTCGGCGATGTGATTGTTTTGAATGGTGACCTGGGCGCTGGCAAGACAACCTTTACTAAGGGACTGGCTCAAGGATTAGGAATTCACGATTTAGTTCGTAGCCCTACGTTTACGATTATTCGTGAATACCATGGTGGGCGTTTGCCCCTGTACCACATGGATGTTTACCGTTTGGAAGATGGTGGTGCTGAAGACCTCGGACTGGACGAATACTTTGATGGTGATGGCGTCAGTGTCGTTGAATGGGCACAGTTTGCTGAAGATGAATTGCCAGCCGACTTTTTGGCGATCACTTTTAAGCGGACAGATGTCGAAAACCAGCGGCAACTACAATTAGTCGCCCATGGAAAGCATTTTACAAAAGTATTGGAGCAATTAGATGAGCGACGAAATCGTTAGTATGAAGACGGCGACGGCAGCGGATGGCCAGATAGTTCTGCAGCTATTGCAACAATTGCAGAAGGAGAGCAACGTTGTCTTGATTGCGCATTTGGATACCATGAGTGTGGCAAAGGCAAGTGCCGACCTTGATCAGCTGAGTGGTCGGGATGATAGCTTAGTCCTGCTGGCAATGTATGGTAAGCAGGCAATCGGTATCTTAACGGTCACGCCAGCTGATGATAATCAAGGTGAATTAGGCGTCGCAGTCCTTAAAGATTACTGGCATAATGGGATCGGTACGATGCTGGTTGATGAAGCGGTGTATTGGCTGAACCATTACAGTTCATTAAATGGCCTGAAACTAGATGTCTTTACTAGCAATCAGCGTGCGCATGCTATTTATAAGCGCCTGGGTTTTGTTGAAATTGGTACGCGGCAAACCAAGGACGCTGCTGGTAATGAGCAGACAGCCATTATGATGAGTTGCCCCCGTAACTAATAAAAAACGGATCCGTAAGCAGATGAATGCTTGTGGATCCGTTTGTATTTTCGGTCTATTAATGCCAATGACATCAAAAAGATATAATGATTACCCCTGCATCTTAATAAAGGGGCGAATCTTTTGGACGCCAAAGTGTTGCGCCTGGTAGATCAAGATGTCGGCGCAGGCTTGGGCGTCATCTAATGCATTGTGATGGTGATGCAAGTCAATCTGTAAAGCATCAGCTACGGTGTTAAGTTTATGGTTGGCTAACTGCGGCAAGAGGCGACGGCTGGTGCGCAAGGTGTCCAGAGTTTGGTAGACTGGAGCTTGAATACCATAATGCTCTAAGGTTGATTGGAGGACATTGTTATCAAAGGTGGCATTGTGGGCGATCACCAATTTTTCGGGCACGTAGAATTGTGAGATGTGCTGCCAGACTTCAGGAAAAGTCGGTGCATCAGCTACGTCACGTTCGTGGATGCCGTGTACCTGAATGTTACGCCAACTAAAAGGTACTCCTGGATTAATAAGGGAGTAAAATTCATCGGTGATTTGGTTGTTACGGACAATGGTCAGTGCAATGGAACACGCACTGTAACGCTTGGCATTAGCCGTTTCGAAATCCATGGCAACAAAATTCATGACGTGACCTCCAATTCAAAATTAACCATTATTTTAGCGGTTACAGAAGTGATTTTCAAATTGGAGGGCCCTTGGGATATAATGGGAGCATAAATTTAAAGAGGATGGATAAACATGACTGTTAATCTGATTGACAAGTTTCCAGAAATTCAAATTAAACAAAATGAACCACTGTCGCACTACACCAATACTAAGACTGGCGGACCAGCAGACTGGCTGGCTTTTCCTGCCAACGTGGACCAGGTAAAGCAACTGGTCACTTTGACTCATGATAATCACATGCCGTTAACCATCATTGGCAATGCCAGCAATTTGATTGTGAAGGATGGTGGCATTGAAGGACTGACAATCATCACCACCTCCATGAAGTCAATTACAGTTAATGGTGATACGGTGAGTGCTGATGCGGGAGCAGCCTATATTGATGTAACAAAGGTGGCGCGGGATCATTCATTGACCGGCTTGGAATTTGCGGCCGGTATCCCTGGCAGCGTTGGTGGCGCAGTCTTCATGAACGCTGGCGCTTACGGTGGCGAAACCCAGTTTGTCGTTGCAAAAGCCACGATTATGCTGCCAAATGGTGACATTCAGGAATTGAATAATGAAGAACTCGACTTCGGTTACCGTCACAGTTCTGTGCAGGATAATGACGCAGTTGTCTTAAGCGCTGATTTTAAGCTGAAAAAGGGTGATAAGGAAGCAATTACCGCCAAAATGGATGATTTAAATGCACGTCGAGCAGCCAAACAACCTTTAGACTTACCTTCCTGCGGGAGCGTCTTTAAGCGGCCTAAGGGTTACTTCGCCGGTAAATTAATTCATGATTCTGGCTTACAGGGCTACACGTCGGGCGGTGCGCAAGTATCGACGAAGCACGCCGGTTTTATCGTCAATATTGATCACGGTACTGCTACGGATTACTTAAACGTTATTCACCACGTTCAAAAGACAGTTCATGATAAGTTTGGCGTCGATTTGCACACGGAAGTCCGGATTATCGGCCGAGACTAAGCTCATCCGTCGACCGTCACAATTAATGCTATAATAGGCGGTATTTGAAAGAGGAGGAATTTGCATGAAAACAATTATCTCACTCCTCACGTGGCGAAACCTTGCTAGTTTGATTGATATCCTAGTTATTTGGTTCTTAATCTACCAATTAATGGTGTTGATCCGTGGTACTCGTGCCGTGCAATTATTCAAGGGGATCGTGGTAATTCTGGTGGTCCGGTTGATCAGCTGGGCGATGGGATTAACCACTGTCTCTTGGGTCATGGATCAAATTATTAATTGGGGAGTGATCGCCATTGTGGTGGTTTTCCAGCCCGAAATTCGGCGGGGCTTGGAACACATTGGACGTGGGTCTATTTTTACCCGTAACCCTTCTGGCAATGAAGAAGCAGAGAACATGATCAAGCAGCTGGACCAGGCTATTTCCTACATGTCAAAGCGCCGGATTGGGGCTTTGATCAGCATTGAAATGGATACCGGCCTGGAAGAGTATATTGAAACCGGGATTCCGATGGACGCAGATATTACCGGGGCCTTATTGATCAATACATTCATCCCGAACACGCCGCTGCATGACGGTGCCGTAATTATTAAAAATAATCGCATTGCGGTAGCGGCCGCCTACTTACCGTTGTCTGACAGTAAGCTGATTCCAAAAGAGTTAGGGACGCGTCACCGGGCCGCTGTTGGTATCAGTGAAGTTACCGATGCTTTAACCATTGTGATCTCAGAAGAAACCGGAGAAGTTTCCTTTACTAAGGACAACGAATTAATTCGTAACATGTCACGTAAAGACTACCTGAAATTCTTGCGGGCAAACCTATACAAGCGACAGAGCAACAAAAAAGAGAGTTTGTTTGAACGCTGGTTAGGCAAGATTCATTGGCAAGGAGGGAAGCACAGTGAACGATAAAGAAGACAGCATCTTTAGCAGCCTCTGGTTCCTGCGGATTATTTCCCTTGTATTGGCTATTTTTCTGTTTGTATATGTAAATGGGGACAAAGATGGCCAGTTTCGTTCAAACTCCAATAACAACCAGACTGTGATTTCCAGCAAAAGTGAATCCATCAAAATGCCACTGCAGCTGCGAATGAATTCACGGAAGTATGTGGTAACGGGTTATCCGCAATATGTAAAAGTAAAGGTAACCGGACCCAATGCATTAGTCAGCAGTACCGCTAATACCCAAAACTTCAAAGTTTATGCTGACTTAACCAACTTGAAAACCGGCAAGCACACAGTAAAACTGAAGACTTCGGGCTTAAATTCAGAGCTGAAGGCAAAAACCACACCGCAAAAGATCACGGTGAATATTCAACCGCGGCGGACAATTACCAGTAAGGTAGAAGTGCGTTTGAGCAACCGATCCTTGAATGGCTCATCTCAAGTTGGCCGGCCAACGCCTTCCATGTCTACTGTCCAAGTTACCGGAGCAAAGAATCAAGTCCGTAAGGTAGCTCGGGTCATTGCCTATGTGGATGTGCCAAGAGATTCAACTAGGGATTTGCACCGGTCCGTCACTTTGCAAGCTGTAGATAAGAAGGGTCGGGCCGTTGATGTGGTGGTCGTGCCAAATACGATCACCGTTACCGTGCCAATCACAGGTGGCGAAGAGTCTGATAACGATGACAGCAGCTCAAGCTCAGATAACTCTTCGTCGAATTCTAGCTCAAGCAGCAGCTCGTCTAATAGGGATCAAGATAGTCAAACAAATAGCACAACTGCTACCAGTAATAGTGATAATCGTAATTAATAAGGAGAAGAAAAATGAAATTAAAGTATTTTGGAACTGATGGTGTTCGTGGTGTAGCTAACCAGGATTTAAGTCCTGAACTGGCTTTTCAAGTTGGTCGTTGTGGTGGCTACGTATTGACGCGCCACTCAGAACGCAAGCAGCCACAGGTTTTAGTTGCAAGAGACACCCGAATTTCTGGTCAAATGCTGGAAAATGCCTTGGTCGCTGGCTTGCTATCAGTTGGGATTGAAGTATTGCGCTTGGGTGTGGTAACGACTCCCGGTGTAGCTTATTTAGTACGGGCTCAAGAAGCTGATGCTGGTGTTATGATTACCGCCTCGCACAACCCAATTCAATACAATGGGATTAAGTATTTTGGTGGTGATGGCTTCAAACTGTCTGATGATCTGGAATACGAAATCGAACAGCTGCTGGATGCCCCAGAAGACAAACTGCCACGGCCATCTGCAGAAGGTTTAGGCCAAGTAGAAGACTATAAGGAAGGCGCTTTAAAGTACACTGACTTCCTTGAACAGACCGTTTCTGCCGACTTGTCTGGCTTGAAGGTTGTTGTCGATGCGGCGAATGGTGCTGCTAGTGCGATTGTTAACAACTTGTTTGCAGATTTAAACGTTGATTTTGTGCCGCTTCACACCCAGCCAGACGGTTTAAATACGAATGACCATTGTGGATCGACGCATCCTGAAAGTCTGCAACAGAAGGTCGTGGAAGAAAAGGCCGATCTTGGAGTGGCCTTTGATGGTGATGGTGACCGTTGTATTGCCGTTGACGCGGATGGTAACCTGGTTAATGGAGACAAGATCATGTACATCTGTGGTAAAAATATGGATGAAAATGGTCGTTTGAAGAAAGATACCGTTGTTACGACGGTGATGAGCAACATGGGGATGTACAAGGCCTTGGAAGCTCATGGTATGACCAGTGCGAAGACGAAAGTTGGTGACCGTTACGTCGTTGAAGAAATGCTCAAGAATGGTTACAACCTTGGTGGTGAACAATCTGGTCACATTATCTTCTTGGATCACAATACGACTGGTGACGGAATGCTGACGGCTTTGCAATTGTTACAGGTAATTAAGAATACCGGCGCTAGTCTGGCTAGCCTTGCCAGTGAAGTTACTACTTATCCACAAGAATTGGTTAACATTAAGGTAGCAGACAAGCAGGCAGCAATGAACAATGAAAAGCTGCAGGCAGTCATTAAAGAAGTAGAAAACGAAATGGCAGGCGAAGGTCGTGTACTAGTACGGCCAAGCGGTACAGAACCACTGCTTAGAATTATGGCGGAAGCACCAACCAAGGAGAAGGTGCATGCTTATGTTGAAAAGATTGCGGACGTTGCCCGTCAAGAACTAGAAGTTAAGTAATGTGCGATTATCCGGTGAGCAATACTCGCCGGTTATTTTTTTGCTTTTATATGATAATCGTTTGACATATTTTCAAAAAAGCGAACAATTATGTTTGACAATCGTTTTAATCCAATTTACCATTACGTTATCGTGATTGCTTGAGCATTACAGTTTTTGGGGATTCAAGCTATCTATACCAATTTAAAAAGGATGGACGAAATTATGTGTGGAATTGTTGGTGTAACAGGAAACAAGGATGCAGTTTCGATTCTGATTGGCGGTCTTAAACGTCTTGAATATCGTGGCTATGATTCTGCCGGAATCTACGTTAATGATCAAAATGGCCAAGATTATTTAGTAAAACGTCAAGGTCGGATCAGTGAATTGGAATCAGCTATCACTCCTGACGTACACGGCAGTACGGGGATTGGTCATACTCGTTGGGCAACGCACGGGGTACCGAATGAAGCCAATGCTCACCCGCAGTACTCTAAGGATAACCGGTTCTACGTGGTTCACAATGGTGTGATTGAAAACTATGAACAGTTGAAGAATCAATACCTGGAAGGCTACCCATTCAAGAGTCAAACGGATACTGAGGTCTTAGTAGCCTTAGTTGATAAGTTTGTGGTGGAATACAAGATGGACACGAAGTCAGCACTGTTGAAGATGTTGCGCTTAATTAGTCCTGATTCCTCCTATGCCATGGTACTGATGGACCGGGAGAAGCCAGATACACTCTTTGTTGCTAAGAACAAGAGTCCACTGCTGATTGGGGTTTGTGATGGTTATAACATGGTTGGTTCTGATGCCTTGTCAATGCTTAAGGAAACTAACCACTTTATGGAATTGGAAGACCATGAACTAGTGATTGTTAAGCCTGACAGCATCAGCATTGAGGACTTTGACGGTAATAGCAAGCAGCAGGATACATTCACGGTGGACATGGATGCCGATGCCGTGGGCAAGGGCGGCTACCCGTTCTACATGTTAAAGGAAATCAATGAGCAGCCGGCGGTTATGCGTAAACTGGTACAGCACTACTTTGATGGTGCTCAGCCAAAAGTTGACGAGAATCTGCTAGAAGATATGAAGAACGCTGACCACCTATACATTGTTGGCGCAGGTACCAGTTACCACGCTGGCTTAGTTGGGGCACGCATCTTTGAAAAGATGACTAAGATCCCAACGACAGTCCACATTTCATCAGAATTCGCTTATGAACAACCATTGCTTTCTCAGAAGCCATTCTTTATTTTCCTGACGCAGAGTGGTGAAACGGCAGACAGTCGTGAAGTATTGGTTCACGTTAACGACCACAAGTGGCCAAGCCTGACGATCACTAACGTTGACAAGTCTACTTTGTCTCGGGAAGCTACCTATACCATGCTGTTAGATGCTGGTCCAGAAATTGCGGTTGCTTCTACTAAGGCCTACACGGCACAGATTGCGGTTGAAGCCATTTTGGCAAAGGCCTTGGGTGAATACCTGCATTACGATGAAGCAACTCAATTTGATTTGAAGAATCAGTTAGGCAGCATCGCTAATGGTATGCAATCAATTGTGGATAGCAAGGATGACTTTCAGGCACTGTCCAGCCACTACCTTTCACAGCCACGGAATGCCTTCTACATTGGCCGGGGAATTGACTGGTCAGTTTCACTAGAAGCCGCTTTGAAGCTTAAGGAAATTTCGTATGTTCAAGCGGAAGGTTTCGCATCTGGTGAATTGAAGCACGGTACGATTGCATTGATTGAAAAGGGTACGCCTGTAATTGCCATCATTACTCAGGATCGTACGGCTGGTTTAACGCGCAGCAACTTGGAAGAAACTCAGGCACGTGGTTCCAATGCATTGACGATTGTTGCTCGTCACTTAGCTAAGGAAGACGACACCATTGTGATTCCTGACTGTGATCCAATGCTGACGCCATTGCTGTCCGTACTGCCGGCACAGCTGTTAGCCTACTACACTAGTCTGGGCAAGGGGCTGGATGTTGACCGCCCACGTAACTTGGCTAAGTCAGTGACTGTACAATAAAATGGCGATATTATTTTAAGCGTTAACTAATAGATTGAACGTGATGATCCATAGGTGAAGAGGTCATCACGTTCTTTTTCAAAAAGATTTGACAGCGCTTACAAAACGGGTTAGTATAAAACCATAAGGTACTAAATACCTTCTAATCAATTCTCTTTCTCTCTTATGCCAATCACCGCCAGTTTGACGGTGATTTTTTTATGGGCCAAATAAGTTAAACAGCTACTATATTTTCCATTATCGTTAGTTTCAGTTACAATAAATTTGAGGTGAGAGATTTTGGCTGACAAACCAGGAACACTAGATTTAATCGAAGAGATTACGCGTAATGACGGCAGCAAGTATTACGAAATTGGCAATATGGTTCATAATGGCCGTGCTGAATTAGCTGCTGAACGAGGATTTCTCAAACAGGTTCGCATTTTAAAACTTAATATTCCCCATTCACAAAACGTGATTAAGTATGAACGTTTTATTAATGATCATTACACCATGCAGGATGAATCTATGGATCACTGGGAAGAGTGGCAGAAGACGCCGGAGATGGAAAGGGTTGTTAAGGAGATTATGGCGGAGAATCACGCAGGGTAATTTAACAAGTAAGCATTAAAATTAGAATAGTGCTCAAAAATTTTATGTGAGTTATGCTCGATCGTTATAATGTGGGCAATAATGATTATTAAGTAATCGAATTAAGCCAGGATCAAAAATGATCCTGGATTGTTCTTTTATATGGTGGTTTTTCGACAAATATGCCTATACGTTAACCATATTTGTCGCTATAATAAAATGGTATTTCATTACAAATGTAACAGGGGGATTTGTGGTAATGCGGCCTGCTTTTGAAGAAGAACAGTTACGACCTCGTCATCATTACGTGACGGGAATTGATGGCTTGCGAACCATTGCGGTAATTGGAGTGATTATTTATCACTTATTACCGAATGTGATGGTTGGCGGCTTTTTAGGTGTACCGCTCTTTTTAATTGTTTCGGGCTACTTTATCACCGGACAATTACTCAAGGCATGGCGCAACGATATAGTCGATCTTAAAAGCCTGTATGCGCGGCGTTTTACTCGGTTATACCCAGTGTTGATTACGATGCTGGTGTTTACCACCGCGTATATTACTTTATTTGCCCGCCAACTACTGCATCAAATTCGTGCGGTGATCATCACTAATTTGTTATGGGTCTACAACTGGTGGGAGATCGGCCATGGCCAGTCTTACTTTGACCGTTTTGGTGGTGAGTCGCCATTTACCCACTTGTGGACTTTAGGCGTCGAAGCACAATTCTATTTGTTATGGCCATTAATTCTCTTGTTATTGCTAAGGGTATTTGGCCGGCGAATTACTCAATGGCTAGTTTTACTGTTGGCAATTCTGTCTGCTGTAGAGATGGCCATGTTGTTTGACCCGCAAAACATTAACCGGGTCTACTACGGTACTGATACGCGGGCTTTTTCACTATTACTAGGCTCCTGGTTGGCCTTCGCCTGGCCGCAGCATCGTCTTAATCCGGATACGAATGCGACCGTCAGAACGTCACTGAACGCTGTCGGGATCGTTGCTTTAATAATCACAATTTTTAGTTTCTTTAACGTCAATGGTCAGAATCCACGGACTTACCATGGTTGGATGTTCTTTTACAGTGTGATCGGGATGATTTTAGTAGCTACGATTGTTCATCCCGGTTCTGACATGAATACCTGGTTGACTAATCCCGTGTTTACGTGGGTCGGTAAGCGTTCATATGGTATTTATGTCTATCAACTGCCAGTGATGATTTTTTACGAAAAACAAATCCCGGTTGGTGCTCACCCGTGGTTAAACGGGCTAGTAGAATTAGCATTGATTTTAGGAGTGAGTGAATTGTCCTATCGCTTTGTTGAAAAGTCATTACGTCATTACTCGTGGCAAGACCTGCCCATTACGGTGGTAGAATGGTTTGATATTCGTCATCGTGGCTGGAAGCAATGGCTGGCCATTATCCCAGCTTCCTTAGTCTTCCTGACAGCACTAGCTGGTTTTACGACGCCGGATCGGGTGCCACAGAAGACCGCGGTGCAAAGGCGTATTGAGCATAACCACAACAGCGTTAATGCGCATAATAAGATGCTGGCGGAAGGCAAAGCCCCGCAAGTTTCGACCAACAGCAAGTCGCTCAAAAAGAAGTTTGATCTTTCCGGAAGCCAAGTAGCTGCCGCCAAGAAGTTGCATGTTACTGCAGTTGGCGATTCAGTCATGGTGGACGCATCCAAGAATCTCCAGGAACTGGTCCCAAATGCCTATGTTGACGCAAAAGTTGGTCGGCAGGGGAGCGAAGCCGTTCCGGTGATTAAAGATTTGAAAGACAAAGGTCACCTGTCTAAGATCGTGGTTCTTAATCTAGGGACAAACGGGCCGATGACTAACAAGACGGTTAATGAAATTATCAGCACGATTGGTAGTGGCCACCAAATCTTTTGGATTACACCACATGTGCCATCCAAGAGCTGGGAGGCAACCGTTACTCACCAAATTAAGCACGCTGCCAAGAAGCATTCAAATGTACATGTTGTCGATTGGAATAGCCAGAGTGCTGACCATAGTGAATGGTTTGCAGACGACAATGTGCACATGAATGAAAAGGGCAATGCGCAGTTTACCCGTTTGATTGTTAAAACGATTCTTGCAAAGGAGTAGCTCATGATTAATACCATTGCATTAGACATGGATAATACCTTGTTGGATAGTAAGAAAAAGATTAGCCCGCGCAATACGAAAGTTTTACGTGCTCTGCACGATCACGGCATCCATGTGGTCTTATGTACCGGTCGGCCAATCAATGCTATTTGGCCGTATATTAAGCAATTAGGGCTAACCCAACCTGACGATTACACCATTACCTTTAACGGTGGTTTAGTCGTTAACAACGTCAGTCGCAAGTCAATCTTTCACAACGGTTTTTCCTATGATGATTTGAAGGAAGTTTTCCAATTTGCCCATGAGCATAACTACCCGTTGGATGTTCTCGATTTTGACCAGGTATATGAAATTATGGACATGCCACGGTCAATTTACAAAGGCACGTTGAAAAACATTAAGTTTGTCGATTCAAAATTTAATGAAATGCCCGCTGGTGATCATCCATATGCCAAGGTCGTAATGGCGATTGAACCAGACCGTCTTTCTCAGATTATTAAGCATATTCCTGACACGATTAAAGAGCATAAGCATGTTGTGCAATCGCAACCGCACATCTTAGAATACCTGCCGCAGGGCGTTGATAAATCAGTTGGCTTGCAGCATTTGCTTGCTCACTTTAATAGTGACTTTAGTAACTTAATGACATTTGGCGATGCTGATAACGACTTAGGCATGACCAAGGTGGCCGCTGATGGCGTAGTAATGGCAAATGGCCTGCCAGAAGTAAAAGAGGTCGCTGACCACCTCACTGCAAGCAATGACGACGATGGGGTAGCGGTTTATCTCGAGAAATTTTTTGCAACAATTTTGTAATATAACCCAGAATTAAGCGAATTTCAGCAATTAATCAATGCTTTTGAACGAAGAATTTGATTAATTGCTGTTTTTTTGTGCACTTTTAAAAAATCTTAACTATTATCTTTCGGTTAACCTAAGAACGCGACGAGGGCAACGATTGAAACCGTTTGTGCAGACATATACCAATTCATATATCCACATTTGTTACAAATTATTACAAGCATGTACAGTCCAGGAGGGAAAAGCAAAGTCACTGTTACTTATTAGTAATAATGACGGTCTAATATAGGGATCGTTGATAAGAAAGATTAAATATTAGGTTAGAAAAAGGAAGGTTTTTTCATGTCAAAGAAGAACTTCGTTAAATTGTCCGCAACATTAGGTGCAACTGTATTGGGAATTTCCGCCGCTACGGCAGTTGCCAATGCCGACACGATTTACACTGTTAAAGAGGGTGATACTCTTTACAGTATTTCACAAAAGTTCAACAACGATGGTAGCTTAGTTAATACTCTTGCTATTCAGAACCACATTAAGGATATCAATATGATCCATGTTGGTGACAAGCTGGTTATCAAGAGCAATGGCCAGATCAAGCCAGCTACTAAGCAGGACGTTAAGAATAACCAGAATCAATCTAAGACTGCACAACCAAGCAACAACACTAACACTAGTTCTACTAGTAAGTTATCTGCTAGTGATCAAGCAGCTAAGGAATGGATTGCCCAACGTGAATCATCAGGTAGTTACACTGCCCAAAACGGTCGTTACTATGGCCGCTACCAGCTTGACTTGTCTTACTTAAATGGTGACTTGTCGCCTGAAAACCAAGACCGTGTCGCTGACCAATATGTTGCAAGTCGTTACGGTTCATGGACTGCAGCACAAGCACACTGGATGGCTAACGGCTGGTATTAAAATTTAAATATAGTTTATTTTGTTGTATAAGTATTCACCAGCTTTGCGCTTTTTATGGGGATGGAACGCTATGGCCACAACTTTGAGAGGCTGGAAATCAACTCAGTTTCTTTACTATTTCAAAGTTGTTTATATACTGACGCGGTAGCTGGCTGGGTTCCGGACGTTGATAAATCAACACCCAGAACACCTAGCCATTCTCGCGGGGGTGGGAAGACGAAGTCACAAGCGAATTCTTTCCCACTCCCTCAAAGCTTGTTCTTGTCGTAATCGTGAAATTACGCTAACGACAATTTCATAGTTGATCCCCAGTACGCAAGCTGGTGCTTTAAATTTGCGCAGCTCGGCGTTCTGGATCGTGGTGGCTATCATTTGAAGCCCGTTTTCACTGGCCTGCAAACTGAGGCTGCCGAGTTCGCATGTTAGTAACATGCCACCAGCTTGTATGCTGCTGAAGACTAGTAACAGTGCAAAGCTAATATAATCGTGAAGAGCGGTACAAATTTGATAAAGATGAAAACGAAGACGTGATCAGTAATGGTCACGTCTTTTTGTGTTGATCATGCTTATGCTAAACTAGGAGTAAAAAAGGAGGCACGAAGATGAAGGGATTGACTACTCAGGAAGTGAAAACACGTATTGAGCAGGGAAAGGTGAACCAACAGGACCTGGGTCCGGAAAAGACTACACGGCAGATCGTGCACGAAAATGTATTTACCTACTTTAACCTGATCTTTTTGGTCATCACGATCCTAATTTTACTGAGTGGCCATTTCACAGTGAGTGATTTTCTTTTCCTGCCTGTTATGATTTCTAACGCACTGGTCGGGATTTACCAAGAGATGCGCTCTCAAAAAACGCTTCGTAAGTTAACCATTGTCAGCGTGCCGGCAGTGGCGGTGCTGCGTGATGGCAAGCGACAGCAAATTCCAGTTGACCAATTAGTATTAGATGATTTGATTTATTTACAAGCGGGTGACCAGATTTCCGTGGATGCGGAGTTGATTCAAGGAAGCCTTTCTACGGATGAATCCATCTTAACTGGTGAAAGCGACGAAATCGCAAAGAATGCTGGCGACAACCTTTTTTCTGGTAGCTATGTCGTCAGTGGTGACGGGATGGCCAAAGTGACGAAGGTTGGTGGCAATACCTATGCCGCCAAGCTGGTTCAAAAGGCGCGAACAACCGAACGTGATGACCAAGGTGCAATGGTGCGGGCAATCGACCGGATCGTTAAGTGGATTGGGATTATCATTATTCCCATTGGTATCGTGATGGTGCTGCAATCGCTTTTTGTCAATCATCTAACATTCAGCCAAGCTATCAATGGAATGGTGGCGGCCATTATCGGGATGATTCCGGAAGGTCTATACCTGTTGGTGACGGTTGCCTTGGCGACCTCGGCCGTCCGTTTAGCACGTTGCAAAGTGCTATTGCACAATATGCATAGTATTGAACAATTGTCCCGGGTTGATACTCTTTGTATTGATAAGACCGGGACGATTACTGAGCCGGAAATGCAGGTAAAAGCAATGCTGCCAGTAAAGGGTCAGATTAATGATCAATTAAAACAGGCAATTGGCGATGCCGTTTGGCAGTTTGGTGCTGATAATGAAACAATGCGTGCTTTGCAGGCTTACTTTCCTAAGAAGCAGGGACCAGCGGCTCAGCGCGTGATACCCTTTAAGTCGGCAAATAAATATAGTGCGTTAGTTTACCAAGACGATACGGTAGCATTAGGGGCGCCGGAAAACCTGCTTCAGGACCAGTTTGCAAATTTCCAAGAAACAGTCGACCAGTATTCCAAGAAAGGATATCGGGTCTTAGTATATGGCCATTATGGCGCACCGATTGAAGGTGATCAGTTTGCTCATGCCATTGAACCGCTAGCCTTTATTGTTCTCCATAACCCAGTACGGGAAAATGCGCCTGCTACCTTTAAATTCTTTGCCCAGCAAGATGTTCATATTAAGGTGATTTCTGGTGATAATCCGGTGACAGTAGCGGCAGTAGCTCAGGCAGCTGGTATTAAGGGCGCTGATCATTATATCGATGCCCGCCAAATTAAGGATGATGACATTGCAACGGCCGTTGAACAAAATACGGTTTTTGGCCGCATAACTCCTGATCAAAAAAGAAAATTAGTGCAAGCTTTACAGAAGCAGGGGCATACTGTGGCAATGACTGGTGATGGGGTCAACGATATTCTGGCGATGAAGACTGCCGATTGCAGTGTGGCGATGGCATCCGGTGCAAGTGCTGCTATGAATGCCGCCTCGATAGTGTTGCTTAAATCCGATTTCTCAACAATGCCACAAATCGTTGATGAGGGTCGCCGCACGGTCAATAACATTCAGCGGTCTGCAAGTCTGTTTTTAATTAAGAATATTTTCTCGTTCTTATTAGCACTCTTAACGATCTGCACGTCGATGAGCTACCCATTGCGCAGTTCGCAGGTATCACTGATTTCTGCGTTCATGATTGGGATTCCTGGCTACCTGTTGACCTTTGAACCCGACCATTCACGGATTAAGGGCCACTTTATCCGTACTGTTCTTAGCAACGCTTTCCCAGCGGCATTAGTGGATGTGTTTGCAATTGGTTTACTAATGATGGTCGGCAACATTTTCCATATGAGTAATGACGATGTTTCCACTGTCTCGGCATTTATCATGGCCTTCGTGGGCATTGTCATGTTGGTCTACCTGTCGCGTCCGTTAACTTTGATGCGTGGCTTCACTATCTTGGTTTCCGCAGTCGGCTTTATCACCGCTGTGACCCTAATGGGCGAACTGTTCCGGTTCGTGCGACCGTCACTATTAGTTTCCGCCTTAGGCTTGGTCTTCTTACTGGCTGCTGAAGCGGTATTAATCGACGTGCGCTGGCTCTTTCGCTATTTTGCCCAGAGCTGGCAGTATTGGCGCAGCAAGTCCCGTCATGGTAAGAAATAACTGAATATAAAATAACATCCCGTTCGCATTTATTTGCCAACGGGATGTTTTGTGTAATAAGTAAGTATTTAACGTGACATAAGTTAGTTACCACTTAATTGTTCTGGTGGAATTGCTCTGCTTTTTCTTCTTCGATTTCCTTATCGCGCTTGTTTTGTCCGGTAATGAAGTAGAACGGGAAGATGATGACTAGCGCACCAAAGCCTGCAATCAACTGGTAAACCTGGGTATGAGCCAGCAGCCAGACGGAAATGACCAAGGCTAAGATAGGCACTGTGTAACCGCCAGGAATCTTAAATTCACGTGGCTTGTTTTTCATCGTCCGACGGAATACGATCACAGCCAGGCAGGTCGGAATGTACTGGGCAAAACGCGAAACCACCGAAATGCTGACAAGGGATTGGTAACTGCCGGAATATGCTACCAATAGCACTAAAGCGATGTGCACAAAGATAGCGACAATTGGTGCACCTTTTTTGCTTTCACGACCAAGGACCAGTGGCATTTGTCGGTTATCGGCCAGTGATGCGACCAGACGTGGCGAAATAAAAGACGCATTGAGGGCCATGCCACCCATTGAAAGAAAGGTACCAACGATAATGACCGATTCACCAACCCGGCCGGCAATCGCTGTTGCCGCATTTTGCAATGGTACGTTGGTTTTAGCTAACTGTGGTCCTAAAATGCCGATACAGGTAGCCATGACCAGCATGTAAATTAGGGTAACTACACCGATTACCAACAAGAGCGCTTTTGGCAGATTTTTCGCCGGGTCTTTCATGTTACCAGCCGTGATTACTAATGATTCAACCCCCGTAAAGACGAAGAAAAGGGTAACGGTGGCATTAGCAAAAGATGTTGGCGTACTGCCTGGTTGAAAGAAGGGAACGAAGTTATGCTGATGAATGAAGAATACCCCAATGACTGCCACTGCGAGGATGGGCGTTAATTTGGCCACTGTAATAATATCGTTGATTAAAGTAGGTGTCTTAACTCCAGTACAGTTAACCGCGATAATGATTATGCCAATGATCGTTACAATGATGTTCTTAGCTAATGGAGTCGACCATGGTTTATATAGACCGCCAAGAGCAGTCGCAATTCCTACATACAGGGTTCCTTCAGCAATAATCCGGATAGCCCAGGTAACCAGGCCGATTTCGTAACCGGCAAAATCACCGAAAGCTGTCTTTGCGTATAAGTAAGCTCCACCGGTTTCATCGAACAGGCCGGAACATTCCGCAAAACACATTCCGATCATTAATACCAAAACGGCGTCGACCGCTAATGAAATCAAACTAGCCGGTCCGAATAATTTATAGCCATTACCAGGCAACAGAAAGATGCCAGAACCAAGAATACCGTTGATTCCGAAAAGAACGATGCTCCAGAACCCCATCTGCCGCTCAACAGCGTTGCTTTGTCGATTTTCCAATCATCTCACCTCTAATACATTTTTTCACTTAAAGCCATAATAAAAGGGCTTGTCACGGATTATCTGTTCACAAGCCCAACTAACCGAAACGTTCAATAATAATTACATTCATTGAATAGATCGCTAAGTAAAATACTATTGCTTGTCGAAGTGCTCATATATCATACTATAGCTTACAGTTTTATTACTCAAGATAAGACTCATTAAATAGAAGTGGTTATTCGTTTGTTAATTGTCTACTTCAAGAAAGTTAAAGAATAAAAATAAATGGCAGTTTAATCCTAACTAAGTAAATAGTCTGTTTGAGGTTTACAAAATATTTATTTAAATAAGGTTGTGAACACCCTTTAATTTTGCTTCTAAATGAGACAAAATGAAGACGGTAAAGTTTTAAAATTAAAGTAAATAAAGCGATTTCATTTTTGAGGGGGAGGTACGTCATGCCTAGTATTTATCGTAGTGTTTTTGACATTATCGGTCCCATTATGGTAGGGCCATCTAGTTCACACACGGCAGGAGCAGTTGCTATCGGTAAAGCTGCACGGGTGATCTTCCAGGATATGCCAACGAAGGTAACGGTGCATTATTATGAATCCTTTGCCAAAACGCATCGTGGTCATGGAACAGACTTTGCCATTGCGGCTGGTATCATGGGATTTTCTCCAGATGATAAACGAGTACCAAAAGCACCGCAGCTGGCTAAAATGGCCGGCATTGATATCCGCTATGTAGAAGAAGAGGGGCCCAGTCCGATCCATCATCCCAATACCGCAATTCTTGAGATGGTCAATGGTGATCACCAAACCACGGTTGGGGGTTGTTCCGTTGGTGGCGGTGCAATTGAAATTCGCTTAATCAAAGCTCAGCATGTGGAATTGACGCCTACCGGTCCGTTGCCGATTGTGCTCTATCTTGACCGGGACAAAAACCTGCGTCATGTAGAAGCACTGAAGCAGCAATTAATTTTTGGCAATGGTTTGAAGAAGGAACAAAAGAAGCAGGCCCAAAGTGGTGACCTGTATGAATTCGACATGTTAGAGAGCCTGTCGCCAGAAAAAATTGCTAAGTTGGAGAAAAAGTACAAAGGAATCGTCTTTTTAAAGTAGGTAGATAATATGTACGAAAGTATTAAACAGATTGTGACGACTGCAGAAAAAAAGAAGCAGCCGATTTCCAGCCTCATTATCGATGCAGAAGTGGCCGATTCCGGTGTTTCACGAGAAGACGTCTGGAATAAGATGAAGCGAAACTTAGAGACCATGCGCGCAGCCGTGAAGAAAGGCGAAACCGGCAAAGGTGTGCATTCACCGACAGGTTTAACTGGTGGTGAAGCCATTAAGGTCAAAAAGTACCGTGAACAACACAAATCGTTGTCTGGTGATGCCATGATGGGGGCTGTCCAAGCGGCGTTGGCAACGAACGAAGTCAATGCAGCCTTAGGTGTGATTTGTGCAACTCCAACGGCGGGATCTGCAGGAACGATGCCAGGTGTCATTGCCGCTTTGGAAGATCGTTTGCACTTGTCGGAAGATCAACTAATTCGCTTTTTGTTTACCGCAGGCGGGTTTGGCTTAGTGATTGCCAACCATGCTAACATTGCGGGGGCTACTGGTGGTTGCCAAGCGGAAGTCGGCAGTGCTTCGGCAATGGCCGCAGCGGCAGCCGTTGAAGCTGCTGGTGGTACGCCCCAGCAGAGTTCTGAAGCATTGGCGATCGCCATTAGTAATTTATTGGGCCTGGTTTGTGACCCCATTGCCGGATTAGTAGAAGTGCCTTGTGTTAAGCGGAATGCAATTGGCACAGCTAATGCATTAGTTGCTGCCGATTTGGCGTTAGCTGGCTGTACTAGTATTATTCCGGCAGATGAGTGTATTCAAGCAATGGATAAAGTCGGACGGAACTTACCATCATCCTTGCGGGAAACCGGCATTGGCGGACTAGCGGGGACGCCAACTGGCCAGCGAATCAAAGCACGGATTTTTGGCAAAGACGTTAAGTAGGTGATTTCATGCGTGATGCAGCGAACATTAAAGAAGATATCATCAAAGAGTTAGCCACTGTGGTTGACCCAGAGCTGGGGGTGGATGTCGTCAATATGGGCTTTGTGGAAACCATCGACTTAGACGAGGATGGTATTTGCTTGATTGAGCTGACTTTGGAAATCCTCGGATGTCCGTTGACCGGCCAGCTAGCACAGATGGTTAAACAGGCAGTGATGCGGGTGCCCGAAGTTAAAAACGTCGATGTGGAATTTATCACGCACCCACGCTGGACACGTGATCGCATGAGCTTAGCCGCTAAGCTAGCCCTGGGCGTATCATAAAAATAAAAGTGTGCAGATTCTCATGATTGAGACCTGCACACTTTTTTAGCAGTAATAGTATAAAAAATTGCTTTGCACAGTTGAAGTGTTTTAGCGTCAACTGTGCTTTTTTATCAGTGAAGACTATTTGGATTCTAGCAGCTCGAGGATGACTTTACTCAATCTTTCTGCTGTATTGGCATCATATTCTTCCAATTTTTGTACTAATTTGGTCAGGTGCGGACCATGTGCCGTTTTGCTAACTTCAGTAGGACCGATCATTAGCGAATCCATTGATGTTTGTAAAGCTAGTGCCAATTTATATAAAGTTGCGGAGCTCACGTTATTTGATCCGCCGCGTTCCGAACGTGAAATAAAATTAATCGATAAATCACTGCGCTCAGCCAATGTCTGTTGGGTCATCTTTAATTCATGGCGCCGATTAACGATGTTTTTACCTAACATGCTCTCCATATCCTACATCACTCATTTCTACCCCTCACTAAAGAATAAAAGTGATGATTCATATTTAGAACGGCATGTATAATAACTAATAGATGCATATATGCACCTATGGATACGTTTTATATGCATATGTTTGCTGTATTATAGCGAATATAAGCAGTAGGCTAATTAAAAATTAAATAATTAATAATCGTTTTTTGGGAATATTAATAAATTGGGATGATTAGGAATTAGAAAATTTAAGGACAGTTATTTTTTATTGGTGATTTAACACCTTTAAGTTTCTATGTTTTTTGGTAATTGAAGGAGAGGCAACTTATGGTTAAACGTAATAATAGTTCAAAAAGGTTTTGAAATTAACGGCAATGGCTGCTTTAACTACTGCAGCAGGATTTTAGGTTGCTAACCAATCCGTACACGCTGATACGAATTCAGTCGCACCACAAACTCAACATCAACAAACACCACAAGAGCAATATGAGCAGGCAGCTCATATTGCTAACCAGCAGATCGCTAATCAATCGGCTGCCAACGCGGCAAAAGAAGCAGATTTGGCTAAGCAAAACGAAGCTGCTAACGCTACGGATGCCCAGAAGACAAATGATGCGGTCAATAAGATTCAAGATCATATCAACAGTGAAGCTGGTCCATTGAAGTCACAAGCTAACGCATCTTATGCATCCAAGTCCGAAGCTGTTACTAGTCAAGCGGCTAAGGCGACAAGCGACGAAAATGCGCAATATGCAAATGCTGTTACTAAGTAAACTGCTACTAATCAGGCGACTGAAGCAAAACAAGCAGCTGACAATGCGAAAGCACTTTCAGATGCTGATAAAAACACTACCATCCCTTGCACAGAAGCAGTCTTTGCGTGACGCTGCTACTGCAAAGAAGAATGGTGAATTAAGTACTGCTGAAAAGACTAAGAAGAAGGCCGAACAGGCGGTACAAAGTGCACTGAGTGATGCACAAAAGAATGCACAAGCTACTCATGATCAGGCAGTTTAAAAGCAAAAGGACACCAACGCTGCCCGTTTAGCTGAAGCAGAAAAAGCCTATCAAGAAGCAGTGAATAATACACCACTGACTGGTGCCGTTAAAGCTGCTGTACCAGATGCTAGTGCTAGTGGTGAAGATACAATTCATTTAGTATATGACTCCCTAGACCATAATATCCCCAAAACATTAATTGACGGGGCACAGGGAACTTTCGATGAAGGAGTTGTCCATAATCTTAACAAGCTAATGAGCAACTAGTACACGATAATGATATTCTTACTGACCAACTTAAGGCTAAAGATGAGCAGATTTCTTCTGCCTATAGATTAGCTGACCAAGCTCAGAAGTTACACCTTGGACTAGAGCAGAAGACGCAAATGCTGCCAGGAGGCTCTGACAAGGACGTAGTAGACGGCGAAACAACTAACGTGACTAATTCTTCATCATCGGAGAAAAAGGACGCAGAGGCGCTAACTTATGGCAGAATTAAAGAGCCTAGAATTTAATTAAAGCTTACAGAAATGTAGGCTTTTTTGTCTTAATACGTGTACTACTTCTAGGGAAAAAAACATGTACACAATATTTAACAAAGTAAAAAAGAGTAACAACTACTAAATTAGTAACTGTTACTCTTCTTTCTTATCTAAATATTCCAGCAAATTAGCTAATATATCTCTTCGATTATCGTAGATTCGT
>DXFH01000007.1 GCA_019114515.1 Candidatus Limosilactobacillus merdigallinarum
GGATCAAACTCTCATGTAAAAATAAGAATTTGAGATAGCTCTCAAAAAATATTGATTAAGCGAATTGACTTCGCAAATGTTATTGCCTCGATCAAACGATCGAGGACCCTACACATTTGATTCGTCGAAACTTTGTTCAGTTTTCAAAGGTCTACCTTGTCGATCAGGCAATGTCTATCGGCAATTACTAATTATAAACAACTGCGATTAAGATGTCAACAGTTAATTTTAATTAGGCAGGTTGTTGAAGCAAGGAACGAACTGTTCCGCCGCAACAACGTTATAAAATATACCAGTGAACCAGAGCTTTTGTCAACAAGAATTCCATAACTTTTTGACCTTTTTCTTAAAGCTGTACAATCATGAATACTAGACTGTTTAAGTTCGTCATTTACCTACCAATCAAAATGTTTAATGATGATTTATTCGTCATATTTACTGACTTTACAGCTGCAATCCAATGATACACAGATACAAAAAATCCTCGACCAATTAAAACGAGTGACGAAAATCATACAGACAGTCATAGATTTCAATGGCCACTAAGTCGATATCATCAAAATACATCCGCTGATCCAGCTCATAGCGCTCCACGATAAACTGTCCCTGTTCATGATTATAGGTAACTTTACAGACCGGAACACCAAACTGCATAAACTCCCGCTGCTGGGGATCACTACTTTCATCTTTCATCATTGCATCCAAACGCGACAAAATATTGATCAAATGTGAGTTGTACATGCTTTACCTCCTTTATTTTGTCACCAGTAACACACTCTTACTTCACCACTAACTGCAATAACGCGAGAATCATCCTAATATAAAAAGACCGTGGACTGAACCACAGTCTTTGTTCACAGATTATTTAGATATTTTATCGGGATGAACGAACAAGGCAAAGATGCCCGCAAATATACCAAAGTAATAAGTAAGAACCCGCCAAAGCAACATTGCTAATACCATTTTACTGTTCGAATGAATAAAAGAAGCAAAAAGAACGGAGAAACTGTATTCGGCTCCCCCCGTCCCACCAGGAATTGGGAACAATGAAATAATCATAAAGATCAGAACATGCAGACTGGTAACCATCACTAGATTCACCCCGTGGACGCCGAGCGCCAAAAGGATGAAGTATGGAATGACGTAATATGCCTGTAGTTGAATGATTGTCACCAATGCGACCTTCGCCATCTTCTTATACTGGGACTTCATCCGTACGCTTTCCTCATAAAAGGAATCGATCTTCTCATTCAAGCGGACTTTCATATCTGCATACCGTTGTGCATCCATAAACCAGGCAGCCGGTTTAATAAAGATATTCGTAATTTTCTTGGTAAACCGATACCAATACATCACCATTAGCAGGGCCACGATAACACTTAAGTGAATCAAGAAGCCAAAGATAACAAACAGTGATAGTGCATGCAGCTTACTAGCAATGTAGTTGAACCCAATCAAAATACTGATTAAGAAGTTAATCACGATCATTGACTGGAAAACGACGAACTTCATTAAAAGGACGGAACTGGCAATCCCGCCGTCAACGCCCGATTGCAGCATTGCAACTAATTGAGCCGGCTGACCACCCGTGGAGAATGGCGTAATCCCGTTGAAGAGTTGTTCAATCAAAGGAAGCCGCAACGCATCCTTCCACGTAAAACTCTTAAAGCGGCTGCCCATAAAAATCTTAACAACGACGCCTTCAAGCCCCAGATAAATACAGATACAAATAACGGCGACCAAAAACCAGCCCCAGTTCATCGCGGAAAGATACTGTAAAAGCTGATGAATATCAGTATCCCGTAGCGAATAGGCAAAAATGCCGCAGCCGGCTAATAGCATCAGGATTAACACCAGCCAATTTTTTCGAGACATGCCTACCGCTCCTTTGCCTGTTCAAGATAAAAACGATGCCAAATCTTGGCTAAGTGATCTTTAGAATAACGGTAAGCGGCTTCATGCGCAAGTTTTTTCAACATTTGCAGACGCTCGGGGTCTTCACGCAGCTTGCGCAATTCAGCCTGCATCTCGTCGACATCCTTTGCTGGTTGGTAATAACCATCGATGATTGCGTGATATAGGTCTAAGTCCCGCAACATCACCGGCGTGCCACAAGAAAAAGCCTCCAATACAGACATTGGAAACAGCTCGTTATAAGAAGGCAATAAGAACAGGTCGGCCAGGTTATTCAACTGTGCAATTTCATCACGGCTCACAATACCGGTAAAAATCAAATTAGCAGGTGGATTATCAACTACTCGCTTAAGCTCTTTATAGCCATCCGTCATCCGGCCAAAGGAAAAACCGCCAGCCCAGATAAACTGAATATCCAGATTTTGCCGCGCTAACTTAATAAAGTCGGGCACACCCTTGCGTTCCTGAATCTGCCCGCTGCCAAGCACCACAAAGTCATCGCGCTTTAGGTGGAATTTCTGACGCAGGTTAATCCGTTCCTGTGCACTCATTTCATAAAAGCGGTCACTGTCGACAAAATTAGGGATATAGGTAATTTTGTCTTCCGGAATACCATACGCCACTAGCTTAGGAATAAATGACGGGTTAACCACCACTAAATGATCCATCCGCTTGTAAAACGCAATGACATAGTGGTAGAAAATCGAACGAAACGGTTGGGGGATGTTTAAACTTTCATCCAGTGTTTCCGGTAAAAAGTGCACATAGCCGATTTTGCGGCCACGGTTATGCGAAAAGGTTGATAAGTAAAATTGCGGATCAATCGTGTGGTAATGACTGATGTCGCTTTTTCGATACTTATTAATCGCAATATCAAACTCGCCTTTAAAACGCGCTTTAAGTAACCGCACTAATTCTACATATGCTGAGCCGACTCCTTGTCCTTTAACCTTGTCTGCCGAAGAGTACATTGTGACTTTTAACATCGCTACGCCTTCTTTCGGTGAAATAATCGTCGGTGAGTTGGTTCCTTATGCGCATGCCGTTCTTGACAGTCACGATAAAAGTCAACGACCCGATGAACAAAGACCTCTGCAGAAATATCATGCAATTTCATCTGGCGCTTGGCACTATCTTCTTGCGATGGTGGATTATCAATAAACCTTAGCACCCCTTTAACCAAATCTGCCCGGCGCTGGAACGACACCCCAATTGCCGGATCGTCGATTAGTTCATCCGTGTATGGACTTTGCATTACCACAATTGGCAAGTCGGATGCCAAGGCTTCGTCGTAGGTTAAGCCTTGAGACTCGGAATCAGATGCTGACACAAAGACATTGGCCATCTGATAATAGTGGTAAACCTGATTATTCGGGATTTCTCCGGCAAACTGAATGTGGTCGGTCAGTTGCATCTCCTTAACCTGCCGTTCCAGACTATGCTTAGCGGGCCCGTCGCCCACAATAAGCAGCTGCACCCGACTATCCTGTGACAAAATATCAGGCATCGCTTCAATCAGCGCATGAATGTTCTTTTCAAATGCCAAACGGCTTAATGACAACAGAACTGGCGTATCATCTTGGTAGCCAAAGCGCCGCCGTAAAGCATGAATTTGTTCCGGACTATCTTCATGCCCATAAACGTTTAAGTTGACCCCCGTGGGAATGATCCGCATTGGCGACGTAACGCCATAGCCCTGTAAAGTCGTATAGACCCGCTCACTAGGTGCGACAATGCCATCCATATTTTTCAGGTATAGGTGGGCTAAACGAGCAACATCTTTCGGCTTTAATACATGACCATTAGCAATGTAGTGCAGGTAGTCCTGATACATCGTGTGGTAAGTATGCAAACACGGAATGTCCAACTCTTTAGCGACCATCTTCCCCATCACACCGAGAGAAAATTCCGTTTGGTTATGAACAATATCTAAGTCGAGCTTCCGAGCAAGACGTAAAACCTTCAGCCAGCCAGCAAACGCAATCCGCCGGTCAGAAAAAGAAATAAAAGGCACACTGTGGAAACGGTAGATCCCCTGTTCTTCATCGACATCCTTGGCATGAGGGTCCGTCGTCGTAAAGATGTACACTTGATGTCCCTGTGCCACGAGTTGGTCACGCAGCGTTTTAATGGAGGTGGCCACCCCGCTTACCTGAGGAAAATATGTGTCTGTAAATAAACCGATTTTCAAATAACATTCTCCTTTGGTATGCAACAATGATTGTCGATATAATCTAACCTATTCTAAACTCAAATTTAAGGGCTGGCAAGCAGACTAACCCTTTGTCTTGAAATGAAAGCCCCAACATTATCAGCATTTGTACTAAAAATGGCCTAGGTTACGTGAATGTCGCATCCTAGGCCATTTTCAGTTAATTTTCAAAAGCTGTCATATCTTCCTGCGTCATTGACAAGTCTGCCGAGCAATTGCTCACGCTTTTAATTTTTTCACAAACCGATGGCTAAAGCATCAGTCTTCATATAATTGGGGCAACTGTGCCTGCACAAGTTTTCGTACCGCTTCGGCATTGACAGCGTCCAATGCTTGGTGAACCAGTGGCTGCAGCTTACGGGCCGACAACCCATGAACCAGATGACGTAGCGGCAAAACTCGTTTCGCTGGCACCGAAAAGCCATCTAGGCCCATTGCCATGAGCAGCGGTTGGGCAGCCGGCAGAGCAGCCATTTCACCACACATGCTGACCCACTTGCCTTCCGCATGACCGCAATTAATGACCCGGCGCAGGGTGCGCAGCATTGCCGGGTGTAAAGCTTGATAAAGGTAGGCTACTCGTTCATTGTTCCGGTCCGCCGCAAAGAGGTACTGGATCAAGTCGTTCGAGCCAATACTGAAGAAGTCGGCATACTTGGCGAGCTGGTCTGCCATCATGACGGCAGCAGGGGTTTCGACCATCATCCCGACTTCGATATTATCGGCAATATCAATTCCCTTGGCTTGCAAGTGTTCTGCTTCTTCGTCGACCAGCTGACGAGCCTGGTTAAATTCCTCTACTTCTGAAATCATGGGAAACATAATTGCTACTTTACCAACGGTTGAGGAACGCAAAATGGCGCGAACCTGGGGACGCAGCAGTTCTGGATGGGCCAAGCTAATCCGGATTCCCCGCATGCCTAGCGCCGGGTTAACTTCATCTGGCAATTTCAAACTAGTCAACAACTTATCGTTGCCAATATCCAGTGTGCGGATGATGACGCGTTGCCCGTGCATAGCAGCCACTGCTTTCCGGTAGGCGCGATACTGTTCCTCTTCAGTTGGCAATTCGGAGCGGTCCATAAACAAAAACTCCGTACGGAAAATGCCGATTCCCTCTGCTCCGCTATTCTTGAGTGAAGGCAGTTCGTTCATTAGGGACAGATTGGCACCAATTACGTAATGATTGCCGTCCTTGCTAACGGTCTGGTGATTACGAAGATTGCCCACCGCCTGCTGGGCTGCTTCAAATTTTTTCGCCAGTTCTTGGTAATGATCAATTTCCTGTGGGGAAGGTGACAGGATGACAGTGCCATGAATGCCATCAACGATCATTACCATGTCGTCATGTACGTGTTCTAAAAGGTGCGGAATTCCTACTACGACCGGGAGTGCTAGTTCTTCAGATAATAAGGAAAAATGCGACGTCGCACCACCCTTTTGTGTCACCAGACCAGCCACCAGCTTGTGGTTCATTTCCGCTACCTGGGTCGGACTAATGCTGTTTGCAACCAGGATAGTGCGGTGGTCAATTTGTGTAATGTCTGGCAGTGGTTTATGCAAAAGGTGACTTAACACACGCTGGGTAAAGTCACGGACAGTGTTCGCCCAAAACGGGCTACTGATTGCAACTGTCGATAAACGCAGCAATTGCTTGCCTGCCTCTTGAACTGCCCACTCAGCATTTTTATGTTCTTCATTAATTAACTGGTCAGCTAATCGAGAAAACACATTGTCTTTCAAGATGGCCAACTGGGTCGAAATGGTCTGCAGTCGGTGTCCCATCTGCTGGGCAGCCTGCTTGTCTAATTGCTCTAATTCCTGCTGCGCTAAAGAAAAAGAATCATGAAGCCGTTTAACCTCATGATCCGTATTCTTAATTTTCTGATGTGAAGCAGACAAACTGACTGCGTCCAGTACAAAAACCGGTGCGATCGTAATCCCACCGCCGGCTGCAATGCCATGTAGTACTTGGGACATATTAGTCAGATAAGCCTTCCTTCTTCATGGTTTCGGTGATAGCAGCGATGGCATCCTTTTCGTCGTCACCTTCAGCACTGATCGTTACGTCAGCGTTTTGGCCAACACCTAATGACATAACACCCATGATAGACTTCAGGTTAACACTCTTACCGTTGTAAGAAAGAGTGATGTCAGAAGTAAACTTAGAAGCAGTCTGTACCAAAATGGTAGCAGGACGTGCGTGGATACCAGTTTCAGCAGTTACAGTAAAATCGCGTTTTTCCATTATAATCAGTCTCCTTAAGACAAATTGATGAAGTAGGAATATCCCACTTAGATATGCTTAATTATATCAATTGTAAGCGGTAAATACAAGACAGGTGGGATGTTGTGCCCCAGTGTCTATTTTTGATCGCCCTTAATAAGATGATAGTGAATTTCACCACCATGTTTTGCATTTCCTTCGATCTGTGAACGATAAGGAGATGCCTGAAAGACCTTTTGGAATTCCATGAACTCTGGTGGGTTGATGACTAGTTCGTCAAGTTCGCCATCATGCAATTGCTTTAAAAGTTCCTCATAGTTCTTGTCGCTCATTGAATCCTTCCTATTCTTTGATGGTTTCTGTCTGTATTTTAGCATTCACAGGCAAAGAGTGCTAAAATTTTATAGGAGTGTTATGTTGATTTGTCGCCTCAATACCTGTTAAATCAACGTTCTTGCCCCTTTGGAATTTCAAGTCAGCTTCCTTGCTTTCTTGGGAAAAGTAAGTATAATGATAAACAATAGTCAAGAAAGGTCAAACTTTTTTGAAACCTTTCCTGTTACTAATAAGGAGGTAGCACAGATGCTTTGTCAAAACTGTCATAAAAACCCTGCCACTATTCACTTACAGATGATGGTGAATGGTCAAAAAATGCAGGTCGACCTCTGTCAAAATTGTTATGAACAACTACAAAACATGCAAATGAACGCGATGAATGGGGGCAATGGTATGGATAATGTCTTTGGCTTCAACAACATGCAAGACTTCATGAATGCCATGAACAACATGCAGCAGAATGCCAACAATGGTGCTAATGGTCAAAACCAACGCAGTGGCGGCGACCGTAACGGTAAAGGAATGCTTGGCCAGTACGGAATCAACATGACTGAACTAGCCCGCCAAGGTAAGATCGACCCCGTAATCGGTCGGGAAAAGGAGATCAAGCGGGTCGTCGAAATTCTGAACCGGCGGACAAAGAATAACCCAGTATTAATTGGTGAAGCGGGTGTTGGTAAGACGGCCGTCGTTGAAGGATTAGCCACCGCGATCGTTTCTGGACAAGTGCCAGAAAAACTGCAAAATAAGGAAATCATCCGTTTAGATGTTGTTTCCCTGGTGCAAGGTACTGGTATCCGTGGTCAATTTGAAAAGCGGATGCAGCAATTAATTAATGAAGTATCTAAGAACCCGAACATCATCCTCTTTATCGATGAAATTCACGAAATCATGGGTGCCGGCAATGCTGAAGGCGGAATGGATGCTGGTAACGTTCTGAAGCCAGCACTGGCACGGGGTGACTTCCAATTAATTGGTGCCACCACTTTGAATGAATACCGGAAAATCGAAAAGGATGGTGCCTTAGCACGGCGGTTCCAACCAGTGGAAGTTAACGAACCAAGCGTTGACGAAACTATTCAGATCCTGAATGGGATCAAGGGCCGCTACCAGGATTACCACCACGTTAAGTACACGGATGACGCGATCAAGGCAGCTGCTAAATTGTCTGATCGTTACATCCAAGACCGGTTCCTGCCAGACAAGGCCATCGACTTGCTCGATGAAGCTGGTTCACGCAAGAACTTGACGTTAAAGGATGTTGATCCGAACGCCATCGAAAATGAAATTCACACAGCCGAAGCGCACAAGCAACAAGCCGTTGACAACCAAGACTACGAAAAGGCCGCCTTCTACCGTGACCAAGTTACCCGCTTGACCAAGGCAAAGAAGGAAGCCGAAGAAAACCAGGTCCAAGACGAAGCAACCGTTACCGTTAAGGATATGGAAAACATCGTCGAAGAAAAGACCAATATCCCAGTTGGCAAGCTGCAAGCGCAAGAAGAAAACCAGCTGAAGGACTTAGATAAAGAACTAGACAAGCACATCATCGGTCAGAAAGAAGCCGTTGATAAGATCGCGCGGGCTATCCGTCGTAACCGGATTGGTCTGAATAAGTCTGGCCGGCCAATCGGCAGCTTCCTCTTTGTCGGCCCTACCGGTGTTGGTAAGACGGAAACGACTAAGCAGTTAGCTAAATTGCTCTTTGGTTCTAAGGACGCCATGATCCGGTTCGATATGTCCGAATACATGGACAAGATGTCTACTTCCAAGCTGATCGGCTCTGCCCCTGGATACGTGGGCTACGAAGAAGCTGGTCAATTGACGGAACAAGTTCGGCGTCACCCATACAGCCTGATTCTCTTAGACGAAGTTGAAAAGGCCCACCCAGATGTAATGCACATGTTCTTGCAAATCCTGGATGACGGTCGTTTGACGGACTCACAAGGCCGGACGGTTTCCTTCAAGGATACGATTATCATCATGACTTCCAACGCCGGAACTGGAGACGCGGTTTCCAGTGTGGGTTTCGGTGCTGAAGCTAGTGGTGACACCCACTCCGTTCTGGATAAGCTGACTAACTACTTCAAGCCAGAATTCTTGAACCGGTTCGACGACATCGTTGAATTCCACGCCCTGACGAAGGATAACTTGATGAAGATCGTTGACCTGATGATTGCTGACGTGAACAACCAATTGAAGGATCGGCAATTACACATCACGATCGACAACGCCGTTCGTGAGAAGCTGGTTGAATTAGGCTACAACCCGAAGATGGGGGCACGGCCACTGCGGCGGGTCATCCAAGAACAAATCGAAGACCGGATTGCCGACTTTGTTCTGGACAATAACGATGCTCACAACCTGGCTGCCGAAATGGATGGTGACCAGATCAAGGTTGTGGCTGCCAGTGATACACACGTAGAAAGCACCACTGATACAGCTTCCAATAATGAAGAAAGCAGTACTCCTAACGATAACAACAACGATGCAGAATAAATAAGATAAAGTAAATCGAGAGCGCCATCTCTGCGGTATTAATCCGTAAGATGGCGCTTTTTTGGTCAATAAAGATTGCCAGCTTGTTTCTTAACAACTTCACCACATTTTAGGTGTATAGCAATAAATACATTGCAGAAAAATGGAGGAACCATTGTGAAACAAGGAGTTTTATTGATTAACTTAGGCACACCAGCGACAGCCACCACTACAGCCGTCCGATCATACCTGCACCGTTTTCTCGCTGATCCGCGGGTAATCAACCTCCCCCGCTTTGTCTGGCTGCCCATTCGGAACTTAATGGTGCTGCCTAAGCGACCATCCGCATCGGCCGGTAGGTATCGTCAAATCTGGTCAAAGCAGTATGGATCACCATTAGCCTACTATACGCAAAAGCAGGCTGCCCAACTGCAAGAACTGCTTCCAGATTACAAGGTCGCTTACGCCTACTCATACAGCAAGCCGTTCATTGCCGACGCGTTAGCGCAATTGGAAAAGGATCGCATTGAAAATTTAACGATTATCCCCCTCTATCCGCAATATTCAACAACCACAATCGGCTCGGTCATTGATGACATTAACCGCTTTTATTTTCGCCGTGCGTATATCCCTAAACTACACATTATCAACAGCTTTGCCGACCGTAACGACTACTTGGACCTGTTAGCAAAAAATATTCAAACAGCACTGGACCATGGTCAATATGACCAGTTAATCATGTCTTTTCACGGGATTCCCGTCAGCTACGCTCAGCATGGCGACCCTACCCACAACAATGTGCAGCTACGATGGCCGGTGTGAAAGCGCGTCTGCACACGAATGTCCCAATTATGCAGACCTACCAGTCAAAATTTGGCCCCGCTAAGTGGTTAACCCCTGCCACGGATGCTACCCTCAAGCGTCTGCCAAAACAGGGGATCAAGTGGGTACTGGTTGTCTCGCCCGCATTCGTTGCAGATTGCTTGGAAACCTTACACGAACTCGACATCGAAAACCGCGCCTACTTCATGGGCAATGGCGGTCAGGTATTTCATCTGCTGCCTTGTTTTAACAACGATCCGGACTTCACGAAAATTTTGCGAAATATGGTCGTCGAAAATAACAGGTAATAATCTCTGCCAATTATGAAGGATAGGTGAAGACTGTGGACGATTCGCCCTAAAGGTGTCTAAAAGCGGTATACTAAATTAAAACGTTTATATGGAGTGAATAAACATGGTTCGTATTATCAAACAAGGCAACCCGATCTGGGTTTATTACCAAGACATCGATTCAGGTGAAAACGTGCAGATGCCAAAGTTGCTCCAAGGTAAGGAAGGCGACCAATTCAATGTCCTGCCGCCTAAGTTCGATAAGTACAAGTTCGTAAAGTCCGCAGGCGATCTTTCCGGAACTTTTGATATGCAGCAGCGCAGTATCCACTTTTATTACCGTAAAAAGGCTTGGGGTGAAATTGAACGCGTAGAGTTGTACATCCACCTCTCCAAACCCGTTCAGCAATATGACGGCGTCGATGGGATGCCGGTTGACACCCCCCTGCCTGGTGACTTTTATGTCAAATCCTTTGAGCGGGTTGCGACAATGCAGGGTGAATTTTGGTACAACGTCAACGCTGATCGCTGGATTAAGTTCGACGTCAACACAATGAAGGTTTCCAAAGAAGACCCTTATGCCAAATCACAGCCGGTTGATAATGGCCCCGCTTCGCAATTAACTGTCTTGCCGCTTAACGATGTACCGGCAACGGTTGATTACACGTCTGGCGGCCACCTCTTTACCTACAAACGACCGTATGGCGAGGCCAATGGGACGGTGGAAAATGGCTATCAGCTCACCCTGGTTGGGAGGTTAAATGATAATAACGGCGTTACTTGGTACCAGGACAAAAAGTTAGGCTTCATTAACGGTGCTTACGTGCGTCTACAGCAAGAGGACGACTAGTTTAACTTGGTCTTGAATCGCAAATAACTAAATATCAGTACGCAAAAAGAGGAGCAGCTTATATGCTGCTCCTCTCTTTTGCTTCATTCAGATAATTAGTTTTCAATAACGACCTTCGTGCCAGTTGGAACGTTATGTTGAATCCATTCAGCGTCTGGCAGACTCAGACGAATACAACCGTGTGATCCGCTTGAAACGCCTAACTTAGCTGCCTCACAAGGGTCAATCCGACCAGACCAAGCCGAGTCAAAGATTACCGAGTGGAATAAGTATTCACCGTGGTTTAACCAAGAAGTCCAGTGGTAAGCAAAGTCAAATTCATCACCACGTTCTGGTTGCACATAGTAAGTACCGGTTGGCGTCATCGAAACACCGTTAACATACATACCAGCTGTGCAGTACATGGTGTAAACCACGTCATTGCCGTTCATCAGGTAAACCCGATTTTGGCCAATCCGCACATGAATCCAGAAGTTATTCAGCTTCGACAGATCTGGATATGGCACCGTTTCGGATGGCATCCACCATTGAATCGGATGGCGCATGACATCACCATAAAACATATTAGAGTTCGTATCCGCGTAATCGCTATTCCCATCACTAGAAGCAGAATAACGATGGATGACGTAGAAGTTCTTCTTGTTAGCACCAGCAATGTTAAAGCTGGCACTGAAGCCGGCCTTGTCAGCACCAGGAACATAGCCATAGTACTTAAGCAGGTCTAGTCGGCTAGTGTGGGCTTGGCCGTTGCCTAACTGCATCCGGAAAATTTCACCCCTGCCTTGTTCAACGACAATCAACCACGAATGTGGCATACGCGCTACTTGACTGTCAACATGCCAACCAGACACCGTCACATTATCTCCGTTTACCTTCACCTGGTCAAAGAAACCGGCGTTAGTTGGATAAGTTGAGCTCCGTTGGGTGCTGTCGCCGTCTACATCCTGATTAGTATTGTAGAAACGCAGAACTAATTGCAGGTCACCAGTAACTGTGGCTGGGTCCACATCAAAACTGACATTAAAACCGCTCTTGCCAGACCGATAAAGGGATGAGTAAGCCTTGGCAACATCCGCACGGTCACCCCATTCGGTAATCTTTACCCGGCCAATTTCACGGGTCTGGTCATTGTTATGATTCAGCAGGATAACGATCGCATTCGGTTGGTTGATGGCATTGTCGTCAGCGACCCAGCCACTGACTTTGAACTGTTTGCCATCGGCCATGAAGCTGTCAATTGCATATGCTCGTTGATTCAGGGTAATTGGATCGGACCAGTAATCAGTAAAGGTCGCGCCGTCATTATCGCCATTACCCTTTGCGCTCGTGGAGTACCGCGAAACGATGGCGTAAGAGTGCCCCGCCTGCAATTGTGCATCCGCAAAGGTGCCAGTAAAGCCACTATTAGCAGCGGAAACAATCCCACTGTATGCCTTGGCAACATCGGGACGACTCATAATCGTGGACTTCACAACTGCCACCTGCTTATGGTCCGTGTTGTCGAATAAGATCAGGAAACGGTTTTGTTGCGCTAACGATGCGTCGGTCGCGTGCCAGCCAGAAACCGTCAGCTGCCCACTACTTAAATTAAAGTCATCTAAGTGGCCTTCGTTCTGGGTGGAAGATGCTGGGAACCAGTAATCAACATGCTGACCTTCACCGGTTTGAGCATCATTACTGTAACGCGATATGATCTGCAAGCTGTCACCGGCATAGGCCGCGGGAACGACAAATTCGCCGCTAAAACCTGATTGACCAGCATTCATAATCGTTGGAAATGCCTTAGCTACATCCGGACGTGATCCAGCATCCACTTTTTGCCGCGCGATTTCGTGACCATGAGAAGCGTCAAAAAGGATTAACCAATGACTATCATGTACGCTCACTTGGTTAGTAGCCTGCCAACCGGAGACGATCAGCTTGCCGTCCTTACCTTCCATATTGTCGAGCGATCCATAGTTGTCCTCGTCGATATTAACTGGATTGTACCAGTAATCAACACGTTGACCTTCGCCGCCCTTTTGATCATCAGACCAACGACTGACAATTTGCAGGTTTTGGATGCCTGACAGACTGTTTAACGGAAAGCTAACCTGGAAACCGGAATAAATGGCATTGTTGACCGTTGGGTAAACCTTGGCCACATCAGTCCGCGCTTGCTGGTCACTAACTAATTGACGACTGATTTCCTTACCATTGGCCAGTAAAATGATCCAGTGATAGTTATCGCCAACGGCTTGGTTGCTGGCTTGCCAACCAGAAACAGTTACTTTGCCATTAGTAACCTGCAAACTGTCAAGATGACCATAGTTACCATGATCCATACTGATCGGGTCAAACCAGTAGTCTAAGTACTGACCTTCCCCACCCTGAGCTTGATCACTGTAGCGTGAAATGATCCGTAACTGATCGTTGGCAACTGCCCATAATTGAGCATCATCCAGCTTAAAATCAGCGTTAAAACCGGATTGGTTAGCCGCGTAAACATTGTGGACTTTTTGGACGTCCGGACGGTCAACGGGAGTGACTGCTTGGCGCGTTATTTCGCGGTTCTGACTAGCATCATAGACGATAACATAATGATAAGGCTTCGTCTGTGTCTGGTTGCTGGCCTGCCAACCCGATGCCTTCAAATGACCGTCGCTCAATGACCAACCATCAAGGTTAGCGTAATTTCCCTGGTCATTTTTGTTATAGGACTGTAAATTATTCTGTACTGGTGTGGCTGATGTTTGCGCAGCAGGACTAGCGGATTGAGACTGTGCCTGAACCTGCTTATTAGTGGGTTGATTATTGGTTGCTTGGGCCGTTACAACCGGCTGTGTACTTGCGGCTTGTGCGTCTGCATGAGCAGTCATGGTACCGGCACCGAAAGCCAGTGCTAACCCAGCAATCAGGGCTGTACACCACAGCTTGCCGCTCTTATACATCTTGTAGTGAGTCTTCGTGAACACGATTATTCCTCCCAATTATTAATCAAATTTTATTATACCAGCTTGCGACAATGGTAAAGCTAAAACCTTTTTCATCTTAGTCTCCTGCTATCTGTGAAATAAAGCGACCGCAATTCGCATGGCTTCACGGCCAAATTAGCCTTGCCAATTGAGCAAATAAAAACGCCATCCCATCCAAAATGAAATGACGTCATGAAAATTAATTTTAATAGGACAGTGCTCGTTGTGCATCCGCGTTCCAGCGTGTATAGAAAGTACCAAAGCTCATCCAATCCTTGGTAGCCGTCCATGGGTCGTTGTAGAAAAAGCCGCCATCGTTAAAACCAGTTAAGGTAATGGTGTGAGTGCCAAAGCCGTGCATGTTACCCTGCCAAACACATACTAAGTGCCGGTTAATCAACTTGTCTTTGATTGCCTGTATACTGCAACCGGTCATGATGTCGGCAGTCCCGACATGGGCACGAACCACCGGTGCCACACCACCTGGAGCTACCCACAGTCCGTAACCGTAATTTGTGAATGGACTACCCACAAATCCTTGATTCGGGTCCGAGCTCCGTGGCATTTCGTTAGCTAATTGCACCTTATTCACATCGCAACCAGCATAACGCAGCATCATCGTCACCGCCGTGATCTCGCAGCCCGTTGGCAACTCTGGTAGTTGACCGATCACATCAGCATTATTCAAGACATAGTCAATCACGCCTTGGTCGTTCTTATGGTAGTGAGCGTTACCGATCCAGTACCACTGGTCAATCGTGACCGGCGCGGAGTAAGCGTCGACGTAATTGCCATTCCCGGCCGCGTCATCCGTGTAACGGTGGATAAAAATCACTGTCTTGTGCCGAATTGAATCAATATCGGTCAGCGTCACGTTAAAACCAGAATGATCACTACCCAAAATCCATGGGTATACGCGCGCTACATCATCGCGTTGCAGGCTATCCTGTCCAGCGGTTAACTGCCAACGGTGCAACTCATTATGCGAACCAGCATCCAAAGCGATCAGATATTGGTAAGTTTTACCGTTAGCCGCATTCGCTGCATGCCAACCACTCACCGTTACCTGATTATTATTGTAATTGACCTGGTCAAAGTTGCTGGCATTAGTGGCCAAGTTATTGATCCAGTCATCTACCGTGCTACTGCCATTGCCGGCTGGATCATCCGTAAACCGCAATACTAACTGCAAGGTACCCGTCAACTGGTTGGCAGGAATAGCAAAGTCCACGCTAAAGCCGCTTTGCAAGCTCCGGTAAAGACCCGGATAAACGTTGGCGACGTCAGGACGGTTTGTCAGCGTCAATTCTTGTCGGGCAATCTCCTTGCCATCCTGGAGTAAAATGGCATAAGCATATAGCTTGCTCGTTGATTGATCACTAGCCATCCAGCCGTGAACATTCAGTTTGTCAGCAGCTGGTGTCCACCCGTCAATATAGAATTCGCTCTGGTTAAGGGTCATCATGTCGAACCAGTAATCGACATACGCACCACTACCGCCATTGCCATCGGCGGATGTTGAGTAGCGGCTAACCAGTTGATAATGATCGCCCGCGTGCAGGTTCAGCTGGCCTAAGTCAAAGTTGAAGCGGGATTGTCCAGCGGTCCGCAAATCAGGGTAAGCCTTCGCGACGTCACTAGAAGCAATGACATCCGCTTCACTGCTGGCTACCTGCCGTCCCTGAGTGACATCCCAGACGATCAGGAAATGGTGTGGCGCAAACAACGAAACGTCGTCCGCATGCCAGCCGCTAACTCGCACGTGACCATCACTTAAGTTAACGGAATCCAGATGACCTTGGTTCGACTGGTTGATAGGGCTAAACCAATAATCGACCGTGGAACTGCCATTGCCAGCCGGATCATCCGTCCACCGTGAAATAAATTGGATGGCGTCATTTACATATTCCGGTGTGACATTGAAGGTTGCGGAGAAGCCCGAACGACCAGCATTAGCGATCGTCGGAAAGACCTTTAAGACATCACTACGACTGCCAAAGCTGACTTCTTGCCGGGCCAATTCACGTCCCTGTGTCTGATCATAAACAATAACGTAATGGTAGGTCTTGTCGGCAGCCGCATTGCTAGCGTGCCAGCCCGATACCGTTACCGTCTTGCCATCCGACTGAATTGAATCAAGATGCGCTCGGTTTTGGTTATCCATTACCAGGGGCCCAAACCAATAGTCAACATGGTTACCCTCACCAGATTGATTGTTGTTGCTGTAACGCGATACCAGTGATAAGGAATGGGTTGCTAAATAACTGGGTAAATCGATCGTGATATCAAAACCTGAATAACGACTGTTGTCGACATTGGGATATGCCGTTTGCACATCAGGGCGTTCCTGAGGATGCAGCTGCTGTCGGTTAACTTCCCGATGGTCAGTATTGTCATAAACAATCATGTAACGATATGGATCATCATTGCTCTGGCCACTGGCATGCCAACCGGTGGCGTGTAGCTGAATCTGACCATTTTGGGATTGACTCATCGAGTATGAATCCAAATGACCATCGTTTGCTTGAGCCTGGTTATTCTGGGTCGTTGTATCTTGTGGGACACGATTATTATTAACAGCTTCTTGCTGATTAGCTGTCGATTGAGCTGTGGCTGGATCCGTTTGATTCTGGTCGCCAGACGCCAGTACAAATGGTTGTGATGGCGCTGAACTAGCATTGGACTGTGATGTGACAGATGGCGTTGCTACTGTCTGGCCGGCAGTCGCTTGCATAGCGGCGTGACCAGTGAGTTGACTACCATAAATCGTGATACCAAACATCACCAGCGTTAACGCCATGAAACACCAATGCTTGCCGTCTTTATACATTTTGTAGTGTGTCTTGCTGTTCATGTTGTTCTTCCTTTGTAAATTACAGTTTAAAAATACCTTAACATAAAATCCAACCTGCATAAATGCAAAAAAGCATGACAATCATGTTCAATGACACTTTTGCCATGCTTAGTGATTTTGAGATGTGAATGTTTAAATATCAAACCAATAGTCGACACGTTTGCCTTCACCGTGATCCCGATCATCACTATACCGCGCGAACACAGACAAATTATCGTTCAGACAGTCAGTTGGCAACGTAAAGGTGGTATCAAAACCAGAATCCACGGCATCAGAAACTAATGGGTAGACATTGGCAACATCTGGGCGCTGGACTGCGGAGACCTTCTGTCGGCTGATTTCACAATTCTTAGTCCGGTCATAAATAATTACCCACCGGTATGGCAGACCAGCGGCTTGATTACTGCAACTCCAACCGCTGACGGTTAAGCGATTGTTAATGCGGTCAGTCCGGTCCAAGTGACCAAAATTACCCTGACTAATCTGAATTGGGTCAAACCAGTAATCAACATTGCTGCCTTCGCCGTTAGTTCCGTTGTCAGAATACCGGCTCACGATCTGCAAATTGTTGATCTTACTCCAGTCAACACTGCTAAAGTCAAAATCGTTACTGAAACCAGAAATAGCCGCATCGTTAACTCGTTGGTAAACATCGGCAACATCCTGCCGATCACGACCGTTCTTTACTAATTGCCGGCCAATTTCGCGGCCATTAGCCAGCACAATCAACCAGTGATATGTCCGACCAATTGCTTGGTTAGTCGCATTCCAACCACTGGTAATAATGTGGCCGTTGGATAAGCGCAAATTATCCAGGTGCGCAAAATTGCCGTTTTGCGCTGGAATCGTGTTGAAGTAGTAGTCAACGTAATCAGTATTGCCCCACGGATCACTACTGTACCGACTCAAAATACGCAGTGGTGCCGTCTGCAATTCACCATTCAAGCCAAAGTTAATGTCGAAACCGGAAGCATGAGCAGCAGCGATATCTGGATAAGCAGCCGCAACGTCATCTCGCCGCTGACCATTTTCAACTAGTTGCCGGGCGATTTCACGATTCGTATTCGCATTCAAAATAATGATGTAGTGGTACAGACGCCCTTCTGAATAGTTGGTGGCGTTCCAGCCAGCAAGGTGTAATTGACCATTTTCAGTCTGACATTTATCCAGACAAGCATTGTTAGACCGATCAAAGCTGATTGGGCTAAACCAGTAATCACAATAATTACCATTGCCGGCCGGGTCATTTGTCCACCGACTGATAACTTGGATTTGCTGGTTAGGCAATTGGGTTAAGTAGTGCCATGGGATCTGAATATCCGTGTTAAAGCCAGATTCATCGGCGTTGTAAACCGGACATACCCGTTCCACATCATCACGCTGCACCTGATCAATCCGCTGACGGGTAATTTCATGCTGATTTTGCACATCCCATAAAATGATGTAGTGGTATTGCTTGCCCTGAGTTTGGTTGCTAGCGTGCCAACCGGCGACATGCAGGTAAGTATCATGCAAATTAGCATCATCGAGATGGGCATAATTGTTATTGTCGTTTTGGTTATAGTCTTGACTCGGAGTCTTAACATACTTCACAACAATCGTTTGACTATCCTCATTAGGATTAACCGTCAAACCACCAATTTGGGTAGTTGGCGTCCCATTAACCAGTGAAGTGTAACCACTAAATTGTGGGATATCATATTGTGGGAATTGATTGCCATCTGCTTGCCATGCACCAGTGGTAAGGCGGTTAGCCACCGTATCAAACTGGGCATCACGGGTAAAGGAAGCTAATTGTTCTACCCGTTGTTCAGTGCCGTCCGGCTGACTAAGCACAAAGGTCCGTGTGACTTTGGCGGTTTGTGGAACATCAATCAATTCATTCGTAGTATTAACTCCCCAGGTACGGTCTAGGTACTGCATCCGCTGGTTAACAAACTGGAAGAAACTTTCTGGACCAGCAAATGGAATATGAGGGAAAGCCCGCAAATCAGAAAATTGTGTCCACAATTGATCATTATGCCGGTAAGTAGCTATTCCTACTTGGTTATACCAATCATTGAACAGTTTAATGATGTTACCGGTTGATAACACGTTACTCCGCAATTGCTTGTAACGGTCAATAATGTCTTGCTTATGGTGGTTATAAATGTTTAAGAATAAAAGATTATTGACTTCTTTCAAGCGATTTTCAAAGTTATAATCGGCCGGCATAAACCAGTTACCAGTCCCTGAGCCCCAAGTATAATTCCAAGATAAGTCAAAGTCATACGGAACGATCGACCACTTACTACCATCTTTTGATACATAGAAAACGTTCTTATGCAAACCATCGCTGTTATTAACCACAAAGGAGAAAAGCAAAAAGTTAATAGCCGAATTGACATCCAGATACTGATTTTCTAAACGCGCATAATCTGCACCAGTAGCGTGAGCCAATTCGTATAATTCATTAATCTTATCAACCGTGGCCTGGCTTACCTTTTCCGGCGATTCGGCTTCGAATCCGTGCTCGGCCTTTAAGTCATCCAAAGTAATTGGTCTCTGAAAACGACTTTGAGAGCTGCCTGTACCAGAAACAGCAATTTGACCCGCTTTTTTATCATCTAAGCCAAACAGCTTGTCTTGGTGGTAAATACTAATGACATAGAGTCCTTGATCAAGACCATTAACAATCATTTCTAATGGTCGTCCAGCTACCTCACCATAATTGGGTATTTCGGCTACCAAACTACCAGCACTATTACTCTCATAGATCTGTTTAGCAATTTCTGCATCCACAATGTTCAAAGCTTCACTAGCATCGGTAAAGTAAGACTTAATGTTAAAGGAGTTGGTCTTAAATCCTGAACCTGGCAATGTCAATTTTAGCTTATCTGTACATTGCTCGTCTTTAAACAGTTTCAGACGATAATTCTTTGCTGGCCAACCAGTACTGCTGGCACCTTGTGCTTTTACAGTTCCCCAGGCATCTAATTGGTCATTGGTATCCCATTTAATATGCACACGGACAGTGGACCAAGTGTCATGATTAAAGCCCGTTAAATCACCATCAATCTGAATGTTACCCAACGCATTATTTGTCTGCTGGTTTTGATTAACATTCTGGTCAGTGCCTTGACTTTGCAAATCATGGAGTTGACCAGATTGACCGTAAGCTTGCAGTTGACCATTATCATTATAGGCAGTATTAATAGTCGAATTATTCACGACTTGATGCGCTGGTTGCGGAATAGTCGTCTGCGCAGCAACCTGTGGATGATTAACATCATCTGAAGCCGTTTGAACAGTAGTTACCCTAGAATTATTGTTGCCAGTCGTCTGACTGTCATCAGCATGAGCGCTCATATTGGTCATCGTTAATGCAGCTACTGTAATCGCCGCAATACACCATAACTTTCCGCTCTTGTATAACTTAAAATGTTTCTTATAATCCATGATTTTCTCCTCACCTGCTAAAACACTCAATATTTAATATATACCAATTACCCAATGAATACTAACTTACCCCAACAAAAAAGCCTAGTGCCATACACACTAGGCTCAATTATTATGCGCGAGATAAATCATTTGGCCGGAATACTACTTGGTTCGGACGACCAGCATAATTCCAATACCAATTATAGTTAAACTCTTGGACGGCTGTCCCTGGTTGCTCATTCGTATAGCCACATACGGAAATTACATTCGGATTGTCACCAAAACTGGAGATAACCATGGCGTGACCATCACCGACAAACGGGCTCCAAATAACGATATCGCCATACTGCGGCGTGTATTGACCCGTTCCTTGGTAGACTTGATGATAGCCGTTATTAACGATGTAATCATAGAAATCCTGGTGGTTAGTATCGTAATTATCATGGTAAATATGACCATAGTCGTAACCACCAGCGTCACGAATGGCTTGCGTAATGGCACCAGAACAATCGGCAGTACCATCACTGCCATTACGTGATCCCCATTGAGAATAGGTTAACCGTCCTTCGCGTGACCGGAACCAATCAATGACCCGCTGTGAGAAGCTGTAGAACTTCCCATTCTGATTATCAAAGTGGTAAGTGTGGCCATCAATATTTACATTGCCAACCGTCATCAGTCCGTTATCACCAAAGTAAATACTGCGATCTTGATTTGGCAAGGAAAGGAAACGATTGCGTACTAATTGATGACTTTGAGGGTCAAAGTAAGCCAACCGTGAATAAGTATCTTGGTAATCGCCATTTCCTGCTGGATCATCAGTGTAACGATGAAGGAACTCTACTAATTGACTATTAAATGTTGCTTGTGGAATAACAACGCTAAAACCAGAATGATCACTGTTCTCAATCCATGGATAAGCACTTGCCACATCATCCCGTTGCATGCCTTGGCTATTAATTTGCCAACGGCCTAACTCATGACCATTATTGGCATCGATTGCAATAATGTACTGATAAGTTTTATCACTAATACCATTTGCAGCATGCCAGCCCGTCAACTGCAAGCCACCGTTTACATTACGCACACTGTCAAAACTACCAGCATTCGTACTGTATTGTGGCACCCAAATGTCGGCAGCATTACCATTACCGGCCGGGTCATCCGTAAAGCGCAACACAATCTGGTAGTTATCACTAGCTACTGTCGGCACATTCAGTTGCGCATGAAAACCACTTTGACCACTGGCTAGTAAGTGAGGATAAACTTTGGCAACATCTGGACGAGCAGTCATCGTTAACTGCTGCCGTGAAATTTCCTTACCATCGGCGAGAAGAATGGCATAAGCATAAGGACTGCTGCTGCTTGCGTTATTAGCAAACCAGCCATTTACATCCATTTCATGATCATGGACATTAATCGAATCAATGCTGTAAGCTTTCTGATTTTGATCAAGGCTGAAAGCCGGGAACCAATAATCGGTGAAATCACCATGGCCATCATCGCCATTGCCAGTATTAATAGCAGAATAACGACTAACCAGGGAATACTGGTGCCCTGCCGTCAATGCTGCATTAGTAAAATCGAAGTTAAAGCGGGAATGTCCAGCCGTTTTAGTATCATTGCCATACACTTTCGCCACATCCATTGAGGCAATCGTCGGTACCAATCCAGAAGCAACTTGTTGATTGGCGGTCTGATCAAACAGGATTAGGAAATGATATGGTTCATAAATACTGGCATCATTAGCATGCCAACCACTTACAGAGACATGTCCATCGCTAACATCCCATGAATCTAAATGACCGCGGTTGACTTTTTGAACAGGACTAAACCAATAGTCAACAGTAGAACTGCCATTCCCGGCCGGATCATTCGTCCAGCGTGAAACAAACTGGATGTTGTCATTAGCATATACAGGTGTCAGATTGAATTGAAAATTGAAACCGGATTCTGCAGCATCAGCGATCGTTGGAAAGGCTTTGGCAACATC
>DXFH01000008.1 GCA_019114515.1 Candidatus Limosilactobacillus merdigallinarum
AGCAGTACCGTCACCGAAGGGGTCAACCAAGCGCTGGTCAAAGGTGTGCCAGTAAGCGACGGCAAAACGCAGCCAATCCTTCATCTTCTTGCCCAGAATCACTTCGTCAGGGTTGTAGTACTGGTAGTACAATCCTGAATGAAGGTGCTTATGAGGCCCTACATACTGAATCTTATCGATACCTTTCCATAAATCACTCATCATCGAGTCCTCCTGTTCATATTAGTTTATATAAACAACTAACTTACAACTCTAAGAATAGACCTTCCCTCCTCCTTTGTAAACCCTTTCGTAAAACTTTTGCCACTTTATATAAAAAACTCTTCAACCGTTTATTTACTACGGTTGAGGAGCCAAAAAATCATTTCGAATTTATTATCAGCTTATGCAATGAGAGATCAGCAGTGAAATTGGAGACGTGACATAAGTCCTTCTACATAGATTAAAAGCAAACAACGCGGTAACAAATGAGGTCCAAACTCGGCAAAAGCCGAACTCTGTACCTCTATTTGTGCTCGCGGGGGTGTGAAGACGAAGTCGTAAACGACTTCTGTCACACTCCCAAGCCCAAGCTTTGAGACTACAGGCTCAAAGTTGTGTCCACCCAAATAGGCTAGCTTCGCGTCGTGAGATCCGGCTCTCATAATAAGCATAATCTGATATTCATAAATAATTGCTTAATCGGACAGCTGAATCTCTTTCGGTAGCTTAAACTTCAAATGGTAGCCTACCATGTCTAACACGTGGTGGATTGATAGTGATGCACAGCCGTATAAAGAGGTTAGGCGTGAACCGTACACCATCTTAATTGGCGCTTCACTAGGAAGAGCAGCCAACTCCTGTTTTAAGTTCGCATAAAACGCCGGCACGGCTTCCAGTAACGCTGCGTTAAAGAAAATCTCCTGCGGACCAAAGCATACTTCCGCATTATAGGTGACTTCTGCTAATAAGCGCGCTGCCCGGTCAAAAATCACTTGTACATCCGCATTTTGCTGGTATAGGTCTGCTAATCTTTGTTGTTCAAATTTTTCCTTACCGACTAATTTTTGTACTTGCTGCAAGATCACGTCTTCGGAACAGAGCGACTCTACCTTTACCCGGTGATTGTCACCATCGGTCGTTAAAGCACGACCGATTTCACCAGCCATGCCCCGATAACCACGATACAAGTGACCATTGGCAATAACGCCCATCCCGATACCACGATGAATGCTAATCGAAATCAGATTTTTAACCCGGTTATTGACGTAAAAATCATGCTCAAAAGTGGCCGATAAATTAGCTTCGTTTTCTAATACTACCGGAACATTGAACTCATGCTCAAAATACTGCTGTAAGTCAATCCCTTGCAGCTGTAAGAACGGTGAGTCAATAATCTGATTATTATCCACAATTCCGTGAATGGAGAAACCGATTGCTAATAAACCATGCATTGTTTCATTAGCGCGCTGCATTTGCGTCAATTCCTGCTTAATCATTTGCATAATCGAGAGAATATCAAACTTTGCGATGGGCTCTTTGTTATAGCGAATCAGTTCACCGGTCACAAAGTTAAACATTGAACTCAAATGATTGGTACCAATATTAAAACTGGCGACAAAACCATAATTGCGGTTCAACCGTACTAGTTTGGGCCTGCGTCCCCCATTATTAGTGGAGTGCCCCACTCGCACTTCCTCAATAAATCCCTGATCGTCTAAATCATTGTAAATTGAAGATACGGTGGCCTTATTTAACCCTAAATTGCGCGCAATATCTGCTCGTGAAGTCTCCGGCTGATTAAACAGTTCCTGTAGCACCAGCTTGGTATTCGTCACCCGCGATAAATTACGATGATCAATTTGCTTAGCGATATTAAATCGCCTCCTTAGTTGCTTAAAAACATCCACAATATTTTTCGGTAGTTAGTTTACATATTATACTTTGCCACAAAATCCGCAAATGTACAAATTAGACGATAATAAATGCTTTGTGTATAACTAAAACCGCCCAGCATTAGTTGACTGGTCGCTAATGCTGAGCGGTGAAATGCAATTATTTGTTATTTTAGTTTGCTGGGAGATTCACAATTATTAATGGTTAGCACGGTAGCTAAAGTTAGTGAAGTGGGCCGCAGTGTGATTACGCCGGTGCATGTCAATGGCATCCATACCAATGAAGTTACCAGTATAGCCACCGGACAGGAAGGAGACGTCCAAGTGACCAACCTTCTGCTTGCCATCACCATCATCAACAAAGAAGTCCGCATCGGTATCGTTGATTTCAATGGTGAAGTGGTAATGACCATGGCCATTATTCTTCACGCTGGCAATCCGCTTAAAGTCACCGGCTGCCTCTTCTTGGAGAACAACGACTGGTTCGTTATTTTCGTCAACAGTAGCCATCAGCAGGATATAGTTCGATGTATCCAGATAAAGAGTCATACCGGCAAGCTGCATGTATGTCGTCGGTGTGTAGTCCATATCTACTTCAGCCGTTACGCCAAAGTCATACTGACGGGTAGCAACCAGGTGCTGGTCAAAGCCTGACTGGGGTGACTGACCGGCACGCAGGGCCAAACCATCAACTGAAGGCTGACACCAGCTCGGATCACTGAATTGACGGTAAGTGTTCCAATAACGCGGATTCAGACCATGCTTCAAGTCATCAGTGAAACCGTGCTTTACGGGTTCTGCTGGAGTACCGTAAATTGGTGCCGGCACTTCTTCTTCTGGCAGGTTGCCACCATTTGCTAAGCGTAGCCAATGATCATCCGTCCATTCAACCTTCTGAATGGCAGTTTCCCGACCAAGAATCGGTTTGTAGCCAGGGAGTGGACGAGTGCACAGGTGTGCTAAGTACCATTCGTCATCATCCGTTGAAACCAATGATGCATGGCCCGCGGCCTGCAGCGTGATCTCTTCGTGACCCTTAGACGTAATCAATGGGTTCTGTGGGTCAACCTCGTATGGTCCCCAAACATTCTTGGCACGGGCAACCGTTTCTTGGTGGTTCGGGCCAGTGCCGCCTTCTGCAGTCAGCAGGTAGTAGTAACCGTCATGCTTGTAAATCTGCGGAGCTTCGGTCTTAGCCGGTGCGGTGCCATCGAAGAGCTTCTTCGGTTCACCGATCAGGTTGAAGGAAACAGGGTCGATTTCTTGCATTACGATCCCACAAGACTTGTTATGGGTCGTCATCCGATAGTCCCACAATGCGTTCATGAAGTAAGCTTTGCCATCATCATCAAAGAAGATGGATGGGTCAAAGCCGGAACTGTTAACGTAAACCGGATCACTCCATGGTCCATGAATATCATCGGCTTCCACAATGTAGTTGTCGACGTCCTTGTAAGGAATCCGCGTCTGGCGAACATTAGTGTAGATCATGTAGTACTTACCATTGTGGTAAGAAGCAAATGGTGCCCAGATGGAACAGCCGGTGGGGTTACCTTGTAGCTGAATCATTCTTGGTGAATTCAGCACCGAGGTTTCATAATGCCAGTTAACCAAGTTTGTGGACGAATAAATCCGTACGCCAGGCAGCCATTCAAACGTTGAGACAACCAGATAGTACTGGTTGTCATCACGGAAAATACATGGATCCGGATTAAAACCAGTTAAGACTGGGTTCTTAATCACATTCAAAATAACACCTCATTTTTATCAATAACCAAAGTCAACCATCATCAATATTAGATTAGTCGACACGGCGAATCATCTGGAACAGGATACCACCAATTACGCACATTACAAATGCGGCAACGAAGATCAGACGGTAACCCATCGCAGTGATCATTACGGAAGCAACGATTGGGCCTAAGATTTGGCCTAAAGTGTTGGCCAAGTTCAAAATACCTAAGTCCTTAGCAGCAGCTTCCTTAGATGGCAGAATAGAAACGTTCAAAGCTTGGTCGACAGAGTTGTAAATACCGTAAGCAGAACCACCAATGACGGCGTAAGCAAACATTGTCCATGGAGCAGCATCGAACATTGGCATCAGAACACCGATACCAAAGACGATGGAAGCAAAGACCATCATCTTCTTGATACTACCGATCTTGTCAGCAATTGGGCCAGAAATAGCAGCGAAGATCATGCCGGCAAACATCAGGATAGTGGACATGATGGACAGGCTAGATGCGGCCCGGCCAGCGTTCATCTTCATGTAGTCGGTGAAGATGTACAGTTGATAACCAACAATTACGTAGTGCGCAGCAACAATGAGCAGCTTACCAAAGAGGGCCAAGTAGAAGTCCCGCAGGTCACCATGAACTGGGAAGATAAATGCTTCCAGCAATTGCTGACCATGAAGCGGTTCAACTTCAGCATCCCGGTTGCCTGGTTCATGAATAATTGCAACACTTAAGACGCCAAGTACCAGTTCGATGATGATCATTGTCCAGATCCCCATCGTAACCTTAGTCAGGAATTGTGAAGCAACAATCGTCCCTAATGGGTTAGCGACTGAGTTGGCAATTCCGTAGAATGAAGAAATGGTACCCTTGTATTCCTTTGGCACCAAGTCAGACAAGATGGCCAGCAGTGGACCAACAACGGCGTTTAAAGCGGCTTGGTAAACACCCCAGATAACGAATAGTAGTGGGATGGAAGTCGTAATCGTAATTAACCAGAAACAAATAGCACAGGCAATGGAACCACCAATGATCCATGGGGTCCGCTTACCACGATTAGAACGCGTCCGGTCAGATAAAGCACCGAAGACAACGTTAGTGATCGCCGCTACGATCATCCCAATCGTAGCTAATTCAGCAACAATTTGTACCTTTTGCGTTGGTGCAATCTGTGACAATAGACGTGGCAGCAACGTACTGTTAACCCCAACATATGGCAGTAGCCAGGACAGAACACCAACAGCAAGCCCGACACCAATCCGGTAAGGTGGGCGCTTTTTAGTAGCTTGAGTTTCCAATTCAATTCACCTCAAAATCCTTTAGTCAAAACTAATTCAAACTGAATGACGATTCTGAATTAACCCGCCCTTCCCGGGATAATGGCGAGTCCTGGTCAAAATTCATAAACATAATTGCTAACGATTTAAAAACATCCTTTGACCAGGTCGATGTTAGTTCGAATAGTCAACCAACATCCACGCCTATAATGTACACGTTCCCATCCTTTGATGCAAACGCTTTCTCAGACGTTTTTAATGCATTTGTTCAGTTAAAAGCAAAAGGGGTAACCGTCCCTTATCGGCTTTAAATTGGCAAAACAGCGTGATGAGAACGTTCCCAACGATAATTTACACTCTTTGTCCTCACAAATAAAGCATTCAAAAAATATTTTTCGTTATCTATGGATCAGCCAACTATGTGAAAAAGCAAATGCCATCAAAACCTTGCTAATTCAGCATTTGTACTGTCCAAGCGAGCAAGCAAAAGAGCGTTAATTCCCAGTTGCTTCTGGAAATCAACGCCCTCAATTTTCAATTTAATTAAACAGGTGGCCATTGACGTACAAATTAGAAACATTAATCGTATTAATACCCCGTTGTTTCACATGAATGGTACCACCCGTCTTTTCTGCTTCATCTAGCGGCAGCAAATCATTTGCAGCTGCCAGTTGCCACTTAAAATCATCGATCTTAACATTCTTGATTTTGGCTTCGGGCAGGCCCACGATAAAGGCCGCTACACAGCGCACATTAGTAGCTTCGATTTTTTCAATCTCCACATCCTGAATATGCGGCGTTTGTGCGGTAACCGGCTGCGGCTCTAATGACAAGATCTGATTTACCTCGTCAACTCCCACTTCCGATGCAAAATACATCTGCAAAGCAACCGGGCACCAGCAGCGGTCCATTTTCAAATTACGCAAGTGGATGCCTTGAATGGTTCCGCCGCGTCCTCGGCGTGTCTTCAGACGAACTGCCCGCTGAGTGCCTGTAAAAACACAATCGTTGACGGTTAAATTCTTGACTCCGGCAGCGGTCTCTGAGCCAATGGCAATGCCACCCATACTAGACAAAATGCGACAATGACTAACCCGCACATTTTCAGTGGGAATGCCGATTGCCTGTGCTGATGGACCAGAGCCCGACTTCAATGTAACGCCGTCATCCCCGACGTTTATCAGACAGCCAGTAACCGTAACGTCCTTGCTGGAATCAATATCCATGGCGTCGGTATTAATCGCATCAGCCGGATTATTGAAGTGCACATTTTCAATTCGAATATCCTGCGAATAAACCATATGGAAGGTCCACCACGGTGAATTCCGCAGGGTAACGCCCTTGAGCGTAAAGTGCTGACACTTCCAGATTTGCAGCAGCGGTGGTCTCAGAAATTGAGTCGATCGGCGACCACCACCGCCAGTCTGTTCACGGTATCCGGGGTTCAAAACGGCTAAGCGCTTTTCATATGCATAACGTGGGGTGGTGCGATCTTCTTGCTTAATTTGCTCAAATTTATCCCACCAAGCTTGCCCAGCACCATCAATCACGCCCTCACCTTGGATGGTAATGTTGTTCTTCTCCTGCGCAAAGATCAGGGGATGCATGGCATAGCATTCAATGCCTTCCCAACGTGTCCAAACCGGTGGATAGAGGTTAGGATCATCCTTGAATTTCAGCACTGCGCCCTTCTCCAAGGTAATGGTAAGGTTGGCGCGCAAATCAATGGGGCCAGTTAGGTAGGTCCCCGTTGGCACTACTATTTCTAACCGTTCGGCGTGGTTATTGACGTCAATGCACTGCTGCAAACTGTCATAATCTGTTAATTTTACTTGTTTATTCACAATACTCCTCCGTACAAAAAGGGCGTGAATCAGCACTTTAGCATCATCACGCTCCTTATAACTACTCTTTTTCAAGTACCCGTATTTGTTTAACCGAACTGCGGACAATCATTTCAGGATCATAAATCTTTTGCATGACAGTATTACCAGCATTTTCAATGATCTTTACCAGACAATCAACCCCATCTTGGACAACCTGCGTCGTTGGCTTTCTGATGGTCGTTAATGATGGCGTTAGATACTTGGAATAGTTCATGTCATCGAAGCCAATAATGGAAATGTCATCGGGGACCCGGTAGCCCATTTCATCACAGGCACTGATGGCACCCACTGCCATATCATCGTTTTCAGTGATGACACAAGTAGGCATATGCCGACTGGAAAGAATCTGCCGCATCGCAATGTTACCACTGCGCGGCTTATAGTCGCCACGTTTTACAATGACATCCTCACGCAGAATGCCAGCATCCTTCAGTGCGCTGAAGAAGCCTAAGGTTCGCTGGTGGGTTGAAGTAAAGGCGTCAATCCCTTCAATGAGGGCAAAATGCCGGTGGCCCATCCGAATTGCATATTCAGTAGCCACTTTACTGCCAAGGAAGTCATTAACCGCAAAGTTATTGAGCCGTTTCGACTTAACATCCCGGTTCAAGATAACTGCGGGGATATTGCTATCAATGACTGATTGAATAAATGGGTCGTCAGATTCAGACTGACTGAGAATAATGACCCCATCAAAGTTTTGAACTGAAATTCGTGGATCATTTTCGGCCAAGGTAATACTGTTAAGTGACAACGAGTAATTGCGTGGCAACCGTTTTTGAGCCTCTGCTACTACTTCCGTTAAGAAACTAGAAGACGTACCAATTTCGAGGTTCGTGAAAAAGATCCCAATAATATTCGAACGATGGGTTACTAAACGGCGTGCATTGTAGTTGGGAACATAACCCAACTCGCGTGCAATCCGATCAATTTTGCGTTTGGTTTCAGGCTTAACCAGGTTACTGTCGTTAAGCGCCCGTGAAACTGTGGTGTGTGAAACATTAGCGATTTTGGCAATCGTCTGAATTGTCACAGCTTCCTTATCTTTTCTTTCAGTCATATGATCCACCTATTTCTTTAATTAACCATTACATAATAACAATATTGGCGGGCTAAAACAAAAAGGGGCCAAACAGCTTTGGTCCCTTTTCCGTTCATTACGCATTCTTGGGGGTTAATTCATAATAAACGGATGCAGTTCCATTGGCACCACAACTGCCTGAAAGTCGTAATACCAATGTATTAATTAAAACTTGAAGTAATTGTGAGCGTTGTTGTAGGAAATGTCCTGAACAATCTTGCCTAACTTGTCAATGTTGTTAGGAACCCGTCCTTGTTCTGCTAACTTGCCATAGAAGTTGCACAGTACCCGACGGAAGTATTCGTGCCGTGGGTATGAAAGGAAGCTCCGTGAGTCAGTCAGCATACCAACAAAGTGTGGCAACAGACTCTGTTGAGCAAAGATCCGTAATTGACGGTCCATGCCTTCAGCAGTGTCGTTGAACCACCAACCGGCACCAAGTTGCAGACGTTCAACACCGCCGTCACCTTGGAAGGAGCCCATCAGGGTTGCCAGTTGCATCCAGTCATTACTGTTTAATGAGTAGAAGATGGTCTTTGGAACGTTGTTAGTATCCTGCATGTGACGGTAAAGCTTAGCAATACTGTCAACGATGTCAGGTTGCGTACCAACAGAGTCGTAACCAGTGTCAGCACCCAGCTTCTTGAACATTGGCCGGTTCATGTTCCGGATAGAGTTGATGTGGAATTGCATGGTCCAATCGAATTCGGTGTTCAGCTTCATCAATTGTTCCAGTAATGCCGTCAAGTATTGGTCAACTTCTTCGTCGGTCAAGTCTTCATTCTTAACGGCCTTGTCAACGATTTCGTCGACTTCTTCCTTGGTAGCTGGACGGTAGTGGTAAGTCATCAGTGAGTGATCAGAAAGCTTGCCACCCATTTCACTGAAGAATTCGAACCGCTGGTGTAATGCGGAGATGATGTCATCAAAGTTGTTGATGGCAACACCAGAAACATCACTCAATTGCTTCAGATAGTCACCAAAGGCATTGTTGCGAATGTCGATCAGCTTGTCAGGACGCATAGCAGGCAGAACCTTAAAGCCGTTCTCCTTTTCGTCCTCCTTCAAAAGCTTCTGGTACTTCAGATCAGATGCAGGGTCATCAGTGGTGCAGACAACCTTAACGTTCATGTTCTTGATCAAGTTCCGTGGCTTGAAGGCATCCGTCTGCAGCATCTTGTTGGCCTTTTCCCAGATCATTGGTGCGTTTTCCAGGTTCAATTCGTTGTTGATGTGGAAGAAACGACGCAGTTCCAGGTGAGTCCATTCGTACAGTGGGTTACCATATGCGTTTTGAATCGTCTTTGTCCATTCGATGAACTTCTTGTATTCGTCGCCGTCACCGGTGATGTACTTTTCGTCAACACCGTTGGCACGCATTAGACGCCACTTGTAGTGGTCACCATAGTGGTCTTCGTTGATCCAAATCCGGGTTAAGTTAGGGTAATTCTTGTTTTCGTAAATTTCCTTTGGGTTTAAGTGACAGTGGAAGTCAATAATTGGCATCTTAGCTGCGTATTCGTGGAACAGAATCTTAGCAGTGTCGTTGCTCAACAGGAAATCATCATTTAGTAATGTCATGTTGCGTAAGTCCTTCTCTATTAATATTCTTTGGAAATGTCAGTCTTTGGTTCCAGAGCATCAATTGCTTCCTGCTTAGTGGCGTACTTGCCAGTCAACAGGTCAATGTGTTCAGCCAGGTGAATGTTCAAGAACTTGTCGTACAGCTTCTGGTTCTTCTTCAGAATATCCCAGAACTTGTCACGGAATACATAGTGGTAGTTGTGCTGTGCATTCATCAGTGAACCGTACATCGTGTGCATTACTTGACGGCCATCATCGTCATCCAGAACGAATTGACAGTGGTCAACGGTAACCGTGTCCGGCTTAGGTGCCTTGCCATCAGTTTGCGCGTTAAATACGTAGAAGTCCTTAACGTCATCCAAGTTTTCGTAAGCGTAACGGTACATGTCAACAAAGAGTTGTGGGTCCTTGTGGGCAATGACACGGCAAGCTTCCAACCAGTGAGTACCGGCCGTCTTAACGTGCCAGCCGTGTTCCTTAGCTACCCGACCAATGATTGGGTATACGGACAGCTTGTCAGAGCCAGAGTGAACAGAAAGCTTGTAGCCAAAGTGTTCAGCAATCTTTTCATGCAGTGTGAAGTCCTTTTCGAACTGGTCAACGTCACCAATGTAGTCAATCGCCTTCTGGAATTCACCAACGAACCGTGGAGCCATGGTAGTAGGAGTAATGCCACGACGATGTAATTCATTAGCAAAGAAGTAGTGGTTAGGGTTGGTAGTTGAGTATGGAGTTTCGTCCATTGAAATTTCGAAGTCCAGGTCGTAAGGAACAACGAACTTGTGGTAAATGTTAGTAGCAAACAGAACAGCACCGTAGAAGGTCAGAACAGATTCTTCAACGTCGTGCTTAGTGAAGTGAACTTCAGCATCATTGTGCAGACCAACAGTAAAAGTCTTGTTCAGGTAAGTGTCGTTGAAGTACTTCTTCTGGTCTTCGTCTAAAGCGTTGAATTGCTTATCCAATTCTTCGTCAGACAGGGTAACAGCCTTGTTGTTAATAACTTCCGTACAGTCAAGAACGATTGTCCGGCAGCCAACCTTAACGGCGTAGTCAACTTCGTATTCGGTCTTAACGTGGTCACCTTCAGCACCCCAGCCGTAAGTGAAGCCTTCGTCAAAGACAGACCATGCAGCGTCTAAGAAGACATCCGTGTTAGTCCGGTGCATCAACGTAAGTTCACGAATTGACTGTTGAGCGATAACTGGGAAGATGTGCTTGTCCTTTAAGAAACGCAGGTGGGCGTTAGAAGCGTTACCCAGACGGTCACCAAGACCAAAGCTGTACTTGTAGTCACGACGAGAAGTTGGCTTCATCCATGAGAAGCGCTTTGCCAAAGCCTTGTAGTTTGGCTCCGTCTGTTGAGCAACAATCAGTGCCCGCTGACCATGATCCAAACGTTCATCAGCAACAAAGTCACCAATGCTCAGCTTGTCTTCGTAAACAACCAAAGTCTTTTCGGTGTAGCCCTTTTCGTTAACATGGTGCAGGTCGAAGTAAACGTTACGTCCTTGGACCTGGATAGAAGGAACATAAATTTCCTTATTTGACAGGTTGTCAAACTTAGCATCATTATCAACATCTGCTAAGATTTCTTGAACATTTTTAAGCAGTTTCTCTAAATCCATTTGTACTGTCCTCTTTCAATAAATGTTGCACACGTGAACATTAATCAGCGAAAATAAAAATCCATTTTTACTAAATGAATCATCCCCCAAAAGTGCTGTTTCCTTAAAATACTACCATTTCAAAGAATATTAACTTTCCTTGTTTCCGTTTACATAATATCACGTTGTTTTGCACACGTGAAGCATTTTTCACAAATTAATCACCGAATCGGAGTCAAAGAAAAACGAGCAGGGACGCTGATCCCCGCTCGTTATTAGGGTAATGACGCTTTTGTCATTTTGCTAAATTTTTTAAATTTTTACGTGTAACTATGCAAAAACTGCATAGCTACACAGTAAGTTGCTAACATCTATGTATTTCGATTCAACACTTATTAATTAGTTTACCCTCGGCCAAAATTAACAACCCTTTTGACGAAAAAGGACCTGTTTCTCGACATTGTAGTCGACACAGGTCCTGTTAGATTTAAATGTTAGCAGTTTGAATCAGCGGAGTATTCTTTAACCAGTCAGTGCATTAAATTGGACGCGATCTTGCTGGTCCACTTCCTCAGCACACATTCTTAATGTTAATTCAACTTACCAAAGCCAGTAATCAGTATAGTTGCTATTAGCATCCGCTTTAAGAGAATAACGACTTACCAGCTTGTAATAATAGCCAGCAACTGGCTTGAACGATGTAAATGTATTATTGAAACCAGCGTCACCGGCAGTTCTAGTGTCTCCAAATGCACGCGCAACATCTGGACGATCCACTTGCTTAGCCGTTTGGCGAGTAATTTCCTTATTAGTAGTGGCGTCAAACAAAATAAGGATATGGTATGGTTCATAAATTGAAGCATCATTGGCATGCCAGCCAGCCACATTTAAGGTATTCTGCTTAGCATTGTAAGATTCCTTATCTAGACAAGCACGGTTAATCTTTTGAACCGGGTCAAACCAATAATCAGCGTAATCGTTATTACCTGCTGGGTCGGCTGACCAACGACTAATATAAGTAATCTGATCGTTAGCCATTGCTGGTGTCAGATCAAAACTAGCTGTAAAGCCGCTTTGGCCAGCGTTCACTTCGTTAGGAAATGCCTTAGCCACATCCGGACGAGCGACGTTTTGAACTAATTGCCGAGTGATCTCACGGTTTGTCTTCTTATCAAAGGCAATAATGTAGTGATACTTCTGTCCAAAAGATTCATTCGTCGCGTTCCAACCACTGACGGTTACTTTGTTTTGGTTGCTCGTAATGCTATCCATATGAGCATGGTTTCCCCGGTCAATTGATAATTTGGTTGGATTAAACCAGTAGTCTACGTAATCACTGTCGGCGTCTTCACTGGCGCTCCAGCGGCTGACAACCCGAAGATTATCGTTTACAAAAGCAGGATTTAAGTCGAAGGAAACATCAAATCCAGACTGATTGGCATTCGCAATCATTGGGTAAGCACGGGCTACATCGTCACGACTAATCTTCTTGGTCATAGTGCGGGCAATTTCCCGATTAGTTTGTGCGTCTAATACAATGATGGTGTGGTAGGCACACCCCAAGGCTAAGTTGCTTGCATACCAACCAGTGATTTCTATGCGACCATTGTTAACCTTGACAGTATCCAGGTAACCTGGATTGCTCGTATCAAAGTGCAGGCCATTAAACCACATATCAGTGTTCTGACCTTCACCATTACTACTGTCGGAATAACGAGCAACTAGGCTTAATTGGTGACTGATACTGCTATTTGGAATAACAATATCCTGGTTAAAGCCGGAATTGCCAGCGTTGTATACATTTGGCAAAGCCTGTTCAACATTAAAACGACTTCCCATATTAATCCTTTGACGAGCAACTTCACGATGAGTTGTGTTATCAAAAACAATTAAGAAGCTATTTTGTTGAGTTTGACTGGCATCGGCTGCGTGCCAACCACTAACATGCAAAACTGCTTGACCAGACTGGTTACTCGTCAACTGATATGAATCAAGATTGCCTAAGTTTTGATTACTAGTAACAGTATCACCACCTTGATGTTGGTGATGATCGGATGCTGTAGGAGTATATGGCACGGTATTATGCTGGGCATAAAGATCCTTGTACTGTGAATTAACCAGTGCCCAAGGTACCTTGACGGCTACCGCATGGTTCTCATGACCAAGTATTCCCCGTAAGCCAATTACATAAATGCCATCATCAGTAAATAATGTACAAATACTAGATTGTGTACTTGTACCTTCAGGAACGCCACCCGTACTGATGGCCCAGTTAGTTGGAAAACCGTTACTGTAAGCTTCACCAAAGTTAATTATCTGCCCATCTTTAGCTGCAAGTGCTTCACTAACGTATTCACGTAATGCACTTACGTTGTTGACAACCTTATTCATGGTGATTAGTTGCCCATCCAGATAAGTGTAAGCCATCCAACTATCATAGTAGTCGAAGTAAAATGGGGTTCCTTCTGGAGTTTCATGTAATACACCACTATCAGCATCCATTATTTAAGTTTGCAGTAATGAAGTTAAGTGGTGACCATTAATCCACTTATCGACGACAATACGTGGTGCGTTTTTTAACGCCTCTTCTTTCATTGCTGGATTTTCTTGACCGCCTTTGATATTAACAATGTAATTACCATTGGCGTCATAAAGTGGCCAAGAAGAATCCGGATTTTCACCGGATAAAGTTACTTTGTCGTAATGCGAAAGAAACTCAGAAATTTTATTGATCTGGCGGTAATTATTATCGCTTGTGTTCTGGTAATGCAGTGCAAAAGAGGCACCGTTCCATTCATAATCAGCTTGCTGAGCGTTAACATTATTTGGTAAATCCGTAAAAGAGCGGCGAACCGGTTGTTTTAACTGATACTAAATAGCCCAATCATTGTTGGAGTGGGAAGCAATTAACTGTGGATCACCATATTGGCGTAGTGAAGATTCAGAATTACTACTTTCGTATTTGCCTAACGTTTCCTCATCCCAATTGTATGCGGCTGCCTTAGGAACATTGTTGGTCTGATCGTTGTAGTTAACGTTCTTGATTTGTAGATTAACTTGTGCTGTCGTACCATCATTCACAACTTGTTTATTGAAAACCGACTGCACAGCCACCGGTTGCGTACCTGCCGTCCATTGGTGGTATCTGCCTTAGCCTGGTTTACTCCCACGAACGTAACTAAAGAAGCAGCAGCGAGCCCAATGATCCATTGCTTCTTTGCTTTATACATTTTCTTCTTCATAAAGTACTCCTCCTAATTGAAATTAACACATTATATTTTTTACTACTAGAAGATAAAAGCGACTATACAAACTAATTATTTGCTTTTCAGCGTGTTCTAATTTTAGTGGATTATCAATACGCTAGAATCCAAAAAGTGTGGAAGCGTATTGAACATGACACAAATACACATTGGAGCAAAAATAAGAACTCGCCGCTTAGAATTACATATCACACAAGAACGCCTTGCAGAAGATAGTAATTCTTCAATAAACTTTATTTCTCAACTAGAACGTGGCGAAAAGAAAAACATATCTTTGCGTAAACTGGAGGAAATTGCATCTGCTTTGCATATCACAGTCATTCAATTACTTAATTACGGTGCTGATGAACATGTTGAGCTTACTATTCAAAATAGTCATTTAACTCATCTACCAAATACTAAACAATTATTTAAGTACTTATTGTCTTTAGATACTGACGATGCGGAATCTCTAAGCAAAAGTATCCTTGACTTACTTAAACATTAAAAAAACGTTCAATTAGCAAAAGGAATTGGCACAATAGCCTTACCTAATACTAGTTGAACGTTTTTTATACTTCGTAACACAAAAAGTTACTACCAATCCCAGTGTTACACAATTATAAACCCCTTAAACTTCACCAAATTAAGCCGTCTGGCGGGCTTGAACCGCCGACCTCATCCTTACCATGGATGCGCTCTACCTATCTGAGCTAAGACGGCGCCCTTAGTATATCGGAATTCATGAGGCTTGCCAAGATCGCGTCCTCAATAAATCACTAACGTAAATTTTCACTAATGGCGTGTAAGCCATCTGAATTGATCTGCCGACCCATTTGAGGGACCAATTTCAAATGACCATCTAGCAGTCGCATCGCAATGTTTTCACTGGCTTGCCGGCTATAACGGTCCTTTTCACCACAATAAACATAAGTGGAACACATAATATGTACCAGCGCACCCGTTAAATCAAGATTGCTCATTGAACGACTCAATTCTCGTTTCTGGTGTCCGTTAATTGTGGGACGGGATAAAAGGCCACCCAGCAGCCCTGAACGGTAACGATACTGGGGAGCTACTAGTACCAAACGATCTAACCGGCCAAACATCGTGGTCGCAATTTTTAAAGCCAATAAAGAGCCAAAGCCTTCACCAATCAGAACTACTGGCTGGGGTGCATCCTGAGCCAGTTTTTCACAGGCGGCTGCTAATTGGTCGAAAGAAAAATTAGGTACATCCAGCTGCTGATAATCAACAACCTGTAAATTACGGTGCCCTACTTTTAATTGTTTCCAGGTGTCAACCGGGGTCAACACACTCGGTAAAACCAATACTGTCGCCATATTCATCAATCCTTTTTCTTTTGCCATTTCATGTTGTTATTCTAACACGTCGGCCCACCACTTCCGCAACTGATCAGGGTTGAGCAGTGCTTCACGCAGCGATGCTTTGTCAGAAATTAGCTGAAAGCTTTGCAGCCGCTTTTGAAATGCATTTTGTTTATCTTCAGCAGCCAGCCGCCACTGCTGCCAATTGGTATTCATCGAGTGACCATATGCCATTATCTGCTGTTCGCGCAACGCTGTCTGCCAAAAATGATCATCCAATGCTTTGGTCTTTAAACGACCACTGGGCCAGAAATGGTAGCCACCCCACATGTGTGCCGTCACCAGTGGCAGCATTTCCGTATCGACATAGTGTAATTTACCAACCAAATGACGACCATCATAATAGCCTAAGGTGACTGGGTCATTAATATCGACGTAGTTATCGACCTTGTGTTTAAACTTGCGCACCCGCTTTCTCTCTTTATGATTCATCATGATGTACAGGTTAGGCCCTTCATACAGGCTGACCTGCTTGATTTGTCCTAAGTAATGACAATGCGCCAAAGCATACTGGAGATTAATGGCACCCAACGAATGTCCATACAGGTAAAACTTTGCGTGCGGATATTTTTTCAACTGTTGGTTCAGCATCCGCGCTGCCGTCGTCAACTGTACCGGGACCTGATAATTTTGAAACAGCATTGCCCATAAAATCGGGAAGTTCGTCTTCAACCACTCATTATTCAGCGTATCCGGGTTGCCATTCAAAATGCCCGACGATCCCTTAAAAAGCATGATCACACAATGCGGATCCTGCTGACGTTCCCCGATCACGAATGCCTGAAAGCCGTCATCTGTATAAATATGTTGTAAAACCACACCAAAATAGCGGTTATCCAAGTACAGTTTCTGCCCCGGCTTTAACAACTGGTATTCCAATTTAGCGACGTTGACCCGTTGCACATCCGTAAAACATTGATTATTCATGGTCTTCTCCTCATAGAGGCAATAATGGCGCAACCAGCACCCGTGTCAGTTGCGTCATATTAAACAATTAGAATGCTGCTACAATGGCCAGAATTCCCAGCAGCATCAGGAAGAAGGAAATCAGCCAAACGATCGTTGCTGCAGAAACCATTGGGTTAAAGAACAGTGCAATACCGATGATTATACCTAAAACGTTTAAAATAACCAGCAACCAGTAATAGCCCTTTTGGAATTGCTTGTAGAATCTAGCAACGGATAACTGACCGATACAATCGATGATGAACCAGAAAGCAAAGATAATGGAAATGGTCATTACACCTGCAGCGATGTGGAAGATAAAAATTATTCCTAAAATGATGTCTAGGATTGCCATGATTAACAGCCAGGCGGAATTAATGCCTAATAGGTTATTAATGGTTGACCGCAGTGACAATTCATAGATTCCCTTTAAAATAGCACCAATCCCGACCAGGATAGATAACAAAGATAGGGTGGTGTCGGGGTTCTTCAGGGACCAACAACCTAAGATAATAAAGACAATCCCTAAAATCAAAGATAGCCAATCAAATTTCTTTTCTTGATACATAATGCTCATTTCCTTATAAATCAATATCGAGTTCAATCGGCGTATGATCACGCCGTTCACCGGAATCAATCATCTTGGAATCATTAATCCGTTCCTTAATACGGTCGCTCACTAGCCAGTAGTCAATTCTCCAGCCAGAATTGTTTTGCTTACTGGTACGCACCCGTTGTGCCCACCAAGAATAAGCGCCCGTTTGCTCCGGATAGAGGTAACGGAATGAATCCACAAAGCCAGCCTTCAGCAATTTAGTGAAGTGTTCACGTTCTTCATCCGTAAATCCGGCCGAGTGATGGTTGTTCTCTGGATGCGCCAAGTCAATCGGCTCATGGGCACAATTGAAGTCGCCGCTTGCCAGTACCGGCTTATTTTGATCCAATTCATGCAAGTACTCACGGTAGCAGTCATCCCATTTCTGTCGGTCATCTAAACGCCGAAGCCCTGTACCAGAATTCGGTGTGTAGACATCGACCAAGTAGAATTGCGGAAATTCCAGTGTCAGCAAACGCCCCTCATCATCCATTGTGCTCGGAGCACCGATCTTGGGCTTGCTGACGACTGGCTCCATGCCATGTCGGTAAAGATACATTGTCCCGGCATAACCCTTCCGTGCAGGTTCAACGGAGCTGCGCCACGCGTAATCATATTCAGGAAACATTTTGGCTAATGCTGCCTGGTGTTTTTTGGTCGGGCCATTTTTAGAAAGCTTGGTTTCTTGAATGGCAAATGCATCCGGCTTTTCTGCTTCAATCTTTTGCAAGACTTCTCGTGTTTCGCCGGCACGGACTGAGGTGCCCGTTAGTGCTGCATTGAGCGAATCAATGTTCCATGAAATAAGCTTCATATTCTGCCTCCATTACGGATATTTAAATTCCTAACTATCAATCTGTATAAGTTAAGTATATAACAAATTGGTTACAAAAAAAGCGTGGCAGCCAGTTACCAATAACTAGTGCCACGTGTTAATAATAATTATTTACAAATTAGTTGCTTACTTTTGAAAATGCTGTACCATTTGCAGGAAGCTATCCACATCTAAACTGGCACGGCCAATCAATACCCCATCAACATCGGGTTTAGCCATAATCTCCTTGATATTTGCGGGGTTAACACTACCTCCATACAAGATACGGATCTTATCGGCAATCTCGTAAGTATAGACATCCGCAATGGTTCGGCGAATCTGACGGCAGCCTTCTTCGGCCATCGTCGGGTTGGCATGCTGGCCAGCACCGACTGCCCAGGTCGGCTCATAGGAAATCACGACGCTCTTAATCTGGTCCATTGAAATGCCATGCAGCACACTCATTAACTGCGAGAAGACATAGTGAATTTCGCCGTTAATTTCCTTTTGCACCATTTCCTCGTCGGTACAAATAATCGGTGTAACGCCCATCTGCACAGCTGCCAGCACTTTTTTGTTCACTGATGCGTTGTTCTCGTTAAAAAGGCGCCGCCGTTCAATGTGACCCAGCATTGCATAATCGATTCCAGAATCACGCAAGCCACGCAGACTGATCTCGCCAGTATAAGGGCCCGAATATTCAGCTGCACAATTTTGTGCAATGATCTTTAAGCCGGACTTGCCAGCAGCCTGTTTCATACTGTGTAAGGCAATGGCCTGGGGTGCAATACCGACCTCCACCTTTTGCGGATCAGGCAACTTATCCTTGATTGCCTTCACAAAGTCAACGGCTTCCTGCACATTCTTGTGCATCTTCCAATTGGCGGCAATAAACGGTTTTCGCATAATTTCTCCTCACTCCCAGTAAATGGGATCGCTTACAATTTTAACAAACTTACTTTAACATGAATCGGTCCATAAAAAAACACCCGCCGCTGAAAAGTGACGAGTGTAAAATTGTTAATTGCTATAACTCAAATTTCGTGATCTGATCCTTCACCAGCCAAAATGTTCAAAACATCTGTTAATGAGATGTCGACCATATTTTGAACGGCGATATTAGTAAAGAAGGCGATGTGTGGGGTCAAAATGACGTTGTCCATATCATGCAATTGCTTAATCAGTGGCAAATCATCCAGGCCCTTTTCACGCAAGTCCTGATTGAAGGCATGTTCTTCACCTTCTACCGTATCCAATGCGGCAGCAGCTAATTCATGATGCTGTAAAGCAGCGACCAAATCTTTGGTTACTACTACCGGTCCTCGGGATGCATTGACCAAGCCAGCAGTTGGCTTCATCAGTTTAAAGTCCTTCGCCGTTAATAAACCTTGAGAAGTCGGGTTCAAGTCAACGTGTAAGGAAACGACATCTGATTGTTTCAACAGATCTTCTTTAGAGACGTATTCAACAATGCCATCCAAATCCGTTCGGGGTTTCACATCAAAGCCCAAGACCCGTGCATTTAACGCATGTAATAGTTGCGCAAGCGTACCACCGATTCGGCCCACCCCAATAATGCCAATCGTAGCGGAATGAATCTCTACTGCCTGTAAGCCAGCCCAGAGAAAGTCATCGTTAGCCACTCGCTGATCGAAGGCGTAGGTCTTACGCAATAGGCGAAAAATCTGCATCAAGGCAAACTCGGCCACGCTGCGGGGCGAGTATGCCGGTACATTAGTTACCTTTAAGTTGAGCTGGTGCGCCAGATCGACGTTGATCGTGTCCACCCCAGCTGTCCGGGTAGCGATCTGCTTTAAGCCATTAGCAGCAATCTGTTTTAGCGCATCATCTGGTACGGCGGCATGCTGCTGAATCACTAGGCCATCAACGTCCTTGGTCATATCAACGACTTCCTGACTTAAAAATGGTTTAGCCGTCGTGAAAATGTCTACCTGGTGCTGTTCTGCAAAATTATCGATTGCCGCCTGTTCATCCGGACGGACGCTCGTCATTAAAATCTTCGTCATGGACGTCACCTCCACGCTATTTATTCAGCATCTTGCCAATCCGCTGCAATGCCTTCTTAATGTTATCCATGCTGGTGGCGTAGCTAAGACGCAGGTAGCCGGCACCACCAGCGCCAAAGTAAGCACCAGGAATAGTTGCTACTTTAACTTCATCCACTAGTCTTTGCGCAAAGGCGACATCATCGGTACCCTGACTAGCTGGCAGCTTGGCGAAGACGTAGAAGGCACCATTGGGCTTAGCAACCGTAAATCCTAGGGCGGTCAAGCCACTAACCAGAACATCACGCCGTTTCTGGTAAGCTTCCCGCATCTGCTCAGTAGCTTGCTTGCCTTCCTCACTATCAAACACTGGGACCGCAGCCGCCATTGAAGGATCTGCCGGACTAGTGATCGTAAGGGAACTCACCATGCCGATCATCTTAGCTAATCCAGCCGGAGCAGCCACAAAGCCGACCCGGTAGCCAGTCATAGCACCCGACTTAGAAGCACCGTTCAAAATCACCGTTTGTCCTGGCAGGAATTTAGCCAGTGATGTGTGGTGGCCATCGTAAATCAGTTCTGAGTAAATTTCATCCGCAATCACCACCGTATCGGTATCAGCCAATACATCTGCAATGGCCTTTAATTGGTCCGCGGAGTAAGTAACCCCGGTTGGGTTAGATGGGTAGTTTAAAACCACCGCTTTGACATCGCCGGCCTTGTGCAGTGCATCCTGCAACATTTCTGGACTCAGGACAAAGCCATTGCTGCTAGTGTCAACTGTAATTACTTCTGCCCCCAGCATTGCGGCAATGGCCTCGTAAAGCGGGAAGGTTGGCGTGGGAATAACCACTTTGTCACCAGGGTTGATCAGTGCAAATAAGGTGGCGTAAATGGCTTCCGTCGCCCCAATCGTTACAATAATTTCACCGTCAGGATTGTAAGTAAGGCCGTACCGATCTTGCATGAAATGAGCAATTGCCTGGCGTAATTCAGGAGTCCCCGCCGATGGTGAATAATGAGAATCATTGTTATTAATACTATCAATCGCTGCTTGCTTAGATACAGCTGGCACATTAAAGTCGGGTTCACCTAGGGTTAGTTTGACAATTCCTGGAATGACACTGGCTTTCATGTCAAATACCCGAATTGGACTAGGAGCCACTTTCTTTAATGCACGATTGAAGCGTGATTGTAATTTTGAACTCATTTCTGGCATAGTCGTTTCCTCCTCTAAAGAAAAACCGGGATGCAATTTGCTTGCACCCCGGGACGGTTTTCATTTCAACGTAATTAGTTGGTGATGATTGCTGGTCGCGGGATGACGTTCATCCTAGAACCAGCACAAATGGTTATTGATTCTAGGAAATTACTTCCAGAACCAACAATAATACACATTATTCAATTCAGTATGAATGTGCTGCACCATTTTGATCTGCCTTTCATCAATTAATTGTGGTCAATTTTAATCTTATTTTAAGATTAGTCAAGACTTTTTCATTATTTTCTTACTAATTGATAACGGTGTGCGCGGCCTTCATGCTCTGGTTCAGCAGCCGCCTTACCTACTGCCACAATCACTTCAACCTCAAAATAATCCGGCAGGTCTAACTTTTTCAGCAAGTCACGGTGCTGATTGAGGGCAACGGCGCCACCCATTACTTAAACTGAGCCGAGGACCAGACTAGTTGCTTCAACCATAATGTTTTCGGCTGCTACATAAACATCCCGTTCGGCAAACTGACTGCCGTGCTTAGCCGCTAAAACAAACAGTAGCGGTGCACCATAACAAGCATTATTGTTGGTATCCGCAATCGTCTGCTTCAACCTACTATCAGTAACAATCACACCACGTAAAACATCCATCTGGTGCATTCCGCATGGAGCTGCTTGAAAGGCTGCTGTCAGCTTTGCAATTGCTTCTTCGCTTACTTGGTCATCAGTAAATTTTAGCACCGTATCACGGTCTAAAACCGGATCTGACCTTTGATAACCTCCCTTAATCAATTTCTGCATCCTACACTTTTATTATAATTTCATGAATTGAATTGGGTAGTCCTTTCTGATTGCCCTTACAAAAAAAGAGCGGTTGTAGCCGCCCTTTTTTTGCTTTAACGCAAGTATTCATTCAAATTATTCTTCAATAGCTTCCTTCAAAGCGTTGCCTAAACGCTTGATACCTTCATCAATCTTGTCATCTGACATGCAAGAGTAATTCAGACGGAAAGTACCTGGAACTGGGTTGGTGCCGAAGAATGGGTCGCCAGGAACAAAGGCAACGTTGTGCTTCAAGCACTTCTTGAAGAGTTCAACCGTGTCTTCAACCCCTGGAACAGTAACCCAAAGGAACATGCCACCCTTAGGATTGGTGCACTTAACGTTCTTTGGGAAGTACTTCTTGATGTCTTCTACCATCCGGTCCTTACGTTCACCGTAAGCCTTGGAAATCACCTTAATGTGTTCATCAATGTCGTTGTTCTTCAAGAAAGCAGAGCAAGCATATTGAACCAGGTTATCCGTCTGCAGGTCAGCAGATTGCTTCATAACCGTCAGCTTCTTGATCAGGTAATCGTTAGCGATAACCCAGCCTAAACGGAATCCTGGTGCCAGAATCTTAGAGAAGGTACTGGTGTAGATTACATGGTCCGTAGTATCAAAGGACTTGATCGATGTAATGTGCTTTTCGCCTTCAAAACGAATATCACCATATGGGTTATCTTCCAGTACGTAAACATTGTACTTAGCAGCTAATTCGGCAACCTTCTTCCGCCGTTCGAGTGACATAGTCCGGCCAGATGGGTTCTGGTAGTTTGGAATGGTGTAAATCAGCTTAGCTTCAGGGTGAGTCTTCAAAGCTTCTTCCAGTTTGTCGGTCCGCATACCATTATCGTCCATTTCAACGCCGACAAATTTAGCACCATATGAACGGAAGACATCAACGGCACACAGGTAGGTTGGTTCTTCTAGCAATACGGCATCACCTGGGTCAATAAAGGTCTTGCCTACCAGGTCCAATGCTTGTTCGGAACCAGTGGTCATCATGATGTTCTCCAAGTTGGCCTTGATGTTTTCTTTTTCTTCCGACCGCCTCAACAGTTGCTTACGCAGTTCCTCTACACCACTAGCAGAACCATACTGCATAGCAGCTTCACCATGCTTTTCGTAAGCTTCATCAGTAGCCTTTTCCATTTCCTTAACTGGGAATAATTCACCGGCTGGTAAACCACCAGCAAATGAAATAACGTTTGGATCAGAAGCGGAATTCAGAATAACACCAACGGCATCAGTGCCGTCTGCAGGAACACGCTTTGAAAATTCAACCATAATGATTCACTCCTTCAATTATGCTCAAAGACAATCCATATCTCATTAACAACTAAACAGTAGAAATAAAAGTCATCCACAGTCACGTCCGCTAGCTACTCACTAGCATGGCTGACATGACATTCGTCAGCATTGCCAATTGCTAAACACAACGGCTAGTTTTTGGTAACGCTTTCGCATGTCTATTAATCATTATAAATCAGTCATGACGATCAAGCCAGTTCATTAGTAAATTCTTATATTCAACTGGATTTTCGATAAATGACATATGACGGGTACCGGCAAATAAGTGCCAGCTGGAGTTTGGCAATGCATCCGCCATCGTCTTAGCGATCAGTGGTGTACATAAGTCATTGGTTCCGCTAGTAATTAATGTCGGCATATATAGGTGGGACAGTTTTTTGGTGTAGTTGTAATCTTTTAAATTGCCAATTGGCGTGTATTCATTGGGACCCCATGCCGCATTATAAGCAACCGTGCCCGCGCGTTTCTTCCGCCGTAAAAACTCCGGCGAGTCCCGACTAGGCTCATCCGCACTGTGCAAAAGCATGTAATGGGAATTTGCCTGGGCATAGGCCGCACTTTGGTAATTGCCACTAGCTTCCGCTTCTTGAATGGCAGCTTGCTCAGCCGGCTTTAATTGCTTAATCATGCGGTGCTGCTCTTTGCCCCATAACTGCGAGTCAGAGAGTGTGCTGGCTAAAATCAGGGACTTAACACCGGCTGGCATTTGATCACACATATAGATAATCGCCAACATTCCACCCCAAGACTGACCCAGTAAATGGATCCGATCCAGATGCAGATAATCACGCAACGCCATTAATTCTTTCACCCACGTATTACGGTTGTAAAGCGAAGGATCAGTCGGCATTGAAGATTTGCCACAACCAATCTGGTCGTACATAATTAACTGCCGCTGATCATCTGTTGCCAGCGAATCAAAAATCTCGAAGTAATTATGTGTTGATCCCGGTCCACCATGCAGCAAGACTAACGGTGTTTTACCACTAGCCGGTCCCACAATCCGGTAATAGGTCTGATATTGGCCAAATGGCATATAACCTTCCTTAATTTCAGTCATTGTCCTACCTCCCGTCTATTTTCATTATAGGGCTTAGACGTTTTTCACGACAACATGATTAGATACAATTATCGCTTAGCGGGGCCATTGCCCGCCAGCCTTATCAATAATAAACAATTCACATAAATGTGTCATTACTAACTGCGGGTAAGTTTTCCCGTTAATTGCAAAAAAGAGTGTGGCAGAACAACGCTTTTACCGTTGTCGGTCACACTCTTTATGTAAAGATAGATTAAATGAACTGCAAAATAGACATTAAGATTGGCACAACTACCACAAAGAGCACCGTACTCATAACCACAATGTCCGTTGCATACTTAACGTCACCATGTGCTTCGTTAGCCAAAATCGGCAGCACGGCCAGCATTGGCGTTGCGGATTGAACCACAAACGTCTCTTGGCAACTGGACGCCAGCGTTCATGCCGACCTTAATCAAGAGAATTAAGACCAGTGGTGAAACCACGAAGCGGCCTAGCAAAGCCAAAATCGAATCCCGTTCGAAGTGGAAGTTGTTTAAGCCGTCATCATACAGCACAATCCCGATATAAATCAGGGAAAGTGGTGTTACCAGTGAACCGATGTAGGACAAGGTTTGACCGATAAAGTTCGGTACCGGAATCCCCATCAACAGCTAAATAATGGAAACAATGAAGCCGACCAATGGCATTGGCAATAACTTTTGCCAGTCGATCTTGCCGCGTTCCTTCTTCTTGCCTTCTTGGGTGGGATCATCATTTTGGATCAGGTAAACCCCAAAGGCCCATGTTGAAACCGTATTGACGATGTAGTAGATCAGGAAGTAAGACATCGCCCGGTTACCAAACAAAGCGGTATTCAGCGGCATCCCAATGAAAATCGTGTTGGCGTTCGCAATCCCGTTAATGAAGACCCCGCGCCGACCTGGCCGAATCCGAAAAAGCTTAACCAGAATAAAGGCCACAATGTAAGAAATCACTACTGCTAATGCGGGGAAAATGAGTCCGATTCCTAAGCCCAGCAGTTTGTCCTTGGTCAGGTACTTCATGACACTCATAAAAATGGATGCTGGCAAAGCAATTTTAGTAATCAAAGAAGCGATATTGCCGCAAAATATAGCCCAATGCCATAATCAATACAATTTAGACAACGCTCGAAACGGAAGTTAGAAATACTTGCATGTGCTCACTCCTCCCTCATTTTTAGTAGGCAGGCGTCCACTTGTGATCATGAACCGCTTTTTGGGAGTCAGTAATACCATCCGCTGCTAATCCTTGGTCAATTGCTGACTGCGCAACGACACTGGCAACCTTGGTCGTAAATTCTTCCAGACGGGCAACTGGTGGCAAAACCGCAGCTCCAGCAGCACTTGGATCCACAATGTCACTTAATGCATGGGCAGCCGTCGCCAGCATTTTTTCATTGATTTGGCGAGCACCCGCTGCGATCGCACCCATCCCCACGGCTGGATAAACAAGCGCGTTGTTGGCTTGGCCAATCGTGTAGGTAGTGCCCTTTACTGTGACATCGTCAAATGGCACTCCAGTGGCGGTCAATACACGACCATCCGTCCACTTGAGCAAGTCATCGGGGTGAGCCTCCATCAGCTTAGTTGGGTTAGAAATGGGGAAAATAATTGGCCGTTCTGTGTGGGCCGCCATTACTTTCACAATGTCTTCTGTAAAGGCACCTGATTGCTTAGAAGTACCAATCATTACGGTTGGGTGAACGGCCTTCACCACAGCAGCCAGATTAGTTAATTCATCCGCATTAGCAAATTCACTGCGATCACGAGTAAAGTCCTTCTGCGCTGGCGTCAGGTCAGGCGTATCGTTAAATAACAACCCCTGTACGTCAACCAAGTAGAAGTGCCGCCGCGCTTCTGCTGGATCCATGCCTTGCCGAACTAATTCATCAAACAGCATGTTGGCGATCCCCATACCGGCGTTACCAGCGCCGAATGTCAAGAAGGTCTGATTAGCTAAGGACTGCTTTGAAATCTTCAAAGCACCTAATACACCAGCAAGGGCAATAATCCCGGTACCCTGAATATCGTCATTGAAGACCGGCCGTTTAGTCTGGTATTGCTGCAAGATATCCGCCGCGTTATCCCGACCAAGATCTTCAAAGTGAACCAGTGCTTTGGGGAACAATTCTTGACTGGCATCCATAAAGGCATCTACTAATTGGTGGTACTTTGCCCCCTTAAAGCGGGCATGATGCAATCCTAGGTAATTAGGGTCGTTTAGTAACTGTTGGTTATCCGTACCAGCATCCAGTGAAACGGCCAATACTTGGGATGGGTCAACGCCGGCAGCTGCCGTGTAAACCATTAACTTACCTACAGAGATGTCGACCCCGTTAACACCCCAGTCACCAATTCCTAGAATTGCTTCACCATCGGTCACTACAATTAAACGAATGTCGCGGCCATCTGCTGCGTTAGCCAAACGTTCTTTAGTGCTGTCGATATCGTCAACTGATAAGAAAGCGGCACCTTGTGGCTGGACAAAAATATCACTGTACTGCTCAATTGAATCCGCAATGACCGGATCATAAACAATGGGCATCATTTCCACAATGTGTTGCCCCATTAAATAGAAGAACAACGTCCGGTTCGTATTGAAGATATCCATCAGGAATTGCCGTTGTTCTAATCCCTGACGCTTCGTTTGGAATTGTGCGTATGCCTGTTTTTCCTGCTCAGCTAAAGTCTGCACCCGTGCCGGCAATGCACCTGTTAAACCTAATTGTTGCCGTTCTGCTTCGGTAAAAGCAGTCCCTTTGTTTAAAAATGGGTTATCTAAAATGGAACTTGCATTAGCCATTTGAATTGCCTCCCATATAGCTTTCGTTAATTGTTATGAGCATTATATGAGGGGTGGTAAAATATAGTCAAAACATGAATTGATTATAAAAATTATTTATATGAGAATTTTAAAAGCTATTAGATAGGCGATTATCGTGAATACAAAAGATTTAGAATATTTTCACGAACTAGTTCAGCAAAAAAATTTTTCTAAAGTTGCGGATTATTTTAATGTTAGCCAGCCAACTATTTCGCAGGCCATTAAACGTCTCGAAGAAGAGTTTTCTACCCAGTTGTTTGCACGCGATCATTCACATGGCATTGTGCAGGTGACCGCTGCGGGAAGGCAATTGGACAGTCATGCACTATCCGTTTTAAATGGATTAACCGTTGCGCACGCAGATGTCGTCCGGGTTCATAACACCCGTATCCGGTTTGGTCTGCCACCAATCATCGGCAACTACTTGTTTCCCCAATTCACACCGCGCCTAATGCAGGCAAACATCTTGCCGCACTTAGATGTCGTTGAACACGGTTCGGCACAACTATTAAGGATGCTACGTAAAGGCGATATTGACATGGCCTTGTTGGGCTCCCTCACTCCTTTACGGGAGATGGGCATTAAGAGCGTCCAGATTGGCAATTATCCATTAGTAATCATTGCTAGTCAAAAAAATCAGCGACTGCAAAACATAAAGGAACCCGTCCATTTTGAGCAACTGCGCCACGAACAGTTTATTGCCTTAAATAAGGAATTCGTACACTACGAAGCCTTCAATCAACTATGCCGTCAGACGCATGTTCGTCCCAAAATCATTTACCAGGGTACCGACATTCAAATTATCAAAACTTTAGTAAAAAACAATCTTGGTATTTCTTACATCACTACCGCAGCCATTAACGCCCATGACCAACTCTTGCAAATTCCGGTCACGGAGATGCAGCAATCCCTTAACTGTTATTGTGTTATTCGTGAATCAGCTATTTTACGTCCTATTGAACAACAAGCCTGGGAAATTTTTACTAAGCACTAACCCAATGAGGCTTTATTTCCCATCACATAGGAGGAAACTATTGGCATGATTTACTTATAAAAAACAGCTCAAACAGAATAATTCCTGTTCAAACTGACCTACGATTGATTGCTAGTTAATAAGGCATCTACGAACAAAATGTTTCATCGACAAATAGAAACAAAAAAGGACTGACAAAAATGTCAGTCCTTTTTCCTTTGCGCGGCAACGTCCTATCCTCGCAGGGAGCGATCCCCCAACTACTTTCGGCGCGTTGAAGCTTAACTTCTGTGTTCGGCATGGGAACAGGTGTATCCTTCAAGCCATCATCACCGCACTATTGAAAGCTTG
>DXFH01000009.1 GCA_019114515.1 Candidatus Limosilactobacillus merdigallinarum
ACCAGACGGTGTAGAAATGGTTATGCCTGGGGACAACGTTACCTTTACTGTTGAACTGCAAAAGCCAGTTGCCCTGGAAAAGGGTCTGAAGTTCACTATTCGTGAAGGTGGACACACTGTTGGTGCCGGTGTTGTTTCCGACGTCTTAGACTAATTATTTAGTCCATTAAATAGAGTCCTAGGTTTTCCTAGGGCTTTTTTTGTTTACCAAAATATTTGATTGTAAAACGGTTAAGTATGCGTAATATCTTGAAATAATCCGGTGTGTAAGTTAGACTTATTAGGTATGTAATGGGCAATGTAACTTGTCCGAATATGATTGTTATTGGAGGAAATGAAATGTCAGCAAAATGGGAACGCGATAAAGACGCCGCCAAAGGGACATTGACTTTTGATATTGATGTAGAAACTGTACAGAAGGGGATCGATAACGCCTTCAAGAAGACGCAAAAGCGGATCACTGTACCTGGATTCCGTAAGGGACATGTACCGCGGGCAATCTTCAATCAAATGTACGGTGAAGAATCTCTATACCAAGATGCCTTAAATGATGTTTTACCAGTTGCTTACGAAGATGCTGTTAAGGAAACTAAGATTGAACCAGTTGATCAGCCACAAGTAAGCATTGAAAGCATGGAAAAGGGTCAACCATGGGGCATCAAGGCGGAAGTTGCCGTTAAGCCAGAAGTAAAGCTGGGCGACTACAAGGGTATGTCTGTACCAAAGCAGGATACTGAAGTCAGTGATGATGACGTTAATGCTGAATTGGAACGCAAGCGTCAACAACAAGCTGAATTAGTATTAAAGGAAGACAAGCCAGCTGAAAACGGCGATACTGTTGTGATTGATTACGAAGGCAGTGTTGATGGCAATAAGTTTGATGGTGGCTCTGCTGATAACTACTCCCTTGAATTAGGCTCTGGCAGTTTCATTCCTGGCTTTGAAGACCAATTAGTAGGCCACAAGGCTGGCGATGAAGTTGAAGTTAAGGTTACCTTCCCAAAGGATTACCATGCTAAGGACTTGGCAGGCAAGGATGCTGTCTTTAACGTTAAGATGCACGAAGTTAAGGAAAAGCAACTGCCTGACTTAGACGATGAATTCGCTAAGGATGTTGACGAAGATGTTGATACTTTAGACGAATTGAAGAAGAAGACGCGCAAGCAATTGGAAGATGACAAGCAATCTGCTGCTAAGGCTGCTATTGAAGATGCTGCCGTTGACGCTGCTGTTGCTAATGCTACTATCCAAGACATTCCACAAGCAATGCTGGATGAAGACACTAACCGTCAAATGCAGCAATACTTGGCAGGAATGCAGCAACAGGGTATCAACCCTAAGATGTACTTCCAGATTACTGGTACCACTGAAGATGACTTAAAGAAGCAATTCTCTGGTGATGCTGCTAAGCGGGTTAAGACTAACTTAGTTCTGGAAGCAATCGTTAAGGATGCTAAGCTGACTGCTAACGATGACGAAATTAAGGATGAAATCGCTGACTTAGCAAAGCAGTTTGGTATGGAAAAGGATGCCGTTGAAAAGAGTCTGTCTAAGGACATGCTTTCACACGACATTGAAATCAAGAAGGCCGTTGACCTGATTGCCGACTCTGCAAAGCAGGACTTGCCAGCAAAAGATGACAAGGACGACAAGAAGGACGAAAAGGCTGACAAGTAAGCAATTTCAATCAGTGCTTATTTGTAAGAAGGGTGCGACCATGGCCGCGCCCTTTTTCGTTGTGAGTGGCTGACGAAACGTATTATTCGAAAGTCGGCATGAATTTTGCTATCATTAAATTTGTGTATCAGCCATGAGGAGGTTATTCAATGTTTGAAGATACCAATGAACAAGACGTTCACTGTTCATTTTGCGGTAAATCCCAGGATGAAGTTAAGAAGATAGTTGCAGGGCCAGGAGTATACATTTGTAATGAATGTGTTGACCTGTGCCAACAAATTATCCAGCAAGAATTAGCTGAAGATGAATCTGAAAGCGAAACCTTCAAGGTACCAACTCCGGAAGAAATTATGAAGGAACTGGATGAATACGTAATTGGCCAGCACGATGCTAAAAAGACGCTGGCAGTTGCGGTTTATAACCACTACAAACGGGTTAATGCCATGATTACCGGCGACAACAATGATACTGAATTACAGAAGTCAAACATTGCGGTGATTGGGCCAACCGGTTCTGGTAAGACTTATTTAGCGCAGTCTTTGGCTAAGATTTTGAATGTTCCCTTCGCGATTGCAGATGCTACTACGTTAACAGAAGCAGGTTATGTTGGTGAAGACGTTGAAAACATCATCTTAAAGCTTTTGCAAGCAGCTGATTATGATGTTGATCGTGCTGAAAAGGGTATTATTTATATTGATGAAATCGATAAGATTGCTAAGAAGGCCGAGAACGTCTCCATTACCCGTGATGTGTCAGGTGAAGGAGTTCAGCAAGCACTGCTGAAGATTCTGGAAGGCACGATTGCGAATGTTCCGCCACAGGGTGGCCGTAAACACCCCCAGCAAGAATTTATCCAAGTTGATACGACGAACATTCTTTTCATTGTTGGTGGTGCCTTCGATGGGATCGAAAACATTGTTAAGGAACGTTTAGGCGACAAGACCATTGGCTTCGGTACTGATTCCAAGGAAGCAGTGCAAGTGAACGATAAAAATATCTTGCAGCATGTTATTCCAGAAGATTTGCTGAAGTTCGGCCTGATTCCGGAATTTATTGGTCGACTGCCTGTTATGACGGCCCTAGAAAAGCTTGATGAACACGACTTAGTTCGAATTTTAACAGAGCCAAAGAATGCTTTGGTTAAGCAGTATCAGGAATTGATCAAATTGGATGGTAGCAAACTGCGCTTCACTGATGGTGCATTGTCAGCAATGGCTCAGCAGGCCATCGCACGAAACACTGGTGCGCGTGGCTTACGGTCAATTATCGAAGGCGTTATGCGTGACGTTATGTTTGATTTGCCAAGCCAGAAAGACGTCGCAGAAGTGGTTATCGATAAGAATTGTGTGGTTAACCATAGTGAACCGCGCTATATCATGAAAAACGAGGCAGCATCATAAAGGAGGACCAAAGATGGACGTTTATTCAGTTGAGCTAACTATTAGCGCAGTTGATCAGAAGCAATATCCGGCTGGTGAACAACCAGAAATTGCGTTTGTTGGTCGTTCTAATGTTGGCAAATCTTCTTTAACCAATGTATTAATTAACCGACGCAACTTTGCGCATACGTCCAGCCAGCCTGGTAAGACGCAAACGCTTAATTTCTACCACATTGAAGATCAGCTCTACTTTGTGGATGTACCTGGGTATGGTTATGCCAAAGTTTCTAAGAAGCAACGAGCAGATTTTGGTCGGATGATTGAAAGCTACTTGACTCAGCGCCCTCAATTAAAAGGAGTCATTATGCTGGTAGACGGGCGTCATGCTCCGACTGATGACGATATCCAAATGTATCAGTGGCTGGCCTATTATCAACTCCCAGTTTTGGTAGTTGCTACTAAAATGGATAAAGTAAAGGGCAGTCGATTTACACAAACCACTAAGTTAGTTCAAAATAGTCTCAATCTTGATAAAGTAACTCCGCTAGTTCTCTTCTCAGCAAAAACTAAACGAGGCAAAGATCAAGTTTGGCAGTGGATTGAACAACAGACAGGAGTTAAGTAAGCATGGAATTTGATGAGTATCAGAAGGCAGCTAAGCGTACCTTATATGGTAACGAACAGGTATTGACTAACTGTGCATTGGGTTTGGCTGGTGAAACCGGTCAGGTAGTTGATCTGGTAAAGAATTATACTTTCAGGGGTAAAAACTTAGATCGCCAGGAATTGATTCATGAAATGGGTGACGTTCTTTGGTACCTGTCGCAGGTTGCCGAATGGGCAAACATTCCCTTTGATGAAGTTGCACAGAGCAATATTAAAGAACTCAACAAGCGCTACCCTCATGGTTATGAAAACCAAAATTAAGTGTCGAAGAGTCCACTTAAGTTAGCTTTCTCAATATAAAACAAGACCTCGTATTCAACAGTTCTAATACGGGGTCTTGTTCTTATTATGCAGTTTAAAGGATTTTTCAAACTGGTATTTTATTTATTGTCTTTACTTTGATCAGTAGTTTCTTTTTTCTTCTGATCCTCTGGCTTGTGTTTACGCTTTGGATCGATTGCCAACTGGTCAAATAGTTTGTCTAATTGTTGACTACGGCGAGTAACTAATCCCATTTTATCGCTCCCTTTATTTTCATAAACGCAGTATAACATAAGTCACTCTGATCGGGTATCGTTAAAACAATATGCATAATTTTACTATTTTGAGAATTTTTATGCGTTATTCTTGCATATTAATCAATATCCCAGTATAATATGCTTATTAATTAAAGAAGGTAAGGGGATAAAATGACAGACGAAGTAATGATTGATATCCAGCATTTAACGAAAAAATTTGGCAATCACACCATCCTAAAAGATGTTAATGGAACGGTGAAAAAGGGTCAGGTAATTTGTATCATTGGCCCATCTGGTGCCGGTAAGTCGACCTTCCTTCGCTGCCTGAATCACCTTGAAACACCAACCAGTGGTACAGTCATCTTTGAAGGCAAAAAGATGGAAGGACTCTCGGAGAAGGAAATTCAAAAAATTAGGGAAAAGATGGGAATGGTTTTTCAAAGCTTTAATCTCTTCCCTAATAAGACGGTTTTACAAAACGTAAAATTGGCACCAGTGAAAGTCAAAAAAATGCCGGATGATGAGGCTAATCAATTGGCACATAAATTGTTGAAAGAAGTTGGCTTGGACGAAAAAGCGGATGCCTATCCTGCTAGCCTATCTGGCGGACAGCAGCAGCGGGTAGCAATCGCACGAGCATTAGCAATGACCCCAGATGTGATGCTCTTTGACGAACCAACTAGTGCGCTGGATCCAGAGATGGTTGGTGAAGTTCTAAAGGTAATGCAGGACCTTGCTGACGAAGGGATGACGATGGTTGTTGTAACCCACGAAATGGGCTTTGCCAAGAACGTTGCCGACCAAATTTGGTTCATGGCTGACTCAGATATTCAAGAAAAAGCAGCGCCCAGTGAATTCTTCAGTCATCCACAAACTGAACGGGCACAAGAATTCTTACGTAAAATCTTGGAAGCTTAAGATAAGTTAACTGACCGTTATCCGACGGTCAGTTTTTTTGATTAGAAAACGGCTCTGTTATAAAATATTTCTAGTTATCTCTTGAGGAGGAATGATATGGCTAGCGAATATCTGGAACATAAACTGGCACTGCTTCCTGACAAACCAGGATGTTATTTAATGAAGAACATTAATGGCAAAATTATTTACGTAGGGAAAGCTAAAAGTTTAAAGAACCGGGTTCGTTCGTACTTTAAAAGCAGTCATACTGGTAAAGTAGCCGCGATGGTCTCACAGGTGGCTGATTTTGAAACGATTGTCACATCTACTAATAAAGAGTCTTTTCTGCTGGAAATTACACTGATTCAAAAGCACCAGCCATACTTTAACATCGCGCTGAAGCATACTACTGGTTACCCATACATCAAGATCACGAATGAGCGGGACCCGCAATTAAAGATTACTGGTAAAATTATGAAGGATGGTGCGTATTACTTTGGACCCTATCCGAATGTCACGGCGGCCGAAGAAACAGCCCATTTCTTACAGAAGGTTTATCCATTAAGAAGGTGTAATGGATACCAGGGGCGCCCTTGCCTGTACTATCACATGGGCCAATGTCTCGGTGCGTGCTTTAAGAAGGTTCCTCAAGAAAAATATGATACGCAGATTAAGCGGATCAAATCGTTCCTAAATGGTAATACTGAACATGTTAAACGTCAGTTGACCAAGAAGATGGAGCAAGCATCGGCAGCGATGGAATATGAACGGGCAGCTGAAATTAGAGATCAGATTCACTACATTGAAGTAACCGTTGAAAAACAGAAAATCATTTCTAATGACAAGACGCCTCGTGACTTGTTTAATTTTTATATGGACAAGGGTTGGCTATCCATTCAGGTATTCTTTATTCGTCAGTCAAGACTGATGAAACGCGAAAAACGGCTGTTTCCGGTTGTGGACACAGCTGTCGAAGAAATGACCAGCTTCATTCTGCAATTTTATGACCGGAAGAATAATTTGAAGCCTAAGGAAATCCTGTTGCCAAAAGGGATGCCCAACCAGGAAATCAGTGAGATCCTGGGCGTACCAGTACGAACGCCGCAAAGGGGTCAAAAGGCTGATTTGGTGCGAATGGCCCATGAAAATGCAATTCTTTCATTAAACGAAAAGTTCCGTTTGTTGGAAATGGATAAAGAAAAAACAACGGGAGCAATGAAGGAGATTACCGACGCTTTAGGTTTGCCTGAAGGACACAAGATTGAAGCATTTGATCATTCACATATTCAAGGGGCAGACCCAGTTTCAGCAATGGTCGTTTTTGTTGATGGTGAACCGGCTAAGCAACTGTATCGGAAATATAAGTTAAAAACGGTGATCAACCATGCAGATGAATCCGCTAGCACGCGGGAAGTAATCTTTCGTCGCTATAGTCGGCTACTTAAGGAAGGTAAGCCCATGCCAGACATTATTTTTATGGATGGTGGCGAAATCCAGATGAATGCCGTCAAAGACGTATTACAGAACCAATTGGGGTTAGGCATTCCGGTAGTGGGCATGGTAAAGAACGATAAGCACAAAACTGCTGACTTGCTCTTTGGAGATTGTGATCAACATGTCCATTTGGATCCACGGAGTCAAGGTTTTTACCTGGTTCAAAGGATCCAAGATGAGGTACACCGTTTTGCAATTACTTTCCATCGCCGGCTTCACAGCAAGCATTCGTTGAGCTCAAGATTAGATGCCATTAAAGGGGTGGGCCCGCGTACCCGTAATAAACTGATGAAAGAGTTTGGTAACCTCACTAATATTTCGCAGGCGAGTGTTGAGGATATTCGTGCCTTAGGGATTAATAAATCAACGGCCCAACTTATTAAGGTTTCTCTGCAGAGACAAGCAGAAATTGCCAAATCAAGCAGCCACGATTGATTTTGACGGTGGTCACGATTTCTCATATACTAAATTCAAAGTGATAGAACGGAGTTAATAAAATGTCAACATTTGTCGATCAAGTAAAAATTGAAGTCCATGCTGGCCGTGGCGGTAACGGAATGGTTGCTTTTCGTCGAGAAAAGTATGTGCCAAATGGTGGTCCCGCCGGCGGTGATGGTGGCCGTGGCGGCAGCATTATTCTTAAGGTTGATGAGGGATTACGTACCCTATTGGACTTTCGTTATCATCGTATTTTTAAGGCCAAGAATGGCGAAAATGGTGGTAGCAAGCAGATGACGGGGGCGGCTGCAGAAGATACGGTTGTTGCGGTTCCTCAAGGTACGACTGTCCGCGATTTGGATACCGGAGAAATCGTCGGCGACTTAGTTAATAAAGGACAGGAGTTAGTTGTTGCTAAGGGCGGTCGTGGTGGCCGTGGTAACATGCGTTTTGCAACTGCTAAGAATCCTGCACCTGAAATTGCGGAAAATGGTGCCCCAGGCGAAGACCATTACCTCGAACTAGAATTGAAGATGCTTGCTGATGTGGGTCTGATCGGATACCCATCTGTTGGTAAATCTACATTGCTTTCAGTGGTGACTGGTGCCAAGCCCAAAGTCGCCGCGTATGAATTCACGACCTTGGTGCCAAACCTGGGGATGGTCATGCTGCCTGATGGTAGGGACTTTGCAATTGCCGATATGCCAGGACTAATCGAAGGTGCTTCCAAAGGGGTTGGCTTAGGTCTGCAATTCTTGCGGCACATTGAACGGACAAGAGTTTTGCTGCACTTAATCGATATGAGCAGCCAAGATGAGGATCAGGCAATTGAACGCTGGCAATCAATTAACCATGAATTAGCTAACTATGACCCTGAACTATTGAAACGACCACAGATTATTGTTGCTACTAAAATGGATATGCCTAATGCAAAGGACAACTTGCAGCATTTTAAGAAGCAATTGGCAAATGAGGTCGATGAAATGCCACCGATTTATGAAATTTCGGCAGTGACTCATGATGGGGTCGACCGGCTGATGCAGGCGACTGTTGATACATTAGAAAAAACACCGCAGTTTAATAGCGAAAGCCATGACGAACAAGAGAGTGTTGAGGCACATTATGGAGTCAAGGACGAAGATGAACCAGCATTTACGATTAGTCGCGATCCAGATGGTACGTGGGTGCTTTCTGGCAAAAAGCTGGAACGCCTATTTGAAATGACCAATATGCAGCATGAGGATAGCCAATTACGTTTTGCTCGTCAATTACGTCATATGGGCGTTGATGACGCTTTGCGGGTAAAGGGAATCAAAGATGGGGACTCAGTTCGTATTGAGGACTTTGTCTTTGAATTCGTACAGTAATGTGGTTTTCATGTTAGAAAGAGGAACGATGTATGCAGATTGAATTTTTGGGCACTGGTGCGGGGTCACCAAGCAAGCAGCGTAATGTTGCAAGTTTAGCGTTAAAATTACTGGAAGAGCGTAATTCCATTTGGATGTTCGATTGTGGCGAGGCTACCCAGCATCAAATCCTAAGAACAAATATCCGACCACGTAAGGTGGACAAAGTTTTTATCACGCACTTACATGGTGACCACATTTTTGGCTTGCCTGGTTTTTTAAGCTCCCGTTCATTTCAAGGTGGCAGTGGACCGTTAACCATTTATGGCCCGGTTGGTGTTAAGGCGTTTGTAAATACTTCCCTTGAGGTGAGTGAATCGCACTTAAATTACCCACTGAAATTTGTTGAATTAACCCATGGGGGGGAAATATTTGAGGATAATAAATTTATTGTCTATGCCAAAAAATTAGACCATAAGATTGCTTGCTTTGGCTACCGGGTCGTGGAGCATGATCATCCTGGAGAGTTGCAGGTTGATTTACTGAAAAAGGCCGGTATTCCCTCAGGACCGGTTTATGGTCAGTTAAAGGCCGGTCAGAAAGTAGAATTGGCTGATGGCCGCGTGGTTGATGGTCATGACTTTATTGGGGAGCCTCAAAAAGGGCGAGTGATCACCATTATTGGCGACACCCGCCAGACCAAGAATGCGGTTAAACTGGCTGATCATGCGGATGTCTTAGTGCATGAATCCACTTTTGCCAAAGACGAAGCAAAGATGGCTCATAATTACTATCACTCAACATGTGCACAGGCAGCTGAAGTCGCTAAACGAGCACATGCAAAACGATTAATGCTTGATCATATTTCAGCACGCTATGTAGGAAAAGCGGCTTACCAATTGGCTTATCAAGTTCGCGATATTTTTCCACATACCCGCGTAGTGAATGACTTTGATGAAATTGATGTACCTTTGGTAAAGAAGGAGGCTGATTAAAATGATGCGTCGATTAAAATCACTGCGGATGCTGCGCAATAAAATTGTATTGATCACAGGCGGATCCAGCGGTATTGGTAAGCATTTATCATTAGAGGCAGCGCGGCGGGGCGCCATTGTGGTCGTCTGCGGTCGTAATCAAGAACGCCTAGATTGGGTGGTTAAGAAATGTTTGATCCTCTCTGGCCGGCCGGCATTTGCCTACCAGTTAGATGTTCAGGATCCAGATCAAATTGACCAAGTGTTGGACCAAGTACGACATGGTGTTGGCGAGATCGATGTGTTAATTAACGCGGCTGGTCTCGGTGATATGGTGGCGGTTGCCAAAGAAAGTCGTGCCTCTATGGCCAAGATGCTGAAGATTAATATGCTGGCGGTGATGTACTTAAGTCGGTGCGTGGCTAAGCAAATGATGGATCAAGGATATGGAGCAATCATCAATATTGCTTCACTTGCCGGTAAGATTCCGACACCAAACAGTGCCGTTTATTCGGCTACGAAAGCGGGCTTGATTCAGTTTGATAATATACTGCGGATGGAAGTAGCCGACTATGGGGTACAGGTTTTGACGGTTAACCCAGGTCCGGTGGATACAAACTTCTTCAATAAGGCGGATCCAGACGGCAGCTATTTGTCGCATTTACCTAAATGGATGATGATTAAACCCGAGTCCCTGGCTAAAACAGTTTGGAATAATGTTGGCTATAAGACACGAGAAATAAATGTCCCAGGCTACACGGCTGCTGTTAGCTGGATTTATCAAGCAATGCCAGGAATTGGCGACTGGGCAATCAAGAAGTTTTTTGATTTTCAGCAGAACAAGCAAGAATTGTAAAAAGAAATAGGGCCCATGAATGGCTCTTTTTCTTTTGTTTGGAGAGGAAACAAATGTTGCAGGCAAAATATCGTTGGCAAAAAACGACCACTGATAATCAAGCACTGGTCGAACAAATTGCTACTCAGTGTCAGTTGCCACCGGTGCTGGCTAAATTATTAGTCGCTCGCGGATGTAAGGATTTAAAACAAGCACAGCTTTTCTTGAAACCACAGCTTGCACAAATTAAACAACCACACTACCTGCATGATATGGATAAGGCGGTAGCGCGGCTTAAGCAGGCAGTCGCTGATGGTGAACAAATTACTATTTATGGTGATTATGATGCGGATGGAATGACTAGCACCACGGTGATGTACGAAGCATTAGAAAGCCTAGGCGCTCAAGTTGATTATTTCATTCCTAATCGTTTCAAGGATGGTTATGGCCCGAATCAAGACGAGTACAAGCGCTTGATCGATAATGGCACGCAATTAATCGTTACCGTGGATAATGGCGTTACCGGTAAAGATGAGGTAGCTTACGCTAAAAGTCGTGGCGTCGATGTGGTTATCACTGACCACCATAAGATGCCCGAGGATCTCCCTGATGCCGTAGCAATTGTGCATCCGCAATATCCGGGAGCAGAATATTCCTATGCGGATTTATCGGGTGTTGGGGTGGCCTTTAAAGTGGCCTGGGCACTATTGGAAGAGTTTCCGACTGAAATGCTCGATCTGGTGGCGATTGGTGAGATTGCCGATGTAGTGTCGCTAGCTAATGAGAATCATGCTCTAGTTTATTTTGGCCTACAACAGTTGCGCGCAGGCATGCGTCCAGGCATTCATGCTCTGGCTAAATTGGCGAATATCGACGAGGCACACCTCACAGATCAAGATATCGGCTTTCAAATTGCACCGCGTTTGAATGCATTAGGCCGCATTGCGGATGCCAATGATGGGGTTAAATTGCTGACCACTTTGGACGAAGACCAGGCCGCACAATTAGCCCGGCAGGTTGATGAATGCAATAATCAGCGTCAAGAATTGGTGAAGAAAATCTATGAAGAAGCGCTGGCAAAAGCACAGGCTCCTGATAATTTACGCAAACAAACCTTGTTGATTGTTGGCCATGGCTGGCATCAAGGTGTGTTGGGCATTGTTGCTAGTCGGTTAGTTGAGGCAACGGGCAAGCCAACAATTGTTGCCAGCGTGGATCCTGGACAACTGGTTGCTAAGGGATCAGGACGTAGTGTAGAAGGTTTTGATATTTTTGCTGCGTTAACGGATCATCGCGACTTGATGACTGCGTTTGGCGGCCATGCCATGGCATGTGGCCTTTCATTTAATATCGTTAAGCTACCGCAGCTTGCTAAGGCACTAGAAGAAGGTGCACAAATACAAGGGGTCGATCTCACCAAAAAGCCCAACGTTAATTATGCTGGCACCCTGACGACTGATCAGTTGACGAAGGAACTTTATCAGCAAATTCAACGATTAGCACCATTTGGGCCAGATAATGAAGAACCACAGTTTTGTGTGCACCATCCAGTGATTGAACAAGCGCAACTAATTGGTAAGGATAAGCAGCATTTGAAACTTCGCTTGCAATCTAAGAATGGCGGTATTGATGTATTAGCATTCAAACAAGCAGAGTTGTTGAGTGCCTTAGCGACGACACCTGTAAATATGCTGGTTAAACTAAATTTAAACCGCTGGCATGGTCAAGAAAACGCGCAGCTGATGCTGGGTGATTGTCACTTTGAGGGCCCGGCGCTGGTGGATAATCGAAAGCAACCGGTAACCGCCAGAAGCTTTGAGAAACAGATGAGCTATTTGATTTTTGATCCAAAATTGCGGGAAAATGTGCAAGGGCATGCCAATGGTCCGGTACTAAGTCCAGCACAAGTAACAGGCACGCCACTGCATAATCATGCGCTCGCCATTGTAGATATGCCCCAATCACTGCAGGAATTAACGACGGTGTTAGGGCAATTGCAAGATGTTACTGAGATCCACTTAGATTTTCGGCAATTTAAAGTACGACCTGTTTTTCAGATTCCAGATCGTCAACAGTTTGTTAATTTTTATCAATTATTGCGGAAAATCCGAACAATTAATTTGAATCAACAGGCTAAGCAAGTAATTAATAGCTTAAAAATCGATCAAAATCAGTTAATTTTCATGATTCGAGTGTTTTTAGAGTTAAGATTTGTTACAATGAAAAATGGCTTTTTGAAGATCAGTGATCATGTAGAAGCAGGTGACTTAAAACATACTCACCAATACCGCCAGGCAGAAGAATGGCAAAAAGTGGTCACTGTTTTGGCAAAAAGTTCTTCGGCTCAACTCGGAGATTGGATTCGTAAACATTTAACTAATTAAACACTGAAGGAGATACAATTATGGCTTTAGATTTGCGCAAGTACGTAGCCAGCATTCCGGACTTCCCTGAAAAAGGAATTATCTACCGTGATATTCTACCTTTGATGGCAGATGGTAAGGCTTATAAGCAGGTGACTGACGAGCTGGTGGATTACGCAAAGAACAAACACGTGGATATGGTCGTTGGCCCAGAAGCGCGGGGATTCATTGTTGGCTGTCCAGTTGCTTCTGCTTTAGGAGTTGGCTTTGCTCCTGCCCGCAAAAAGGGTAAGTTGCCACGGCCAGCTATTTCATCATCCTATGAATTGGAATATGGCAGTGCTACTCTGCAGATGGAAAATGACGCTATCAAGCCAGGTCAGCGTGTTTTAGCCGTAGATGACCTGTTAGCTACTGGTGGTACAATCTCTGCAACTATTGATATGGTTGAACGTATGGGTGGTGTAGTGGTCGGCTGTGCCTTTATCATTGAACTAAAGGACCTGCATGGCCGCGAAAAGTTGCAAAACTACGATGTTAAGGCTTTGCTAGAATACTAATTAGAGGAGTAATTACATGTTAATTCTGCTTATTTTTGGTGGCTTAATGCTGATTTTGTCAGTGTTCTACCTGATGAACTCTTGGCAGCAGTATCACCAATGGAAATGGGCAACATTTTTAGTACTGATTAGTTTGGCGGCTACAGTATATGGGGCCGTTAATTTACCGTATTGGCACCATAATTCTGCCAGCCAAAGCAGCTCACAATCTACCACGAGCTCGCAAAAGAGTATTAAAGAGTTTTCTAACAACGGTTTACAAACGCAAAATGGTGCCACCCAGAGTGAAAAAGAAGATGCCATTTTGCGGCAGCTGCAAAATGGTTATAGCAAAATGGGTAGCGTTGAGTTTGATCGTGCCAGCAAGACATATAAGATCGAACCAAACACGGACACCGATAACGGCAAAGCACTGAATGCAATTTTGCAAAACCCTAGTCAAGCAGACCAAGCTGGTTGGCCAGGCCTGACAAAATCTTTATGCAAGACATCAGCAGCGTTGAAGAAAACACTTGGTGATGGCTACACGTTGAGCCTGATGAAGCCGGGTGATAATAGCAGTGCCATGTTCTCTGCTAAAGACGGTAGTGAAAGCTATAATGCAATTAAATAGTCAAATTATTGGTGGAAGGGAAGCTAAAGTCGGTCTTTGGGTCCCTAATTAACCGTTATTGATCATTATTTTTAACCAGTTCAGGCAAGCAATTTGTTTGAACTGGTTTTTAGTTACCTAAAAATTATCATTATCAATTAACCATCAAAAATATCGGTCTTGATGATTTCAAAAACAAAAGTTTTCAGTACTATTTAAATCTAAATGCTACTGTTTCGGCTAGTGTTGGTATTAAGTGGGATAATGAACCCGACAGCATCACTAAATACTATTAGGTTAAGACTGGAAACAACAAACTGATTGTTCCGTATCCATCAACCGAGTTTATGTTTAGACTGTTTCTTCATCCTATGAGTGGTATCATGGTTCATCCTAGTAAGTGTTACATAGCCAAATCCCAATTGGGGGGGAAAATTAACCGCCTTCTGTCAGCCTTTACCTCCTTGATTGGAGGTGAGGCAGCATGACACTAGCTTCTGAATTGAGTACGTTAGCTGATACGGTTCGTAAACTGACAGGCACAGCTGAGAAGTTGAGCCTTAGTGATATTACAGCCAATCTTCAAAAACTCATCCCACCAGAGAAAATCGTTATCATGGACGATATGGCGGGGAAGTTTAATCCTGAGCCACGGGGAGCAGCGTATGATGTTCCTTTGGCACTTAGTACCAAGTATCCAGTGCTTTTTGGCTCATCCTTTACAGTATCGTACGAGATATACAACAGCGCACACACTCCGCTTAGTTCACAGGTATATTTGATGGACTCTCCTTAATATATGATTACTGAGCAATCACGATGAATCACAAACCCTTGATATATAAGGATTTGTGATTTTTTGTTTTCACAAAGAATCACCAGTTTTAACACCTTTGGCACACATTTGGCACACAAA